>NZ_JAEKCY010000013.1:0-166493 GCF_016405475.1 Pseudomonas sp. MF6767 | reverse complement strand
ACTCCAGTGTTCTTGAGGCAGTAGCCGGATCAGAACCCGCGCTGTTTGCTGATCGTTCCCACGCTCTGCGTGGGAATGCCGCCCTGGGCGCTCTGCGTCCGCTCTTAAAGTCGTGACGCGGAGCGTCTCCAGATGCATGCCCACGCGGAGCGTGGGGACGATCAAACGACGCATAACCCCTGTGGGAGCCGGGCTTGCCCGCGATAGCGGAGGGTCAGGCAATAAATGGCTGGCTGATACACCGCGATCGCAGGCAAGCCAGCGCCCACATGGGAACTCCAGTGTTCTTGAGGCAGTAGCCGGATCAGAACCCGCGCTGTTTGCTGATCGTTCCCACGCTCTGCGTGGGAATGCCGCCCTGGGCGCTCTGCGTCCGCTCTTAAAGTCGTGACGCGGAGCGTCACCAGATGCATGCCCACGCGGAGCGTGGGGACGATCAAACGACGCATAACCCCTGTGGGAGCCGGGCTTGCCCGCGATAGCGGAGGGTCAAGCAATAAATGGCTGGCTGATACGCCGCTATCGCAGGCAAGCCAGCGCCCACATGGGAACTCCAGTGTTCTTGAGGCAGTAGCCGGATCAGAACCCGCGCTGTTTGCTGATCGTGCTGATCGTTCCCACGCTCTGCGTGGGAATGCCGCCCTGGGCGCTCTGCGTCCATTCTTAAAGTCGTGACGCGGAGCGTCTCCAGATGCATGCCCACGCGGAGCGTGGGGACGATCAGCGCCAGGCCTTAAAACCCGCGATGTTTCTTCAGGTGCTCATTGATCTTCGCGGCCGGCACTTTTTGCAAGGTACACAGCAAGTCATGGGACAGCTCCCGCAAGCCATGAGTCTGGCGCAGTTCCTGGGCCAGGTGCGCTGTGAGGTTGGCGGCCATTTCCGCATCCGCCAGCGCCCGGTGAGCCTGGCCGGTGTGGGGCAGTTTGGCGTAGGCGTTGAGGGTGCCGAGCTTGTGGTTGGGCGCCGCCGGCATCAGGCGGCGGGCCAGCAGCAGGGAGCAGGCGAACTTTTGCAGGCGGGTGCGGCGGATCAGGCCCAGCTCAAAGTCCCAGAACTTCTGGTCGAACGCGGCGTTGTGCGCCATCAAGGGCGTGGTGCCGACGAACTCATTGACTTCGTTCATCACCCGTTCAGCCGGTGGCGCGCTGCGCAGCATGGCGTTGCTGATGCCGGTGAGCTGTTCGATAAACGCCGGTACGCGCACGCCGGCGTTCATCAGGCTCTGGTAGCGGTCCACGATCTGCCCACGCTCGAGGATGACCACGCCAATCTCCGTGGCCCGGCAGTGGCTGCTGGGGGTGATGCCAGTGGTTTCAAAGTCGATGACCGCTATACGTTCCAAACCTGTTCCAACTCCGTTCTACGATCTATTTGAGCAACAACGCGCCTTCGATCGGCACGTAGTGGCTGGCGGCGCGTATCAATGAGTTGGCCGTCAGCCCCGGCACGCCGTAGGCCACGGCCCGCACGCCATGCTTGTGGATGATGCGTTCGAGCAACATGTCGAAATCACCGTCACCAGAGGCCAATACGACTTCGTCGACATGGTCGGCGGCGTCCATGATGTCCAGCGTGATGCCCACGTCCCAGTCGCCCTTGGCGGAGCCGTCGCTGCGCTGGATATACGGCTTGAGTTTTACCGTGAAGCCCAGGTTGCGCAGGATCTGCTGGAACTGCTGCTGCTTGCTGTCGCCGCGGTCGATGGCATAGGCGTACGCCTCGACAATCTGCCCGCGCGCGCTGATGTCAGCCCACAGGGCGGCGTAGTTGAAGTGGCAACCATAGGCCTGGCGCACGGTGTAGTAGAGGTTTTGCACATCGGCGAACACTGCAATTTTTTTCACCGCACTTCCTCATGGACAGCCAGGCGCCAGCGCCCGGAAAGGGCGCCAGTATGCCAGCCAAGGGAGCGTTTCCGGGAAAAAATCAGACCGGAGCGCAGCAGCGCCCCGGGCCTGGTGTGTCAGACGAAGGAATCGTCGTCGCCAAAGGAAGAGGAATCGTCGGAATAATCGCTGTCGGCGAAGCTATCGGCGTTATTGCTGCCCCAGCTGTCGTTGCCGGCAAACGTCTGGTCATCGTTGCCCCAGTTACCTGAATCACTGGCCGGTGCCGGTTGTTCGATGATCTCCTCCACCACCTGCGGTTGCTGGTTGTGATGGAACAGGCTGCTGATCCCTTCGGCCAGCAACACCCCACCGGCCACGCCGGCGGCGGTCTTCATGGCACCACCGAGGAAGCCACTGCCGGCTGGCGCGGCTGCCGGTGCTTGCGCCGGCTGATAGTTCTGCTGGGGCGCTGGCTGGTTGAACGATGGCCGCGCCGGTTCACGCCAGCCGCCACCTGAGTTGCTCGGCGCAGGCTGTGGCTCACGGGAGCCGCCGCCAAAGATGCTCGACAGGAACCCACCACCGCTGGCCGGCGCAGGTTGCGTGGCCTTGGCCCGTTGCAGCTCGTCCTGCAATTGCTGAATCTGCTGGGCCTGTTGCTTGTTCTGCGCGTCAAGACTCTGCAACGCATGTTCCTGTACCAGAATCGACTGGGTCATGTAGTAGCCGACGGCAGGTTGGCGAGCCATATGCTCCTTGATCCGCGCTTCGGCCTGGGCGTCGCGGGGGGCTGAGTCCGTTTCGGCTTGCTGCAACCGTGAAAACAGTCCATCGATCAGGGTTTGCTCTTCGCTATTCATGGCGACCTCGTTAGATTGCCGATAAAAAATTCCGGTCCCGCCTGTGATCAGGCTGGGGGCTTTCCAGTTATGGGGATGTTACGAGTTGTTTCAATGGTCTTTACTCAAGGTTTACGTTTGCGCCCCTTGGACCCTGATCGGTTAAAGTGTGGCCCTCTGCTTCCAGGCCTGTGATGACCCTGATGAATCCGTTAGACGTTTTGCGCGACTCCTTCCGCTTTACCCAGCGCAACCTGGGCGCCATCGTCCAGCTGTGCCTGCCATTGGTGATCCTCGAAGCCTTGCTGCAACAGGTGCTGGACCACACGCTGGGCCCGGATGCGTTTCCCGGCTACAGCGTGGTCGTAGGTTTGTTGGTGTACCCGCTGTACACCGGCGCCCTGATCCTGTTTCTCGACGCCCGCACCCGAGGCGAGTCGCCGCGCACCAAGGACGTGTGGGCCATGGCCTTGAGCCTGTGGCCGCGTTTTGCCCTGCTGACAGCCATGAGCACCTTGCTGATTCTGTTGGGGCTGTCGCTGTATTTCCTGCCGGGCTTGTGGCTGATGGTGGTGCTGGCGTTTGCCGAATACCTGCTGGTGCTGCGCGGCATGCCCGCCCTGGAGGCGATGAAGGAAAGCTTTCGCCTGACCCGCGGGCATTTCTGGCGCATCCTGGTGTGCCTGCTGTGCGTGATGACGCCGTTGTGGCTGCTCAAGGGCGCCAGCGTGGCGGCGTACCCTGAACCCGCGCCGTTGCTGGGTTTGCTGATGGACAGCGCCCACAGCTTCCTGCAACTGTTCACCAGCGTGGTGCTGTTCCGTTTATTCATGCTGATCGGTGGCGACGCCGACGTGCGGTGATATGCTCCGTGGCTCTTCTGACACGCATATAAGCCGAGCCGATGACCCGTTTATTGCGCATAACCCTGTTGAGCCTGTTGATCATCGCCGGCCTGCTGGCCGCGCTGATCTACAGCCTGACCTGGCGCCCTGCCGACAAAGAGACCCTGCCCGTCAGCTGCGTGGCACCCCGTGCCCCGACACTGCTGCCGGGGCAGGCGCTCAAGGTCATGACCTGGAATGTGCAATACCTGGCCGGCAAGAACTACGTGTTCTGGTACGACACCCCGGACGGCAGCGGCCCGGACGATCGCCCCACCGTCGAAGACATGGCCTTTAGCCTCGACGAAGTGGCGCGGGTGATTCGCGACGAACAGCCCGACATCCTGCTGTTGCAGGAAGTCGACGAAGGCGCCAAGCCTTCCCATTATCAGGACCAGCTTGCGCTGTTACAGGAGCGTCTGGTCGACCTCTACCCGTGCAGCGCCCAGGCCTTCGACTGGAAAGCCGACTTTGTGCCCAGCCTGCATATCTTCGGCAGCGTCGGGCGCAAGCTCGCTACGCTCAGCCGCTACCAGATCGAACATGCCGAACGCCTGCAACTGCCAACCGCCGATGCCAACTTCGTCAGCCGGCAGTTCCAACCCAAGCCGGCCCTGCTGCTGACGTATCTGCCCTTGAGCGACGGAGGCCAACTGGCGGTGCTCAACACCCGCCTGGACGCCGGTGCGCCAGGGCGCAGTGCCCTGCGGGAGCAAGTGACGAGTACGGTAAGACTGCTGGATAAACTCGAAGGTCGCGGCACACCCTGGTTGATTGGCGGGGATTTCAACCTGCTGCCACTGGGCCAGTTCCTGCGCCTGGACGCAGAAAAGCGTGGCCAGTATTCGCCGGACAGTGAGTTGCATCTGCTGTGGGACAAGTACCCGATGATCCCCAGCAACAGCCAATCCAGTGGCATCGACCGCGAGAAATGGCTGACGCACTTCCCCAACGACCCAGGCCTTGATGGCCCGGATCGCACGCTGGATTACCTGTTCTACAGCTCGCGCGTCAAACGCGTGGAAGCCAAGGTGCGCCAGGAAGATACGTTGCGTATTTCCAATCACCTGCCGGTGATCGCCCGATTCCTGTTGCCTGCCGCGCAATAACCCCTAGGGTTTCAGGAGGGGCTTAAGCCACTCAAGGCTGGCAACCGTGGTGCCGGATGGGCGGTATTCACAGCCGATCCATCCTCGGTAGCCACGCTGCTGCAGCGCCGCGAACAAGCCAGCAAAGTCCATGGTCCCGGTGCCCGGCTCATGACGCCCCGGGTTGTCGGCGATTTGTACATGGACGGTCCTGTCGTAAAACTGCGCCAGCACCCCGGCTGGGTCGCCGGTCAACAACTGGGCATGGTAAAGGTCCAGAATCAGCCCGACACTCGTAAAGGTTTCCAGCACCTGCTGGGCCTTGCTGAAGTCAGACAGGTAATAGCCAGGCATCGCCTGCGGGCTGATGACTTCAATCAACGTTCGCAAACCCCGATCTTCAAGGTACTTGACCGCGTATTCCAGGTTATTGGTGTAGGCAAGCGCGCTCTCATCCTGAGGCGTGGTCACGCCCGACATGATGTGCACATCCGAGCAGTTCAGCGCCTTCGCATAGCGGGCCGCCTCGCGCAGCCCCTCGCGAAATTCCTGTTCATTGCCCTGCAAGGCAGCGATGCCTTTGGTCACGCCCGCTGGCGCTGCGAACTGAATCAACGGCAGGTTGTATTGGGCCAGATGGTCAGCGAGCAGGCTGGCGTCGAATTCATAGGGTGACGGGAACTCCACTGCCCTGAAACCGGCAGCGGCGGCGGCTTCGATGCGTTGCAGAAAAGGCAACTCGTTGAATTGGAAACCGAGGTGAGCATTGAACTTGAGCATTGGGTACATATCCATCCTGGGAAAAAACGAAATCATCAGCCTTGGGTATCGTTGGCGGCCGAATCCTTGATTCCAAGCCTTCAGGTAATGAGCCCAGCCTGCGTAAAGACTGGGAATGACTTGAACACTCAGGGCTTTCTGGGCTTGATCCTGGCCGTCGCTTCGGCCACCAACGGGTCATCCGGCCAATAATGCTTGGGGTATCGCCCCTTGAGATCCTTCTTCACCTCGGCATAGGTACTGCGCCAGAAGTTCGCCAGGTCCTGCGTGACCTGCACCGGCCGACGCGCCGGGGACAGCAAGTGCAACTTCACGGCCAGGCGTCCGCCGGCAATGCGCGGGGTGTCTGCCAGCCCGAACAATTCCTGCAAGCGCACCGCCAGGATCGGCGGCTGCTCGCTGTAGTCCAGGCGTACCGATGACCCCGACGGCACTTTCACATGCTGCGGCGCCAGCTCTTCCAGGCGTTGGGGCAAAGGCCAGGGCAGCAGGTTGTGCAGGTAGCTAGAGATATCCAGGTTGGCGAAATGGCTGAGGCGCGAGACCTTGCCCAGATAAGGCATCAGCCAGTGTTCGAGGCTGGCGAGCAGGGCCTTGTCGCTGAGGTCGGGCCACTCGCTGGTGTTGCCGGCATCCAGTTGGCGCAGCAGCATCACACGGGCTTGCCACTGACGAAGTTCCGGGGTCCAGGGCAGCAGTTCCAGGCCTTTGCGGCGCACCAGGTTGACCAGCGCCTGGCTGCGGGCGGATTCGTCGAGGCCGGTCAGGGGTTCGCGGCTGAGCACCAGTTCACCGACTTTGCGTTGGCGCTCGGCACGCAAGACGCCTTCGCGCTCGTCCCAGTCGAGTTGGTCGACGTTGCGCACTTGCTCGGTCAGCACCGTGTCGAACAGTGCCGGATCAAAATCCGCCGCCAGGTAGATGCGTTCTTCGCGCTGGCCCTGGCGGCTGCCCAGGTCGGCGATCACCAGCCAGGGTTGTTTCATCAGGCTGTCGGCTTCGGCAAACAGCGCTGCGCGGCCATTGGCCAGGCGGTATTCAGCGCCACCGGGGCGACGTTGCTGGGCGACGCGGTCCGGGTAGGCCAGTGCCAGCAAGGCGCCGAGCCAGCGCGGGTGGTCGGGGTTGTCCACCGGCTGGGTCGCCTTGCCGCGCAGGTAGCCACGGTATTGCCGGGCCAGTTGCTTGGCGCGCTGCACGCCACCCTGGGTACCTCGCGCACGCTCCTCGCCGGACATCAGCGCCAGGCGGCTGTGCAAATCGGCACCGCCGCCGCGCAGGATATCGCGCTCGCCCAACAGCGCCGCCACGTCACAGGCGGTGGCGGCGAGCCCCAGGTCTTGGCCACGCAATAACAGGTGGGCAATACGCGGGTGGGCGGGCAACTCGGCCATCTTCTGGCCATGGGCGGTGAGGTTTTCGTCGTTCAATGCACCGAGGCGTTGCAACAGATCCTGGGCCTGGGCATACGCGGCTGTGGGTGGCGCATCCAGCCACACCAACTGGCTGGGCGTCACGCCCCAACGGGCCAGTTGCAAGGCCAGCCCCGCCAGGTCGGCGGCGAGAATTTCCGCGCTGCCATAAGCGGCCAGACCGTCGTGCTGGTCTTCGGACCACAACCGATAACACACCCCCGGCTCCAACCGACCTGCCCGACCGGCGCGCTGGGTGGCGCTGGCGCGGGAGATGCGCTGGGTGTCGAGGCGGGTCATGCCGCTGCCGGGGTCGAAACGCGGCACCCGAGCCAACCCGGCGTCGATCACCACGCGTACGCCGTTGATGGTCAGGCTGGTCTCGGCGATGTTGGTAGCCAACACCACTTTGCGCTTGCCGGCCGGCGCCGGGTCGATGGCGGCGCGCTGTGCATTGAGGTCCAGCTCGCCATGTAGAGGGCATAACAGCACGTCAGGGCGATCACCCAGGGCCTCGGCCAGTTGCTGGTTGACCCGGCGAATCTCCGCCTGCCCCGGCAAAAACACCAGCACGCTGCCGGCCTCGTCATGCAGGGCTTCGAGGACGGTTTGCACCACGCGCGGCTCGATAAACTCGCCGGCCTGGTAAGGGCGCCCCCAGCGCATCTGCACCGGGAACATGCGCCCGTCACTGCGCAGGATCGGCGCGTCATCCAGCAAGCCGGCCAGGCGTTCGCCTTCAAGGGTGGCGGACATCAGCAGGATTTTCAGCGGCTGCTCGTCGCGAAACAGCTCGCGTCCGTTGAGGCTCAAGGCCAGCGCCAGGTCGGCGTCGAGGCTGCGCTCGTGGAATTCGTCGAAGATCAACAAGCCCACGCCGTCCAGCGCCGGATCGTCCTGCAGGCGGCGGGTGAGGATACCTTCGGTGACAACCTCGATGCGCGTGTTGGGGCCGACTTTGCTGTCCAGGCGAATGCGGTAGCCCACGGTCTCACCGACCTTTTCACCCAGTTCACTGGCCAGCCGCTCGGCAGCAGCACGGGCAGCCAGGCGCCGGGGTTCGAGCATCAGGATGGTTTGCCCGGCAAGCCAGGGCTCATGCAACAAAGCCAAGGGCACGCGGGTGGTTTTACCGGCTCCGGGGGGCGCTTCCAGCACGGCTTCATGGCGATGAGCCAAGGCGTCACGCAAGGCGGGTAAAACATCATCGATCGGCAACGAATTCATACTGGCTCCAAAGCAGAGCGGCGAGTATAACGGCGAACTGCCGGATGCCGATGCGGGTCTCAAAAACAGCCACTCTTGGGACTGGGAATGCAGTCAAAGGTGGGAGCTGGCTTGCCTGCGATAGCGGTATGACAGTTGCCACTGTATTCCCCGAGCCGACGCTATCGCAGGCAAGCCAGCTCCCACATGGATTCATCGGCGCCTGGCCGATCTGGCTTATAGTCACCCTTAAATCTGTTCAGGAGACTTTTTCATGCGTATCGCTTCCCGTGTCATCGGCGGTGTCCTCGCCGTCACCCTGCTGAGCCAACTCACCGCCTGTGGGTCGATTTTCTACCCCGACCGCCGTGGCCAGATCGACGGCAAGATCGACCCAACCATCGCGGTACTCGATGCCCTCGGCCTGCTGTTTTATGTGATCCCCGGCCTGATCGCCTTCGGTGTCGACTTCGCCACGGGCGCCATTTACTTCGAACCGGGCAAGACCGCCCAGGTCGCCCCCGAGAAACTGCACGAAGCCATCGGCGCCGACGGCACGGTCGATAACGCCAAGCTGCAAAGCATCATCCAGAAGGAAACCGGCCGCACCTTGCCGCTGGATGACCCGCGCCTGATCCAGTTCAAGGGCAGCGTGCAGCAACTGGCGGCCCTGGGCCTGCAGCCTGCCGCGTAAGGACAGCTCATGACCAGCAGCCCCGAACACGCAAGGCTCTTGCGCCTGGCCACCCGCGCCTCGGTGGGCGTGGCCTGCGTGTTGATTGTGACCAAGGCCATCGCCTGGTGGCTCAGCGGCTCGGTGAGCATGCTCGCCGGGCTGACCGACTCACTGCTCGACGGCGTCACTTCGCTGTTGAATTTGCTGGCAGTGCATTACGCCCTGCGCCCGGCCGATGACGATCACCGTTATGGGCATGGCAAGGCGGAGTCGCTGGCGGGGATGGCGCAGGCCTTGTTTATCGCCGGCAGTGCGGTGCTGATTGCGCTCCAGGCGTATGAACGGCTCAAGCACCCAGAGCCGGTTGGCGCACCGTGGTTGAGTATCGGCGTGATTATCTTGTCCCTGGCGCTGACCGTGGCTCTGCTGGTGCTGCAACACCGCGTGGTGCGCGAGACCGGCTCCAATGCGGTGCGCGCCGACTCGCTGCATTACCGCTCAGACTTGCTGCTCAATGGCAGCATCCTGATTGCGCTGGTGTTGGCAGGCTTTGGCTTTCATCAGGTCGACGCCTGGTTCGGCCTGGGAATCGCCGCTTACATTCTGTGGAGCGCGATCCAGATCGCCCGGGAAAGCTTTGCGGTGCTGATGGATGAAGAGTTACCGCCAGACGTCAGCCAGCACATGCTGGAACTGGCCCGGGGCGTACCCGGCGTGCTGGGTGCCCACGACTTGCGTACGCGGGTTTCCGGCAACCACTGGTTTGTGCAGTTGCACCTGGAGTTGCCGGGCGAGTTAACGCTGTCGGTGGCCCACGGCATCAGCGACCAGGCCGCCGATGCCATCCACCGGGAATATCCGAAGGCCGAAGTGCTGGTGCATGCCGACCCGCGGGAAGTGGTCACCGGCAACAAAACCTAGTACTGCACCTGATATCCACGACTGCCCAGGCAGTTGCCCTGGGCCTGGCGGTAAGTTTGTACCACCGCAGGGTCCGGGGCGTAGGTAACGGTGCGCGGGTCGAAGCCACTTTGTTGCACCGCCCAGCGATAACAGTCGTAGCCGTCCTGCTGTACCTGGGCTGGCGATTGGCCGTTGGCCGGGTAAGCCACCACGTCATAGCCGTTGCCTTGAGGCGTAGGCGGAGGTGATGGCACCTGCGTCGGTGGTTGTACCACCACGTATTGCTGGGTGCTTTGCTCGTAGGCGTAATAGGCGCCTGCGGCGAGGAACAACAGCGAGCCGCCTACCCACACTTCACGTGCGTAGTCCGGCAGGTAATGCACGCGAATGCCATAGGGCGGCGTCACCACTACGTAGCGTGGGCCTTGGGGGCGATACCAGTAGCCGCCGGAGAAAAAGTAGTCCTGGCCACGGTAAGGCACGCGGTAATTGCGATCGGGGAAACGGTCGATGACATATCCAGGGCGATGCTGCGGGCCTGGGCCCCAGCCATTGCCATGCCCGTCGGGGCGGCCTGGCCAGCGGTTATCACCGGGGCGATCGTTACTCGGACGCGAACCGGGGCCGCCGGCCTCCCAATGCCGGTTGTCATCGGGGCGTCTGGGAATATCACGGTAATAACCCTGGCGCGGCTCCTGGGTCTGGCGCACGGTATCGGGCCGGCCCTGGATCGGCAGGTTATTGGAGGGTTGCGGTTGCGGTGCTGGTCGCCCCGGCTCATGACCTTGAGGCCGACCTTGCCATTGGCCACCCTCGTGCTCGCCGCCACGATCACCCTGCGGGTTTTGTGGGCGTGGCTGATTGTGCTCAGGCCGTTGCCCCTGGCCCGGTGAGTTATCGCGTTCGTCGGCCATCGCCTGGGAGCCGACGCTGACCACCAGCAAACCAACACCTGCCATACGCCAGATGCGCTTCATGCTTTTCCTCACTGCGGATTGGGGCTTGATCATGAGACTGGAAAAGCCTCGCCCGGTTCTGAGACAGGTTATCAGTCACGAGAACTATTTTCTGAAGGCAAAACGCGCACAAAGAAAAAGGGGTGACCCGTCGGCCACCCCTTGAGAATTTCGTCCGTGCTCAACGCTTTTGACGTTGGCTCACCTCACGCCGTCTTGTGGACAGTGTGCAGCCTGGAGGCCGGCTCAACCCTGCTGGGGCGGCGGCCGCAACGGGCCTGATTGGGCGCGCTGCTGTGGACTGTTGTCCAGGCGGTGATTCTGTTGGTAATCATAGGCGTGCCAGGCGGGCAGAGGATTGCGAAGATTGCGTCAATAAACAGTGCTTGCGCAATTTTTAACCCTTCATAGATAATTCACCGCAATAGTTACGACAAAGGCCAACCCAATGAGCAAGCTTGACCGATACGACCTGAGTATTCTGGCGGAATTGCAGCGCGACGCGAGGATCTCCAACCAGGAGCTGGCCGAACGCATCGGCCTGTCGCCTTCGCCCTGCTCACGCCGGGTCAAGCAATTGGAGGACGACGGCTACATCGCCCGCCAGGTCGCCCTGCTCGACCGCAAGATGCTCGGCCTGAGCCTTACGGCCTACGTACTGATCGGCATGGACCGTCACACGCCGGAACGCTTCGAGAATTTCGAAGCCGCCATCCGCACCCTGCCGCAAGTGCTGGAGTGCAGTTTGGTGACCGGGATGGATGCGGACTACCAGTTGAAGGTGGTAGTGCCGGACATGGATCACTATCAGAAATTGCTTCTGGGGCATCTGACCCGGATTGAAGGGGTGACCAGCGTGCGGTCCAGCTTTGTGCTCAACCAGGTATTGAACAGCACCGAACTGCCTCTGACCCACCTGCGCACCTGAGAACAACGATGCTCAGCTGTAGGAGCGAGCTTGCTCGCGAAAAACGTTAACGATAACCCGTGCCTCCTGAATGAACGCGGCGTCTGTGAGTTTTTCGCGAGCAAGCTGGCTCCTACAATGGCATCAGGCCCCCCACAGTTTGACCGTGCAGGACTCAGGTCAATGTTGCGTCTGTGACGCTGCCGTATACTGCTCGCTTGTCTTGTCGGAAGAGCCCCATGAACAACATCGACCCCGCCCTGTTTGAAGAATGGATGATGACCGGCCTGGTCACTATCCTCATCATTTTCATGGGCTTCATCGTCTGGGACCTGGCGAAGAAATCCAAGGCCGGGCGCTTTGGTTCGTTCATCCTGTTTTTCGTGTTGGGCCTTGGTGTGGCAGCGTTCATCATCAAGAGCGTGGTGATCGGCCTGATTGAATCCGGCGCCTTATAAGCGCGCCGGCACCGCCTTCCATTGGCCTTGATCCAGGCCGTCGATAGACCAGTCGCCAATGCGCACGCGCACCAGGCGCAGCGTCGGCAGGCCCACTGCTGCGGTCATGCGCCGTACCTGACGGTTGCGTCCTTCACGAATCACCAACTCCAGCCAATGCGTCGGCACGCTTTTGCGAAAGCGTACCGGCGGGTTGCGCGGCCATAACGCCGGTTCATCCAGTTGCCGAGCCTCGGCAGGCAAGGTCATGCCATCGTTCAGCTCGACACCATCGCGCAGACGTTGCAGCTGTTCTTCAGTCGGCTCACCTTCCACTTGCACCCAGTAGGTTTTCGCCAATTTGTGCTTGGGATCGGCGATGCGCGCCTGAAGCTGGCCATCGTTGGTCAACAGCAGCAAGCCTTCGCTGTCACGGTCCAGGCGCCCCGCCGGGTAAATACCGGGAATATCGATAAAATCCTTGAGCGTCGCGCGCCCGCCTTCGTCGCTGAACTGGGTCAGCACATCGAACGGCTTGTTGAACAGGATCAGCTTCGGCTCGGCCGGTGGCGCCTTGGCGACACGTCGAACAGGCTGCGAAGGTTTCACGCCAGGGCGGCGCGAATCGGGACGGGTAGGACGGGACATGGCAAAGGAACATCTAACGGTCAGGACCGACAATGCTAGTGGCCTGACCGCCAAATGACCATCCCAACCGCTTAGCGGAACGGCGGTTCGTCGAAGCTGCGCAGTTTGCGCGAGTGCAACGAGTTGAGTTCGGTGCGCAACAGGTCGACCGCCTCGATGCCGATCTTCAAGTGCTGGCTGACCGCACGCTCATAGAACGCGTTGGCCGAACCCGGCAGCTTGATCTCGCTGTGCAAGGGTTTGTCCGATACGCACAACAAGGTGCCGTAAGGCACGCGCAAACGGTAACCCTGGGCGGCGATGGTGCCGCTTTCCATGTCCACGGCCACGGCACGGGACAGGTTGATCAACGGCCGCTCCTGGGCCCAGCGCAGTTCCCAGTTCCGGTCGTCATAGGTCAGCACGGTACCGGTGCGCAGGCGTTTTTTCAGCTCTTCGCCTTTTTCGCCAGTGACTTTCGCCGCAGCTTGCTGAAGCGCCAGCTGCACTTCGGCCAGGGCCGGGATGGGGATGTTCGGCGGTACCACGCGGTCGAGAATCCCGTCGCGGCGCATATAGGCGTGGGCCAGTACGTAGTCGCCGATGGTCTGGGATTGGCGCAGGCCGCCGCAGTGGCCGATCATCAGCCAGCAATGCGGGCGTAGTACGGCCAGGTGGTCGGTGATGTTCTTGGCGTTGGACGGGCCTACGCCGATGTTCACCAAGGTCACGCCGTGGCCGTCAGTGGCCTGCAGGTGATACGCCGGCATCTGGTAGCGGTGCCAGACCACGCCGGCGGCAATGGCCGAGGCTTCGCCGTGGTCCATGCTCTTGTCGATCACCACGTTGCCGGGCAGCACCATACGGATAAACCGCGGGTCGCTGCGCAGTTGCTCCAGGCCATGCAGGATGAACTGGTCCACGTAGCGGTGGTAGTTGGTCAGCAAGATCCACGGCTGCACATGGCGCCAGTCGCTGCCGGTGTAATGCACAAGGCGACGCAGGGAAAAGTCCACGCGGGCGGCATCAAACAGGGCCAGGGGCAGCGGGTCGGTGTTTTCCCAGTCGTACAGGCCATCGGCAATGCCGTCGGTGGCGGCGGACAGGTCGGTACTGGGGAATACACGAGCCAGGGTCGCGGCGGTGACGCCGGAGCCGGCCAGTTCATCACCCTGCTCCACCACATAGGGGTACGGGATGTTCTGCTGGCTGACGCCCACTTCCACGGTCACGGTGAAGTCGTGCATCAGCGGCACCAGTTGCTCCAGCAGGTACTTACGGAACGCGGCCGGGTGGGTCACGGTGACGCTGTAGGTACCCGGCAGTTGCACCTTGGCATACGCCCGAGTGGTCTGTGGGACTTCGCCGTGGCAGTGGTAGGTCAGGCGCAGTTCCGGGTAGCGAAACAGTGCGCGTTGAGCGGCGTCGGGTTCGACGCGGTCCTTGAGGTATTGCTTGAGCGCTTGGTTGAGCGCGCCAGTCGCACGCTCATGCAGCGCCGCCAGCCGGTCCACGGCTTCTTCGGCGGTTTTAACGACAACAAAAGCTTCGGTCACGGTAAGCATCCTGTGTTCTGACTTGCAGGCCTTTATCTTGCCTGTATCCAGGCCTCACCGAAACACCGGAAGTGGAATGCTTTGATAGGTGGGAGCTGGCTTGCCTGCGATAGCGGTCTATCAGCCACATAATTGCTGGCTGGACCACCGCTATCGCAGGCAAGCCAGCTCCCACATTTGACTGTGTTTATTCAGAGGGATTGTGGGGTTGAGCGGGCGACAATAGCTTGCACATCCACCCCACGCGGCAAGGTGCCATATACCCGCCCCGACGACTCACCCAACCGACTGGCGATAAACCCGTCGCTCACCGCCGCATTACCCGCCTCCAACAGCAACTTGGCCTGCAACGCCAGGGCAATGTCCTCGGTCAGTTGCCGTGCCCGATACTGGATATCCTGGGTGTCCATGAACGCCGCCTTCAACTGCTCGATATGCCGCGCCAGCTGTTTGTCGCCATGGCCATCCCCCAGCTCCACAAACAACACCTCCAGCACACCCGGCTCTTTGGACAACGCACGCAGCACGTCCAGGCATTGCACATTGCCAGAGCCTTCCCACGTGGAGTTAACCGGTGCCTCACGGTAAAGACGCGGCAGGATGCTGTCTTCCACGTACCCGGCGCCGCCCATGCATTCGGCGGCTTCGTTGATCATCGCCGGCGCTCGCTTGCAGATCCAATACTTGCCCACCGCCGTGACCAGCCGGGCGAACTTGGCTTCATGTGTATCATCAAGATGATCCAGGGCGCGCCCCATGCGCAGGCTCAAGGCCAGGGCCGCTTCGCTTTCCAGGGCCAGGTCGGCCAGCACGTTCTGCATCAGCGGCTGCTCGCTGAGCACGCGGCCACCCACCTGGCGATGGGCGCAGTGATGGCTGGCCTGGGTCAGCGCCTGGCGCATCAAGGCGCTGGAGCCGACCATGCAATCGAAGCGTGTCATGGCAACCATTTCGATAATGGTTGGAACGCCGCGGCCTTCTTCACCGACCATCCAGGCCAGGGCGCCGCGAAACTCCACTTCGCTGGACGCGTTGGAGCAGTTGCCGAGTTTGTTCTTCAAGCGCTGGATGTAGAACTCGTTGCGCGTGTCGTCCGGTCGGTGCCGGGGCAGCAGGAAACAGGTCAGGCCCTTGTCGGTCTGGGCCAGGGTCAGGAAGCCATCGCACATCGGTGCCGAGCAGAACCACTTATGCCCCACCAGTTCGTAGGCTTGGCCGGGGCCACCCGCGCCTACGGGGTAAGCGCGAGTGGTGTTGGCGCGTACGTCGGTGCCGCCCTGCTTCTCGGTCATGGCCATCCCGATAGTGGCGCCGGCCTTGTGGGCGATGCCGACATTGCGTGGGTCGTAGTGGGTATTGAGTACTTTAGGCAGCCAGAGGTCCGCCAGCTCCGGTTGCAGGCGCAGGGCCGGGACGCAGGCGAAGGTCATGGTCAGCGGGCAGCCGCTGCCGGCTTCGGCCTGGCTATGCAGGTAGGTCATCGCCGCACGCGCCACATGGGCGCCAGGCTGCGGGTGGGCCCACGGCAACGACGGCAGGCCATGCTCGACGGCGGTGCGCATCAACTCGTGATAAGCCGGGTGAAACTCCACCAGGTCGATACGATGACCATAACGGTCATGGCTGCTGAACACCGGTTTATTCTGGTTGGCCAGGAACCCGGCTGCCATCAACGGCCCACCGGCCAGCGCACCGTATGCATCAATGCGCGCTTGGGCCCAACCGGCGCCGAAGCGGCGTGACCATTCCTGCAAAGGCAAGTCGATGCGATACAGGTTAGTGCCGTCCAGGGACGGTGGCTGGTTGGTGACGTCGTGGGTTTCGGCAAACTGATGCAGGTTCATGACGGGCCTCCTGGAAAAAGGCCGCATCGATCTCAGGCTGCCTGTAGGAGCGAGCTTGCTCGCGAAAAACCTGAGAGCAACGCGCTAACCCAGGCGGGGCGCGTTATCGTTGACGTTCTTCGCGAGCAAGCTCGCTTCTACAAAAAACACGGATCGATTGAGGCCGGTTTTTTCAGTTAAGCATCGCCACCGCGCTTAAAAAAGTGGCATACGTGCCGAATGCTCGGCGCTTTCACCCTCATCCGCACACAGCACGCTGCGCTCAAGCGCCGCCTGCAAGGCGTCGAAACGCACCGGTTTGGCCAGTCGGTCCGTCATGCCAATGCCATGGCAGCGCTCACGCTCCGGCCCATTGGGCGAAGCACTCAGGGCGATCACCGGCAATTCACCACAGCCGGGCAATGCACGAATCTGGCAGCACAACGAAAAGCCACCCTCTGGCACATCCAGCAGCACGGCGTCGAAGCTGTGCCCCTGCAATGCAGCGAGCGCCGCCGGGCCGCTGTCTACGGTTTTGACCCGGTAACCGAGCTTGAGCAACATGCCACGCACCGCCAACTGGCCCACGCTGTTGTCGTCCACCAACAGCACCGTGCATTCCTGAGGCGCACGCTGTGCAGGCAAAGCCTGCGCGGCCGGCGTCACCTGCTGCGGCACCGCGCTGACGTCCATTTCCAACTGGAAGCGGCTGCCTTTACGGGGCTCCGAATGATGGGTCAGGCGCCCGCCCAGCAGTTCGATCAACTGCCGGCAAATCGCCAGGCCAATGCCCAGGCCGCCGTATTCACGCGTCATCGAGCCGTCCAACTGAAAGAAACGCTGATACAACGTGGCCTCATCGAGAAAGGCAAAGCCGATACCGGTGTCGGTGACGATAAAGCTCAAGTGCAAGGCCCCATCCCCTTGCGGCACGCCCACCACACGCAAACGAACCGCGCCGACGTGGGTGAATTTGAACGCATTGTCGAGCAGGCAATCCAGGCACTGACGCAACTTTTGGGCATCGCCGATGAGCCGGTCTGGCAGCTCATCCGCGACGTCAATGGAGAACGCCAGGCCCTTGGCCTGGGCGCTGCCGGTGAACTGCTGGCGCAAGGTATCGAGCTCGCCACGCAGGCTGAACACTTGCGGCTGGGCCACCAGGCGACCGGCCTGCAACTCGGTGAGGGTGAGGATGCCGTTGACCATGCGCATCATGTCCCGCGCCGAGCCGGCGGCGGTTTGCTGGTACTGCGTCAGGTCATCGTCCAAAGGCACGGTTTGCATCAGTTCCAAAGAGCCGATCACACCGTTCATCGGCGTGCGCAATTCGTGGGTCAGGGTGGCGAGAAATTCGTCTTTGAGGCGATTGCTGCGGGCCAGTTGCTGGTTGAGCGCTTCCAGCTTCTGGCTGGCATCGAGGAGAATCTGCGCCTGCTGTTCGCGCATGCCGTTGATGCGGTCGGCCAGGGCCAGGGACAACAGCGCCACTTCAATGGCTGAGCCGAGCTGGCTGGCATACATGGTCAGGAACACGTTAGGCAGATAACCCAGCACCATCAGGGTATTGATCACCCCGCCGAGCAGGAAGGCCGACCAGGCGATGATGAAATAACGCGCCATGCGCTGCCCGCAATACCAGGCCTTGATGGCCGCCACGAAGATGGTCACGGTAAACACCAGCGCCAGCGCAGTGGCCAGGCGCAGGGCCACGGCGTAACTGGTCAACAGCGCCAGTGCCATCACCAACCCGCCACAGGCCGCCAGCGCCAGCAGGATGCGGTTGAGCCAGCGGCTGTGCTGCGCGGTGTGCAGGAAACTGCGCGCGAACAGGCTGCCGAACAAAGCCGCCGAGCCGATCAGGAAGGGAACCGCCGCATTCGCCCACCAGGGGTTGTTCGGCCAGAAGTACTCCACCGCAACGCCATTGACCGACAGCTGATACAAGCCGAACGAAGCGATATAGAAGATGTAATAGAGGTAGCTGGTGTCGCGTACGCTCAGGTAGATGAACAGGTTGTAGATCAGCATGCCCAGCAACACACCGTAGATGGCGCCGAGCACGTACAAACGCAACGGTTGCTCTTCCATGTAGGCGGTGCCCGCCCACAACGTCAGCGGTGCCTGGATCGAGCCTTGGCTTTGCAAGCGCAGGTAGACGGTTTGTTGCTGGTCGGGCAAGAAGCTGAGCTTGAACAGGTAGTTGCTCTGGCTCACCTCACGGCTGGAAAACGGCAATGCGCTGCCGGTGCGGGCGGTGAGGCGGTAGTGGCCGGTGCCGTCGTTCTGGTAGAGGTCCAGGCGATTGAGCGGCGGGTAGGCCAGTTCCAGAAACCAGGTGCGTGGTGCGCGGGGATCTTTGGCGGTGTAGTGCAGGTTGACCTTCAGCCAGAACACCGAGCGTGAATAGCCGGCATTGAGCGTGTCTTTGTCGTGGGTCTTGAATTGGGCGGCATAGGCGGGGGAACTGACATCGGCGATGGTGAGGGCATCGGTTGGGTCTTCGAGCACTTGCATGACCCGGCCCAACGGGAGGCTGCGCGTGTCCTGGTTGAACTCGACAGCGCCGGCGAGCATCGGTAGCCCGCACAATATAAACATCAGCAAATAGCGCATAGAGCCCCAGCGTAGCCTGGTCCGGTTGTGTCAAAAGCCCCCCATTCCTTTTGAGAAGACGTACACCGGCGATACAGTAAGTTATTGGGATGCACTTTAGCATAGCCAGTAAAAGCCATTAGCCACTGCAGGAACTGTTTTTTTAGAACAGCTCTAGCGCAATGCTTTCAGACCGCTGCGTTGCAGCGTTCGGCCACGCAAAGCGACGCTGCAACAGCAAACTTCTGCCATCGCCAGGCAGCCACGCAAAAAGCGTTTGGTGGTAAGCTCGCGCACCATGAATATCTACAGTTCTCGCCCCGTTGTCCTCTGTCTCTCCGGCCACGACCCCAGTGGTGGCGCCGGCCTGCAGGCAGATATCGAAGCCCTGCTCGCCCAGGGTTGCCACGCGGCCCCGGCCGTCACCGCGCTGACCGTGCAGAACACCGTCAATGTCAGTGATTTCCGCGTGCTTGACCGTGAGTGGGTACTGGCCCAGGCCAATGCCGTGCTCGGCGACTCTGAAGTCGCGTCGGTCAAGCTGGGCATGCTCGGCTCCACTGCGATGGTCGACACCGTGGTCGAACTGCTGCAGGCGCACCCGCATTTGCCGGTGGTCTGCGACCCGGTGCTGCGCGCCGGCGGCGGCGGTAGCCTGGGCAAGGACGAGGTCGGTTATGCGATGCGCGAGCGGCTGCTGCCCCTGTCATTGATCGCCACCCCCAACCTGCCAGAAGCGCGCATCCTCGCGGAACTGCCCGACGGCAGCGCCGACGACTGCGCCGAGAAGCTGCTGCCGTACATCAAGCACCTGCTCATCACCGGCGGCCATGGCGATGAGCACGAAGTGCACAATCGCCTGTACAGCCGCGACGGCACGCGCCAGACCTTTACCTGCCAGCGCTTGCCCGGCAGTTATCACGGCTCGGGTTGCACCTTGGCCAGTGCGCTGGCCGGGCGCATTGCCCAAGGCGAAGGTTTGGCCAGCGCCGTGCAAACGGCTCTCAACTACACGTGGCGTACCCTGCGTGATGCCGAACAACTCGGCCAGGGCCAGTTCGTGCCGCGTCGATTGCCGCTGGATTTCTGCTCGTAACTTATCGCTCGTCAGCAAGGGGTTTGCCCGATGAAACTACGCGGCCTTTACGCCATTACCGACAGCCAGCTGTTGGCCGGCAAATTCCTCGCCTACGTCGAGGCGGCGCTGGACGGTGGCGTCACCCTGTTGCAGTACCGCGACAAAAGCAGCGACGAGGCACGGCGCCTGCGTGAAGCCGAAAAGCTGTACGAACTGTGCTCACGCTACAAGACCCAATTGATCATCAACGACGATGCCGAACTGGCCGCGCGACTGGGCGTCGGCGTACATCTGGGCCAGACCGACGGCCCGCTGACCTCGGCCCGGGCATTGCTCGGCGCCAAGGCGATCATCGGCGCCACCTGTCACAGCCAGATCGAACTGGCCGAACAGGCCGCCAAAGAAGGCGCCAGCTACGTCGCCTTCGGCCGCTTCTTCAATTCCACGACCAAACCCGGCGCACCTGCCGCCACCGTTGACATGCTGACCCAGGCCCGCAAGCGCCTGCACCTGCCGATCTGCGTGATCGGCGGCGTCACCCTGGAAAACGCCGAGCCGCTGGTGGCCCACGGGGCCGACCTGCTCGCCGTGGTCCATGGCCTGTTCGGTGCCGACAGCACCCAGGAAGTCACTCGCCGCGCCCGTGCGTTCAACCATCTTCTTAAATCTTCAGTTTAGAGAGCCCGATCATGTCCCGTTCCGAAACCCTGTTTGCCAACGCCCAGAAACACATCCCCGGCGGTGTGAACTCCCCCGTGCGTGCGTTCAAGAGCGTGGGCGGCACGCCGTTGTTCTTCAAGCATGCCGAAGGCGCCTACGTCACCGATGAAGACGACAAGCGCTATGTCGACTATGTCGGCTCCTGGGGCCCGATGATCCTCGGCCACAGCCATCCGGACGTGCTGGACGCGGTGCGCCAGCAACTGCAGCACGGCTTGTCCTACGGCGCCCCGACCGCGATGGAAACCGAGATGGCCGACCTGGTCTGCTCGATCGTGCCGTCGATGGAAATGGTGCGCATGGTCAGCTCCGGCACCGAAGCCACCATGAGCGCGATCCGCCTGGCCCGTGGTTTCACCGGCCGCGACAACATCATCAAATTCGAAGGCTGCTACCACGGCCACTCCGACAGCCTGCTGGTGAAAGCCGGCTCCGGCGCGCTGACCCAGGGCGTTCCCAATTCCGCTGGCGTACCTGCGGCGTTCGCCAAGCACACCCTGACCTTGCCGTTCAACGACATCGCGGCCGTCGAGCAGATGCTCAGCGAAGTCGGCCAGGACGTTGCCTGCATCATCGTCGAGCCAGTCGCCGGCAACATGAACTGCGTTCCACCGGCCCCGGGTTTCCTTGAGGGCCTGCGCGAGCAGTGCGACAAGCATGGCGTGGTGCTGATTTTTGACGAAGTGATGACCGGTTTCCGGGTCGCCCTCGGTGGCGCCCAGGCTTACTACGGCGTCACGCCAGACCTGAGCACCTTCGGCAAGATCATCGGCGGCGGCATGCCGGTAGGCTGCTTCGGCGGCAAGCGCGAGATCATGCAACACATCGCCCCGCTCGGCCCGGTATACCAGGCAGGCACCTTGTCGGGTAACCCGCTGGCCATGGCCGCCGGCCTGACCACCCTGCGCCTGATCAGCCGCCCGGGCTTCCACGCCGAGCTGACCGACTACACCACGCGCCTGCTCGACGGTCTGCAACAACGCGCCGACGCCGCCGGCATCCCGTTTGTGACCACCCAGGCCGGTGGCATGTTCGGCCTGTACTTCAGCGGCGCCGACGATATCGTCACCTTCGATGACGTGATGGGCAGCGATGCCGAGCTGTTCAAGCGCTTCTTCCACCTGATGCTCGAAGGCGGCGTATACCTGGCACCGAGCGCCTTTGAAGCCGGCTTCACTTCGATCGCCCATGGCGAAGCCGAACTGAAATTGACGCTGGATGCTGCCGAGCGCGCGTTCGCGGCCCTGAAATAAGTGACGGCAACCTCTGGCGTTGCCCCTGGCAGCGTCAGATTTGCTACTTTGCTTACAGAGAATTCCTGGTTTTTTCGAGAATTGCCCTGCAATCCGGCAGATAACTTGCCCAAGCAGCAGAAAAACGAGTAAAGACTTTGTAAGCAGAGGCCTGCTTATTTCATAATGCGCGCTTATTGGACTCCCTCGAGGGTCCGCGCGCCCCGTCAGAGGTAAGTCGATTCCCATGAAACGCACCGGCCGCACCCTGGTTCTGGGCTGCCTGTTGCTCCTTCAACCGCTACTGGCACATGCCCAGGCCGGCGGCAACTCGTTGTTAATCCCAGCGATGGGTCGTTGCACCCTCAATACCCAGCCAGAGAGCCAGGCCGAAGCCCTGAGCGCGTGCCAGAAACAGGCCGAGGAAGGGGATGCGCAAGCACAATACGAGTTGGGCGAGTACTACCACGACAGCAAGAACCCGGCCGTTGACCTCAACAAAGCGTTGAGCTACTTCGAGAAAGCCTCGTTGCAGGGCCACGCCCAGGCGCAATACCAGTTGGGCAACATGTTCTTCAAAGGCGAAGGCGTGCCGGCCAACAACGTCCAGGCGTACATCGTGCTGAAAATGGCCGCGGTCAACGGCGCCGAAGACGCACTGGACACTGCCGACGAAGTCGCCGAGCACATGCAGCGCGATGAACTGGAAGTGGCAACCCAGGTGCTGGGGCAGATTTTCCGCAACTACCTGCAGGAATTGCAGAGTGCTGATGGGCGTTCGCCGTTCTCACCCCTTCCCTGATTTTTTGTAGACCTTACATCGCTATCGCAGGCAAGCCAGCTCCCACAGTGACTGCATTCCAGCATTGAAACGCGGTCGAGTGTGGGAGCTGGCTTGCCTGCGATAGACCCCCCCTCGGTCTAAAGCCCTACTTCTCAGGCATCGGCATCGGAAACGGCATCACATTGCTCATGCCCCGAGCTTCACTGATCTTCGGCGTCCCCAAGCGCTCGACTTCATCGATGCGCACAATCGAATGCATGGGCACAAAGCTGCGCACTACCCCTTCGAACTGGGCCTTGAGCTTTTCTTCGCCCGGATCGACCACCAACTGGGTGCGCTCGCCAAAGACGAACTCTTCCACCTCCAGGAAGCCCCACAGATCACTTTGATAGATCTGCTTGGCGTACATTTCGAACACCTGGCCCTGGTTGAGGAAAATCACCTTATAGATTGGAGCTTCACGTTTGGTCATGGTGGGCGAACAACACATGGGGATATAAAAGAGGGCGCGAACTATAGCATGGCACCCGATGCACAGCGCTAGGAACCAATGGGCATGCCCCCTATAATGCGCGGTTCTTTACCACCAGTTGACGATTCCCATGGCCGAGAAGCTTTACATCGAAACCCACGGTTGCCAGATGAACGAGTACGACAGCTCGCGCATGGTCGACTTGCTGGGCGAACACCAGGCCCTGGAAGTCACTGCCCGCGCCGAAGATGCCGACGTGATTTTGCTCAATACCTGCTCGATCCGCGAGCGGGCCCAGGACCGTGTGTATTCGCAGCTGGGCCGCTGGCGCGAATTGAAACTGGCCAACCCGGACATGGTGATCGCCGTCGGCGGGTGCGTGGCCAGCCAGGAAGGCGCTGCGATCCGCGACCGCGCGCCCTATGTCGATGTGGTGTTCGGCCCGCAAACCCTGCACCGTCTGCCAGAGATGATCGACGCCGCACGTATCACCAAGCTGCCGCAGGTTGACGTGTCGTTCCCCGAAATCGAAAAATTCGACCATCTGCCCGAACCGCGCATCGATGGGCCGAGCGCCTATGTGTCGGTGATGGAAGGCTGCAGCAAGTACTGCACCTTCTGCGTGGTGCCTTACACCCGTGGCGAAGAAGTCAGCCGGCCGTTTGACGATGTGCTGGCGGAAATCATCCACCTGGCTGAAAACGGCGTGCGCGAAGTGACCCTGCTGGGCCAGAACGTCAACGGCTACCGTGGCCAGACCGATGACGGCCGCCTGGCCGACCTGGCGGAATTGATCCGCGTGGTCGCCGCCGTCGATGGCATCGAGCGCATCCGCTACACCACCTCGCACCCGCTGGAGTTTTCCGACAGCCTGATCCAGGCCCACGCCGAAGTACCAGAGCTGGTCAAGCACCTGCACTTGCCGGTGCAATCGGGTTCGGACCGCATTTTGTCGGCGATGAAGCGCAACCACACCGCGCTGGAATACAAATCCAAACTGCGCAAACTGCGCGCTGCCGTGCCGGGCATCTGCATCAGTTCGGACTTTATCGTCGGCTTCCCGGGCGAAACCGAGAAAGACTTCCAGCAGACCATGAAGCTGATCGAAGACGTGGGTTTCGACTTCTCCTACTCGTTCGTCTACAGCCAGCGCCCTGGCACCCCGGCTGCCGACCTGCTGGATGAAACCCCGGAGGCGTTGAAAAAAGAGCGTTTGAACGCGCTGCAACATCGCCTCAATCAGCAGGGCTTCGAAATCAGCCGACAAATGGTCGGTTCGATCCAGCGCATTCTGGTGACCGATTATTCGAAGAAAGACCCGGGTGAATTGCAGGGTCGTACCGAGAACAACCGAATCGTCAACTTCCGCTGCGACAATCCCACGCTGATCGGCCAGTTTGCCGATGTGCACATTGATGCGGCGCAGCCACACTCGTTGCGCGGCTCGTTGATCAACTGATCTCGCTGACCGGATGAAGATCAAAATGTGGGAGCTGGCTTGCCTGCGATAGCGATGTATCAGTGCCCAATGTGCCAACTGACCCACCGCTATCGCAGGCAAGCCAGCTCCCACAGAGGTTCTTCAGGGTTATCGAGAGTGGGGCCAGGCTATTTAAGTGCTTTCGCACACCAGCGCCTGGCGTTATTCTCTCTCTCACCTCATCAGCCAAAGGGCGGCTAAAAGCAACCTTGAACGCACCCATAGCAGAACCCCATCGTTTTATCCTCGAGCCTTTTGAGGCTCGCCGTTTCGCCAACCTGTGCGGACAGTTCGACGAGCACCTGCGCCTGATCGAACAACGCCTGAGCATCGAGATCCGCAACCGCGGCAATCAGTTCGAGCTCATTGGTGAACCCCAACACACCACGTCTGCAGAAAACCTGCTGCGCCGTCTCTACCGCGAAACCAAGGGTAGCGAGCTGTCGCCGGAGACCGTGCACCTGTACCTGCAGGAGTCGGCTGTGGAAGACCTGGCCAATAACCCGGTGGCCGAAGCCAGCGTAGCCTTGCGTACCAAAAAAGGCATGATTCGCCCACGCGGCTTGAATCAGCAGAAGTACGTCAAGGAAATCCTGGGCAACGACATCAACTTCGGCATCGGCCCGGCCGGTACCGGCAAGACCTACCTCGCGGTGGCCTGCGCCGTCGACGCCCTGGAGCGCGAGCAAGTGCGGCGCATCCTGCTGGTGCGCCCAGCGGTCGAGGCCGGCGAAAAGCTCGGTTTCCTGCCCGGCGACCTGGCCCAGAAGATCGACCCGTACCTGCGCCCGCTCTACGATGCGCTGTACGAGATGCTCGGTTTTGAATACGTGGCCAAGCTGATCGAGCGCCAGGTGATCGAGATCGCCCCGCTGGCCTACATGCGTGGCCGTACGCTCAACAACAGCTTCATCATTCTCGACGAAAGCCAGAACACCACCGTCGAGCAGATGAAGATGTTCCTCACCCGTATCGGTTTCGGCTCCACTGCCGTGATCACGGGCGACATCACCCAGGTCGACCTGCCCAAGGGCACCAAGTCGGGCCTGGGCCAGGTGATCGAGGTGCTCAAGGACGTGCCGGGTATCAGCTTCACGCACTTCATGCCCAAGGACGTGGTGCGCCACCCGCTGGTGCAGCGCATTGTCGAAGCTTATGAGCGTTTCGAACACCGCGACGACGCGCCCGCCAAGGACGCTCGCCACGATGCTTGAGCTAGACCTGCAGCTGGCCACCGACGCGCCCGCCCCCAGCGAAGCCCAGTTCCGCCAATGGTGTGAACTGGCTTTGCGCCAGCGCACCGCTGACTCGGAGCTGACCATTCGTCTGGTGGACGAGGCCGAAGGCCGTGAGCTGAACCACACCTGGCGCCAGAAAGACTACGCGACCAACGTGCTGTCCTTCCCCGCCGACGTGCCCGACGAATTGCTGGATATCCCGCTGTTGGGCGACCTGGTGATCTGCGTCGCGGTGGTCGAGCGAGAAGCGGCGGAACAAGGCAAGGAACTTGAGGCCCATTGGGCCCATCTAGTCATCCACGGCTGCTTGCATCTCTTGGGTTACGACCATATAGACGATGACGAAGCCGAGGAAATGGAAGCACTGGAACGAACGTTGCTTGCAGAACTGGGTCACCGCGACCCATATGCAGACGACGAAAGCTGATCAACACTCAACTGTCATATCAAAGGATTTAGAGTAATCGCTATGAGCGAAGACCGATCGAGCAACGGGCAGAAGTCATGGCTGGGTAAACTGACCCAGGCTTTTGCCCACGAGCCGAAAAACCGCCAGGAGCTCTTGGAGCTGCTGCGCGATGCACACCAGAACAAGTTGCTGGACAGCGAAGCGCTGGCCATCGTCGAGGGCGCCATCCAGGTGGCTGACCTGCAAGTACGTGACATCATGGTCCCGCGCTCGCAGATGATCAGCATCAAGGCGACCCAGACCCCACGGGAATTCCTCCCGGCCGTGATCGACTCGGCGCATTCGCGCTACCCGGTGATCGGTGAAAGCCATGACGACGTCATGGGTGTCCTGCTGGCCAAGGACCTGCTGCCGTTGATCCTCAAGGAGAATGGCGACAGCTTCAACATCAAGGACCTGCTGCGCCCGGCCACCTTCGTGCCCGAGTCCAAGCGCCTGAATGTGCTGCTGCGCGAGTTCCGCGCCAACCACAATCACATGGCCATTGTGATTGACGAATACGGCGGCGTGGCCGGCCTGGTCACCATCGAGGACGTGCTGGAGCAGATCGTCGGCGACATCGAAGACGAGCACGACGTCGAAGAAGACAGCTACATCAAGCCGCTGCCCAGCGGTGACTTCCTGATCAAGGCACTGACGCCCATCGAAAACTTCAACGAGTTCTTCGACAGCGAGTTTTCGGACGATGAGTTCGACACCGTCGGCGGCCTGGTGATGAGTGCGTTCGGGCACCTGCCCAAGCGTAATGAAACCACCGAGATCGGCGCCTATCGCTTCCGCATCCTCAATGCTGATAGCCGTCGTATCCATCTGATCCGTTTGACACCCATCGCCCGCTAAGGACTGACATGCGCCGTCTCACCTCACCCGGCTGGCCCGGTAACTTGCTGGCCGTGGTGGCCGGCGCCATCACAACCCTGGCGCTGGCGCCGTTCGATATCTGGCCGTTGGCGCTGGTAGCGGTCGGCCTGTTCTATATCGGCCTGCGGGATCTGACACCCCGCCAGGCCCTGGGCCGTGGCTGGTGTTTCGGCTTCGGCCTGTTTGGTGCCGGCACCAGTTGGATCTACTACAGCATCCACCACTTCGGCGGCGCTTCGGTGCTGCTGGCGGGGTTCCTGATGCTGCTGTTCACCGCCGCCATCGCCTGGTTCTTTGCCCTGCCCGCCTGGCTATGGGCGCGCTGGTTGCGCCGTAACGAAGCACCACTGGCGGATGCATTGACGTTCGCCGCGTTGTGGGTCGGCCAGGAAGCCTTTCGTGGCTGGTTCCTTACCGGTTTCCCGTGGTTGTACTCCGGTTACAGTCAACTCGATGGGCCGTTGACCGGCCTCGCGCCATTGGGTGGGATGTGGCTGATTTCCTTCGCCCTCGCGCTCACTGCCGCATTGCTGTGCAACCTGCCGCGCCTGCTGGCCAGCAAGCGCAATGCCTTCATCGGCGCGGGCCTGTTATTGCTGGTTGCGCCCTGGGCGACTGGCCTGGCACTCAAGCACCACGCCTGGACATCGCCGTCTGGCGCGCCCCTGAGCGTGGCTGCGATTCAGGGCAACGTCGAGCAAAGCATGAAGTGGGACCCGGACCAGCTCAATGCACAGTTGGCGCTGTACCGCGACATGAGCCTGAGTTCCAAGCGCGTCGACCTGCTGGTCTGGCCGGAAACTGCCGTGCCGGTGCTCAAGGAATCCGTGGAGGGCTACCTGGGCATGATGGGCAAGTTTGCCGCCGACCGGGACAGCGCGTTGATCACTGGGGTACCGATTCGCCAGGAAGTGCACCACCAGAAGCGCTACTTCAACGGCATCACCGTGGTCGGCGAAGGCGACGGCACCTACCTCAAGCAAAAACTGGTGCCGTTTGGCGAGTACGTTCCGCTGCAGGACATGCTGCGCGGGCTGATTGCCTTCTTCGACCTGCCCATGTCGGACTTCGCCCGCGGCCCTTCTGACCAGGCCATGCTGCAGGCCAAGGGTTATCAGATTGCGCCGTTCATTTGCTATGAAGTGGTGTACCCCGAATTCGCCGCCGGCCTGTCGGCCCAGAGCGACCTGCTGCTGACTATCAGCAACGACACCTGGTTCGGCCGCTCCATCGGCCCGCTGCAGCACCTGCAAATGGCGCAAATGCGTGCGCTGGAGGCTGGCCGCTGGATGATCCGCGCCACCAACAACGGCGTGACCGGGCTGATCAACCCGTTTGGGCAGATCACCGCGCAGATCCCGCAGTTCGAGCGTGGCATTCTCTATGGGGAGGTGGTGCCGATGCATAACCTCACGCCGTACCTGCAATGGCGTTCGTGGCCGTTGATCATTGTGTGTGTGCTGCTCTTTGGCTGGGCGCTGTTGGCGGCTCGGATGGCCAAAACGGTCTGACCTGTGGGAGCTGGCTGCGATGGCGGTGTATCAGTGCCCTGAGTGCTCACTGACCCACCGCCATCGCAGGCAAGCCAGCTCCTACATCTGATCTCCTGTGTTGCACCTATCGGTAGAACAATCGATACCCCACCTGCCCCACCACTTCATTGATCAACTGCCCGCTTTGCCACACCGCCTTGACCTCCGGCATCCAGCCACCCAGCGGTCGGCCATGGTCGACACCCAAAAAGCCCACCGGCCCCGGCACCACGGTGAAGCCGGCCTTTTCAAAACTCCACACCGAACGCGGCATGTGCCAGGCCTGGGTCACTACCACTACACGCTTGATGCCTTGCGGCAACAAAATCTCGGCGCTCATCTGGGCGTTTTCCCAGGTAGTACGGCTGCGCTCTTCTTTCCAGCGCACGGTGACACCGAAGTCATCCTGCATCGACACGGCCATCAGCTCGGCCTCACTGGGCGGCGTGCCGTAGTGCAAGCCGCCGCTGGTCAGCACTGGCAAACCGGATGCCTTGGCCAGCCGCGCGGCAAAACGCTCACGTTCCAGGCCAATACCGGTGGGCTGGTCGCTGCCCCACGCAATATCTCCACGCTCGCGCCCCGAGCCCAGCACCACAATCGCATCGGCACGCTGGGCCAGGGTGGCCCAGTCTTCCCGGGCCAAAGGCGGCTCTGTCTCCAGGGCACGGGCGCCCCATTGCACCATCACTGGCAGGCTGATCAACCACATTCCGCCCAGCCCCAGGGCAAAGCACAAGCCCGCCAGGCGCGGACGGCTGCGGCGAAACCACCAGGCACACGCCAACAACAGCAGAAAAATACCGGGCGGCAACAACAGTTGTTTAATGAAATAACGAAAAGGCATCGGGCATCTCCAAAGATGCCCGAAGCCTAGATGCATCGGGGTTTTGCAACAATCCTTACCGACAACATTTTGATAACGCTAACGGATAACGCGGGGCTCACTTGCACCGCACGGAGCGGAAGTTCTCTGGCCCGCGGCCGGTCGCCAGGTCTTTGAGCCAGATGACCTTGGCCGAATGAGCAGGCGGGGAAGCCTGCCCATGGGAGGCGCGGTCGTGATTCAACGCCAGATAGTTCTTGATCAATTCAAGCTCCGCCTGACTCAAGCCTCGCAACTCCAGCTCCAGAGGCCGTTCATCACGCAATCGGCCTGCGGTTCTTGCGGCGTCCAATGCCCGACCCAAACGGTCGATCAATCCTTCATACAACTGCGGTTTCGTTAAAGTTCGCTGCGATTCAACCATCCCCTCACCTCATTGAAGAAATACTTGCTCCCCACTAAACAGCGTAGCCCCCGTTGCTGCGCCTGCCCGGTGCCGCGACAGACGGCCCTTGGCGCGCAATCAGGGTTTCCCTCGATAGAGTGGGGTCATGTATGCTACGGCGCTTCCTGTAACTCCACTTCCCGCAGGGTTTGGGCACGGACGCGCCGCTTCTTGGTGTCGAACAACCCGGACAGTGCACCGAAGAGGATTAGGCCACCCCTATCCAGTTCAAAAGTAGCCATGCACGAACAATATCAGCCCCGTGAAATAGAAAATGCCGCCCAAACCTTCTGGGACGAGCAAAAGTCCTTTGAAGTCAGTGAACAGCCAGGCAAGGAGACTTACTACTGCCTATCGATGTTCCCTTACCCCAGCGGCAAGCTACACATGGGGCACGTGCGCAACTACACCATCGGCGACGTGATTTCGCGCTACCAGCGCATGCTCGGCAAGAACGTGCTGCAACCCATGGGTTGGGACGCCTTCGGCATGCCGGCAGAAAACGCCGCGATGAAAAACAACGTGGCGCCCGCCAAGTGGACCTACGAAAACATCGCCTACATGAAGACCCAGTTGCGCAGCCTGGGCCTGGCGGTGGACTGGTCCCGCGAGGTCACCACCTGCAAGCCGGATTACTACCGCTGGGAACAATGGCTGTTCACGCGCCTGTTCGAAAAAGGTGTGATCTACAAAAAAAGCGGCACCGTGAACTGGGACCCGATCGACCAGACCGTACTGGCCAACGAACAGGTCATCGACGGTCGCGGCTGGCGTTCCGGCGCGCTGATCGAAAAGCGCGAAATCCCGATGTACTACTTCAAGATCACCGCCTACGCGGATGAACTGTTGTCGAGCCTTGACGATCTGCCGGGCTGGCCTGAACAGGTCAAGACCATGCAGCGCAACTGGATCGGCAAATCCAAGGGCATGGAAGTGCAGTTCCCGTACAACGTCGACTCCATCGGCGAAGCCGGCGCACTCAAGGTGTTCACCACCCGCCCCGACACCCTGATGGGCGCGACCTACGTCGCCGTGGCCGCCGAACACCCGCTGGCCACCCAGGCCGCACAGAACAACCCTGAGCTGCAGGCGTTCATCGCTGAATGCAAAGGCGGCAGCGTGGCCGAAGCCGATGTCGCCACCCAGGAGAAAAAAGGCCTGCCGACCGGCCTGTTCGTCGAGCACCCGTTGACCGGCGAGAAACTGCCGGTTTGGGTCGCCAACTACGTATTGATGCACTACGGCGATGGCGCCGTCATGGCCGTGCCGGCCCACGACGAGCGCGATTTCGAATTCGCCACCAAGTACAGCCTGCCTATCAAGTCGGTCGTGCGCACTAGCTCGGGTGATACCAACCCCGCTCCGTGGCAAGACGCCTACGGCGAGCACGGCACGCTGATCAACTCCGGCGAATTCGACGGCCTGGACTTCCAGGGCGCGTTCGACGCCATGGAAGTAGCCCTGATCAAGAAAAACCTCGGTGCCTCGCGCACCCAGTTCCGTCTGCGTGACTGGGGCATCAGCCGCCAGCGCTACTGGGGTTGCCCGATCCCGATCATCCACTGCCAAGCCTGCGGTGACGTGCCGGTACCGGAAGACCAACTGCCGGTCGTGCTGCCAGAAGACGTGGTGCCGGATGGTGCTGGCTCGCCGTTGGCGCGCATGCCCGAGTTCTACGAGTGCAGCTGCCCTAAATGCGGCGCGCCGGCCAAGCGTGAAACCGACACCATGGACACCTTCGTCGAGTCCTCGTGGTATTACGCTCGTTATGCCTCGCCGCACTATGAAGGCGGCCTGGTGGAGAAATCCGCAGCCGACCATTGGTTGCCAGTGGATCAGTACATCGGTGGCATCGAACACGCCATCCTCCACCTGCTGTACGCGCGCTTCTTCCACAAGCTGATGCGTGACGAAGGCCTGGTGAGCTCCGATGAGCCATTCAAGAACCTGCTGACCCAGGGCATGGTGATCGCCGACACTTACTATCGCCGCGAAGCCAATGGCGCCTACACCTGGTTCAACCCGGCGGATGTCGAGCTTGAGCGTGACAGCAAGGCCAAGGTCATCAGCGCGAAGCTGAAAGCCGACGGCCTGCCGGTGGAAATCGGTGGCACCGAGAAGATGGCCAAGTCCAAGAACAACGGCGTCGACCCACAGTCGATGATCGATCAGTTCGGCGCCGACACCTGCCGCCTGTTCATGATGTTCGCCTCGCCGCCTGACATGAGCGCCGAATGGTCCGACTCGGGCGTCGAAGGCTCGCACCGTTTCCTCAAGCGTGTCTGGCGCCTGGCCCACGCTCATGTCAGCCAGGGCCTGCCGGGCAAGCTGGATATCGGCGCGTTGAACGACGAGCAGAAAGCCGTTCGCCGCAGCATCCACCTGGCTATCCGCCAGGCCAGCCAGGACGTTGGGCAGAACCACAAATTCAACACCGCCATCGCCCAGGTGATGACGCTGATGAACGTGCTGGAAAAAGCCTCGCAGGCGACCGAACAAGACCGTGCGCTGATCCAGGAAGGCCTGGAAACAGTTACCCTGTTGCTCGCGCCGATCACGCCGCACATCAGCCATGAACTGTGGAGCCGTCTGGGCCACAGCGGTGCCGTCATCGATGCCGCCTGGCCGGTGCAGGATGACAGCGCCCTGGTACAGGACACGCTGCAACTGGTCATCCAGGTTAACGGTAAACTGCGTGGCCAGATCGACATGCCGGCCAGCGCCAGCCGTGAAGAGGTTGAAGCAGCTGCACGTATCAATGAGAACGTGCTGCGCTTTACCGAAGGCCTGACCATCCGCAAGGTGATCGTGGTACCCGGCAAACTGGTCAATATCGTCGCCAGCTAAATCGGATCGGGCGCGGGGCTTGGCCCCGCGCCGAACTAAACCTTTAGGGCCCGATAAGGCCCACCTGGTTTCAAGGGGAGCAACAAAATGATCAAACGCAATCTGCTGGTTATGGGCCTTGCCGTGCTGTTGAGCGCTTGCGGCTTCCAGCTGCGCGGCACCGGCACCAATGAGCTGTCGCTCAAGGAACTCGACGTCAGCGCCCGCAACGCCTACGGCGAAACCGTCACCCAGCTGCGCCAGACCCTGGAAAACAGCGGTGTGCACGTGTACAACGGCGCAACCTACAAACTGATCCTGACGGATGAGCGAGAAACCCAGCGCAATATCAGCTACGCCAGTGCTGGCCGTGCGTCCGACGTCGAGTTGAACACAGCGCTGATGTTCGAAATACAAGGCCGTGATCAGTTGCCGTTGATGGGTGACAAGATCCAGGTGCAGAAAGTGGTGAGCCACGATGGCAACAACCTGGTGGGTTCGGACTCCGAGACCATCCAGGTGCGCAAGGAAATGCGTCGTGAGCTGATCCAGCGCATGATGACTCGCCTGCAAATGCTCACCCCGGAAAAACTGGCTGAGCTGCAGCAAGTGGCCGACAACAAGGCCAAGGCTGACGCCGACGCCCTGAAAGCCGCGCAGGAATATGAAGACAACACACCGAAACAGTCGCCTGTTGAAGTCCCTGTCGAGTAAGCCAGACGGGGCGCCCCTGACGCCCCGTTCGCCCCGCCTATGAAACTTGCCCCCGCCCAACTCGCCAAGCACCTGCAAGGTGGCCTTGCGCCTGTGTACATCGTCAGCGGCGACGACCCGCTGCTGTGCCAGGAAGCAGCTGACGCTATCCGCACCGCCGCACGCCAGCAAGGCTTCGATGAACGCCAGGTGTTCAGCGCCGACGCCAGTTTCGACTGGGGCACCCTGCTGCAAGCTGGCGCGAGCATGTCGCTGTTTGCCGAGAAACGCCTGCTGGAACTGCGCCTGCCCTCGGGCAAGCCGGGCGATAAAGGCGCGGCGGCGTTGATGGAATACTGCTCGCGCCCCGCCGAAGACACCGTGTTGCTGGTCAGCCTGCCCAAGCTCGACGGCAGCGCGCAGAAAACCAAGTGGGGCAAGGCTCTGGTTGAAGGTCCACAGACTCAGTTCATCCAGATCTGGCCGGTGGACAGCAACCAGTTGCCGCAGTGGATTCGTCAGCGCCTGTCGCAATCAGGTCTCGCTGCGACACAGGATGCCGTGGAGCTGATCGCCGCTCGGGTCGAGGGCAACCTGCTTGCCGCCGCCCAGGAGATCGAAAAGCTCAAGCTGATGGCCGAAGACGGGCAGATCACCGTCGAAACCGTGCAAGGCGCAGTGGCCGATAGCGCGCGCTTTGATGTGTTCGGCCTGGTGGACGCCATCCTCAACGGCGAGCCCGCCCACGCCCTGCGCATGCTTGAAGGCCTGCGCGGCGAAGGGGTGGAACCCCCGGTGATTCTCTGGGCCCTGGCCCGTGAGCTGCGCGTGTTGGCGAACATTGCGCTGCAATACAGCCAGGGCACACCGCTGGACAAATGCTTCAGCCAGGCCCGGCCACCGGTGTGGGACAAGCGCAAACCCCTGATGAGCAAAGCCCTGCAACGGCACTCGGCGCAACGCTGGGCGCAACTGTTGCTGGAAGCGCAGCGCATCGATGCACAGATCAAAGGCCAGGCGGCCGGCTCGCCGTGGATGAGCCTGAGCCGTCTGTCGCTGTTGATGGCCGGCCAGCGCCTGGCGTTGCCTGCCGAATAATCTCCCTCTGCACAACACCACAAAACCCTGTGGGAGCTGGCTTGCCTGCGATGGCGATGGGCCAGTTGGCCCATTTGCTCCTGACACAGCTCTGTAGCGCTCAACGGTAACCACGATGCGAAGCAAGCCGCTCTTGGTCTGCTTTTGATCTCAAGCGCCCCGTCAAACCACGCTGGCCGGAATTCGACAGGTATTTGGGGGGTAAACCGGCAGGGATGCCGGTTTAGCCGCCCCGCGCCGCGGCAATGGATATGTACACAATCCAACTGTGTTGACTGTCAGGCCGTCTTCGCAGGCAAGCCAGCTCCCACATTGACTGTGCCCATTGCTTATCTGCGACATTTCCCACCTATCGACGGGCTTTACAGCCGGCCCACTTCGGCAGATGATTTGCACCGCTGCATTCCACCCCAAGCGAGAGAATCCACCATGAGCAAAAAGCCATCCAAGCATGGCCCCAACAAGGCCAAATCCATCATCGCCCAGCCACTGTTCCGCAGCCGTCAGGAACGCGCCGGCAAGGGCAAAGGCAGCTACCGCCGCGAAGCCTTCCAGTCTAATAGCTGGGAGGCTTCTTACTTTCTGGCTGCCTGAAGGCAAGCGCCCCTCTGGCATGATAAGGTCTGTACCTGATTTGTAACCCCTGGACCTGTGCATGCCCTCTCGTCTTTCTCGTCATTGGCACCTGCGCCAATTGATCGCTGCCTCCAGCCTCATTCTGCTCGTCGCCTGCGCCGAAAAACCTACCGCTGCGGACGCTCAACCCCTGCCCAAGCTCCAGACGGCCCCGGCTATCGCGCCTGCCGTGGTGGCCCCGTTGGCGGTGGACAATCTCGATATCCAGCCGACCCAGACCTTTGCCGAATGGCAAGCTGGCTTCCGTGCGCAAGCGCTGCAGGCCGGGATCACTGCAGCCGTGTTCGATAACGCTTTTGCCGGCGTCACACCTGATATGGCGGTGATTCGCGCCGACCGCAGCCAACCCGAATTTTCCCGCCCAGTGTGGGAATACCTCGACGGAGCACTGTCGCCGGTGCGCGTGCGCAATGGCCAGGCACTGCTGGTCAAGTACGCCGATATTCTGCAAAGCATCGAGCAACGCTATGGCGTCGACCGCCAGGCGCTGGTCTCGGTGTGGGGCATGGAGAGCAACTTCGGCGCTTTCCAGGGCAATAACTCGGTGATCCGCTCCCTGGCCACCCTGGCCTATGAAGGACGTCGGCCGGCCTTTGCGCAAGCGCAGTTGCTGGCAGCGCTGCAGATCATCCAGCATGGCGATATTCAGGCCGACCAGATGAAAGGTTCCTGGGCCGGGGCGATGGGCCAGACCCAGTTCATCCCGACCACCTACAACACCCATGCCGTGGACTTTGACGGTGACGGTCGCCGCGATATCTGGAACAGCCCGTCCGACGCCCTCGCCTCCACGGCGCATTACCTGCAAAGCTCCGGCTGGCAGAAAGGCCAGCCATGGGGCGTTGAAGTGCAGCCGCTGCCGTCGGGCTTCGACTACAGCCTGGCCGATGGCGGCGTGCGCAAGACCGTGGCGCAATGGCTGCAACTGGGCATCCAATTGCCGCCTGGCGTGAGCCTGCCGGCCAATGTCGACCAGCTGTCCGCCGCCCTGCTGCTGCCGGCCGGCTACCGTGGCCCGGCGTTCCTGGTGCTGGATAACTTCCGCGCGATCCTCAAGTACAACAATTCGTCGTCCTATGCACTGGCGGTTGGTTTGCTGTCGGAGCGATTTGGCGGCGGAGGTGTGATTCGGGGCAGTTGGCCAAAAGATGAGCTGCCACTGAGCCGTTCGCAACGCATAGACCTGCAGACGGCGCTCAGCGCCAAAGGCTATGACGCGGGTAATGCCGACGGGATTATTGGCGCCAACACGCGCAAGGCGATTCGGGCTGCACAGCAGGCGCTGGGCTGGCCGGCGGATGGGTATCCGACGGTGAAATTGCTGGAATCGCTGCAGAACCGCTGAAGTGATCGCTCCCACGCTCTGCGTGGGAGCGCTGCCTTGGACGCTCCGCGTCCGCGGCTGAAGAGGGTGACGCAGAGCGTCACTGGAGGAATTCCCACGCAGAGCGTGGGAACGATCAGGCCTTGAACACTACATCCTGCTCCAACACCACCCGCTGCTCCCCCGCATCCAGGCGCACCAAGGCGCCCATCGGCAATGTCAGGTTCGGGTCGCAATGCCCACTGCGCCAGCCTGCCAGCACTGGAATGCACAGCGGCTCAAAGGTCTGCTTCAGCAGACGCGCCAATGCCGCGCTATCCACACCGGCCACATCCCCTACCAACACGCCAGCGACTTGAGCCAGCTTGCCAGCCAGGCGCAGGTGGGTCAGCAGGCGGTCGATGCGATAGAGCGGTTCGTTGACGTCTTCGATAAACAGGATGATGCCATCAGCGTCTATTTCGTAAGGCGTACCCATGACCGCGGCGATCATCGACAAGTTACCGCCCAGCAAGCGCCCACAAGCCACACCCGGCTCGATTGTGGTCAGCGGGTAGGCCATCGGGTGCGGCAGCACACTGCCGGCGCCCCGTTGGCCACGCAGCAGGCTGAACAAGGAGGATTCGGTGGGCGGCTGTTTGCCACCGAGCAGGTCGGCATTGAGCATGGGCCCGTGGAACGTCACGAAGCCGGCATAGCGGTTGATGGCCAGGTGCAAGGCGGTGATATCGCTGTAGCCCACAAACGGCTTGGGGTTGGCGCGCAGCAGGTCGAAGTCCAGCGCATCGAGCAAACGGGGCGTGCCATAGCCGCCACGCAGGCAGAGGATGGCATCGATGTCGGGGTTGGCGAAGGCGGCATGCAAATCGCGCAGGCGCACTTCATCGCTACCGGCCAGGTAGCCGTCGCGCTCGTGCACACCAGGGAAAATGTGCAGGTCGTAGCCGCGGGCACGCATCCATTGCCGGGCTTTTTCAACATCCAGCGCGGCGGGGCCGGCGGGGGCGATCAGGCCGAGGGTGCCTTCGGGGCGCAGTGCAGGTACGGCGGCGGTCATCCATGGTTCTCCCTATATGACGCAGAACGAAATGTGGGAGCTGGCTTGCCTGCGATGCAAGCGCCTCGGTGAATCAGTGACACCGAGGTGATGCTATCGCAGGCAAGCCAGCTCCCACACAAGCCCGCATTTCACATTGATTCTGGAGCGGCTTACGAAACCAGGCTCGCCTTGACCAGCTTGGCCTGCTCATCGGCGTGGTACGAAGACCGCACCAACGGGCCCGAGGCCACGTTCTTGAAGCCCATCTTGTAGCCTTCCTCGGCGAACCAGGCGAAGGTGTCCGGGTGCACGAAGCGCTGCACCGGCAAGTGGCTGCGGGACGGTTGCAGGTACTGGCCCAGGGTCAGCATGTCGATGTCGTGTTCGCGCATGCGCTTCATGACTTCGATGACTTCTTCGTCGGTTTCACCCAGGCCCAGCATCAAGCCGGACTTGGTCGGGATGTGCGGCATCATCTGCTTGAATTTCTGCAGCAGGGTCAGCGACCACTGGTAGTCCGAACCCGGGCGCGCCGCCTTGTACAGGCGCGGCACGGTTTCCAGGTTATGGTTGAACACATCCGGCGGCTCGGCAGCGGTGATGTCCAGGGCGACGTCCATCCGGCCACGGTAGTCCGGCACCAGGGTTTCGAGCATCACGTTCGGCGACAGCTTGCGGATCTCGCGGATGCAGTCGGCAAAGTGCTGGGCACCACCGTCACGCAGGTCGTCGCGGTCTACCGAGGTGATCACCACATACTTGAGCTTCAGGTCGGCGATGGCGATGGCCAGGCTTTCTGGCTCATTGACGTCCAACGGCTTCGGACGGCCGTGGCCGACGTCGCAGAACGGGCAGCGACGGGTGCAGATGTCACCCATGATCATGAACGTGGCGGTGCCGCCAGAGAAGCACTCGCCCAGGTTCGGGCAGGAGGCTTCTTCGCATACGCTGTGCAACTTGTGTTTGCGCAGCAGCGACTTGATACGGTCGACTTCCGGCGAAACCGGGATGCGCACGCGAATCCAGTCAGGTTTCTTCGGCAGTTCGGTGGTCGGGATGATCTTGACCGGGATGCGTGCAACCTTCTCGGCGCCGCGCAGCTTGACGCCGGCTTCCACCTTGGCACGCGGGGCCGGGGCTGGACGCTCAGTGATGTCCAGCGTCGGGATCATGGTTTGCACAACATCAGTAGTCATATCAATCGATTCCGCCCGTCAGGGTCGTCTGCTCTGCATAGTCGAGGTGTTTGACGAGCTGCGCGCGCAGCCGGGCACTTACCTCGGCAAATTCTATGGATGTTGCATGGTCACTCAACTGGGTCATCGCAAGCCCGGCGTAACCGCACGGGTTGATCCGTCGGAACGGCGCCAGGTCCATGTCCACATTCAAGGCCAGGCCATGAAAGGAACAACCGTGGCGAATGCGCAGCCCCAGGGAGGCGATTTTCGCGCCATCCACGTATACACCCGGTGCATCGGGCTTGGCCACGGCGGTCACGCCGTAACTGGCCAACAGCTCGATCAGGCACGTCTCCATGCGGCTGACCAGGTCGCGCACGCCAAACCCCAGCTTGCGCACGTCCAGCAGCAGGTAAGCCACCAGTTGACCGGGCCCATGGTAAGTCACTTGACCCCCTCGGTCGACCTGCACCACCGGAATATCACCCGGCAGCAGCAAGTGTTCGGCCTTGCCGGCCTGGCCCTGGGTGAATACCGGCGGGTGTTCTACCAGCCAGATTTCATCCGGGGCCGAAGTGCCGCGCTCATTGGTAAAGCGCTGCATGGCATGCCAGACCGGCTCGTATGCCATCCGGCCGAGCTCGCGAAAGCCCAGGACTTGCGACATCACAGCACCATATGCACGAAGCCGGTGGCTCGCAGTTCGCTGTTGATGTTGTAGAGCTGGTCTTGATCGGTCGCAACGATGTGCAACTGGATCGTGGTGTACTTGCCGGTGGAGCTTTGGCGCTCGTCCACGCGGTTGTCGTTGATCGTCGCGTGCTTCCTGACGATCTCGAGAATCTTGTCCTTGCGGCCGACACCGGTATCGCTGATCACCTTGACGGGATAATCCGTCACAGGAAATTCGATCTTTGGCGCCTTTACTTCTACGTCTTTATCGGTCATGGCAGAACAGCCTCGTAAGCGCTAAGCCGTGGCGACGGGCAAAGCCCCGCGTTGGATCAACGCGGGGCTTTGCAGGTGCACACAATCAGTTGAACAAGCCGTAGAAGAATAGACGGATGCTATCCCATACGCGGCGGAAGATACCACCTTCCTCGACAGCGTCCAGCGCGATCAGGTCGGCGCTGTGCACCACCTTGTCGTCCAGCTTGACTTCGACCTTGCCGATCACATCACCCTTGGCGATTGGCGCAACCAATTGCGGGTTCAGGGTCATGCTGGCGGCGAGCTTTTTCAGCTGGCCTTTAGGCATGGTCAGGGTCAGGTCGTCGGCCAGGCCGGCCTTGACTTGCGACGTCGCGCCCTTCCACACCGGCGCGGTCGCCAGCTCAGCACCCTTCTGGTAGAAGGTCTGGGTTTCGAAGAAGCGGAAGCCGTAAGTCAGCAGTTTTTGCGTCTCGGCCGCACGGGCCTGCTCGCTGTTGGTGCCGAATACCACGGCGATCAGGCGCTGGCCATCACGTACGGCGGACGACACCATGCAGTAGCCGGCTTCGTCGGTGTGGCCGGTCTTCAGGCCATCGACGGTCTTGTCACGCCACAGCAACAGGTTGCGGTTAGGCTGCTTGATGTTGTTCCAGAAGAATTCCTTCTGGGAGTAGATCGCATAGTGCACCGGGTCAACGCGGATGATGGCGCGCGCCAGGATCGCCATGTCATGAGCCGACGAATAGTGCTCTGGGTTCGGCAGGCCGGTCGGGTTCATGAAGTGGCTGTTGGTCATGCCCAGCTCACCGGCGGTTTTGTTCATCATGTCGGCGAAGGCGTCTTCGCTGCCGGCGATGTGCTCGGCCAGGGCGACGCTGGCGTCGTTACCGGACTGGATGATGATGCCGTGCAGCAGGTCGCTCACGGTGACTTGCGAACCCACCTTGATGAACATCCGCGAACCACCGGTACGCCAGGCGTTTTCGCTGACGGTAACCGGGTCGTTTTCGCCGATCTGGCCGCGACGGATTTCCAGGGTCGCGATGTAGGCAGTCATCAGCTTGGTCAGGCTGGCAGGCGGCAGGCGTACATCACCGCCGTTTTCGACCAGCACGTTGCCACTGGCGGCGTCCATGAGGACCCACGACTTGGCGGCCAGTTGCGGGGAGGCCGGCACCATTTCAACCGCCCAGGCGGCTGGGGTGATGATCAGCGAGATAAGCAGGCACGTACGTTTGGCTAAGGTGGTGATGTTCATCCGTCTCTCGAAATTGCTTATGGAAACTTGCCCTCGCGGGCAAAACTATTCAGACAGCCCGCTTCCAGACTGTCACGTGTTCGGTTGCCCGCTCACCCCTTGCCCCTGGGTTTTTATTGTTCAACGAGCCAACAACCAGGGTTCAAGCGCGCATGCGCGTCTGAGCCATCAATCCGTTACTGCTTATTCTGCGGTGACCACGCTGGGTTGCCCCAGATTGGCCAGACGCACGCTGTTCTGCACTTGTGCCACTTCGCTCGGCGAGCCGATAGGGCCCATGCGTACACGGTGCAAGGTTTGCTGGTTACGCACGATGGAACTGATGAAGACCGGCGCGCTGACCATGCCGCTGAGCTTGGACCTTAACAGTTCTGCCGCATCCGGGTTGGCGAAAGCGCCGACCTGCAGGTATTGCCCACCGGCCATGGAGGCGCCCGCTGCCGCGTGAGGTACCACCACGGTATCAGGCGCATGCTGCGCAGGTGGCGGGGTCCATTGCTCGATCTTGCCGGTGGAGGCCGTCACTTGCGGTTGCGGGGTTGGCGGTTCGTTGAGCATCAACGGCGCGGGTTTGCCACGCTGGGCCCAATACTGCGCCGGATCGATGCCTTCGACCTTGACCCGTGCGGTGCCGGTTTCGGCATAACCGAGTTTCTTGGCGGCCGCGTAGGACAAGTCGATGATCCGGTCCGAATAGAACGGCCCACGATCATTGACCCGCAGGATCACGGTGCGATTGTTGTCCAGGTTGGTCACGCGCACATAGCTGGGCAGCGGCAGGGTCTTGTGGGCCGCGCTCATGCCATACAGGTCATACACTTCGCCGTTGGCGGTGTTCTGGCCATGGAACTTGGTGCCGTACCAGGACGCGGTGCCCGACTGCACGTAAGTCTTGGATTCCTGCAGCGGGAAGTAATTCTTGCCCAGCACGGTATAGGGGTTGGCCTTGTACGGGCCGGTGTGCAGGGTCGGCGTGGCGTCCGGGATTTTCGACACATCCACATCCCACCACGGCGCGCCGTCTTTGTGCGCGCGGTTGATGTCCAGGCCCGGCTGGGCACGTACCACCGCACCGCCCGCCTTCTTGGCCGGCGCACGGTTAGGGGTGGTGGAGCAACTGGCTACCAACAAGGACAACGCGGCGAACGCCACCAGCTTGAGCGGTTTTTTGAACGGCGATACCCGCATTACTTGTTGCCCCGTGCTTGAACCAGCTCATCTGACAGCTGATGCACGGCCATGGCGTACATCACACTGCGGTTATAACGCGTGATTGCGTAGAAATTCTTCAGGCCCATCCAGTATTCAGGGCCATTTGCGCCTTCCAGGCGGAATGCCGTCACCGGCATGTCGTCGCGTGGCGCATTCTGACTCGACCAGCCCAGCGCTCGCAACTCCCCGACGGTCTTGACCGGTTCGATACCTTGGGTCAGGCCCTCGTCAGCGCGCTCGCCCGTGACATCGGCGCGGATAACCACCGGCTCGCCGGCGACCCAACCGTGGCGCTTGAAGTAGCTGGCCACGCTGCCGATGGCATCGTCGGGGTTGCTCCAGATATTGATGTGCCCGTCACCGTCGAAATCCACCGCATAGGCGCGAAAGCTGCTCGGCATGAACTGCGGCAAGCCCATCGCCCCGGCGTAGGAGCCCTTGAGGCTCAGCGGGTCGACCTGCTCTTCGCGGGCCAGCAACAGGAATTCGCGCAGTTCCTTGCGGAAGAACTCGGCGCGGGGCGGGTAATCGAAGCCCAGTGTCGACAAGGCGTCGATCACTCGGTAGCTGCCGGTGTTGCGCCCGTAGAAGGTTTCGATGCCGATGATCGAGACGATCACCTGCGCCGGCACGCCGTACTCCTGCTCGGCGCGGGCCAGTACCGCCTCGTGCTGGCGCCAGAAATCCACGCCGCGGGCGATGCGCGCATCAGTGAGGAACATCGGGCGATAGTCCTTCCACTGCTTCACACGTTCGGCAGGTCGGGAGATGGCGTCGAGGATCGCCTGCTTTTTCTGGGCTTCGCGGAACACGCCCATCAGTTGCTCGCCAGCAAAACCGTAGTCGCGGGTCAGCTCACCGACAAATTCGGCAACCTGGGGAGAGCCATCGTAGTCACCGGCCTGCGCCTCTTGCGTTGCCCCCAGCAGCCCGATCAGGCCCATCCAGGTCGCATGCCGAGTCGCCCAGCCGCGCATTACTTGCATTGACATCTTCACCTTATTCAAACCTGTGCGATCCACTTGCGATGCGTATGAATCGACATCAAAACCCCAAACGCTGACAGCAATGTCACCAGCGAAGTTCCACCGTAGCTAATGAATGGCAACGGCACCCCAACCACCGGCAGCAGGCCACTGACCATACCGATGTTGACGAAAACATAAACAAAAAAAGTCATGGTCAGGCTGCCGGCGAGCAATTTGCCGAACAGCGTCTGCGCCTGGGCAGTGATCACCAGGCCGCGACCAATCAACAGCAGATAAATCAGCAACAACGCGCAAATGCCCACCAGGCCGAACTCTTCGCCCATCACCGCGATGATGAAGTCGGTGTGGCTCTCGGGCAAGAAGTCCAGGTGAGACTGGGTGCCCAGCAACCATCCCTTGCCAAATACCCCCCCGGAACCGATGGCCGCCTTGGATTGGATGATGTTCCAGCCGGTGCCCAGCGGGTCGCTCTCCGGGTCGAGGAACGTCAGGATCCGTTGCTTCTGGTAGTCGTGCATGAAGAAGAACCACATGGCCACCGCCACGGGCACGGCGGCGGCCAGCACGCTGAGGATCCAGCGCCAGCGCAATCCGCCCATGAACAGCACGAACGCGCCACCGGCGAGGATCAGCAACGAGGTGCCAAGGTCCGGCTGGCGCACGATCAACACAAAGGGCACACCGATCAGGATCAGGCTGATCGCCACGTGCTTGAGCTGCGGCGGCAAGGTGCGCTTGGAGAGGTACCAGGCAATGGTGGCGGGCATCAGGATCTTCATGAATTCCGACGGCTGGAAGCGAATCACACCGGGGATGTTGATCCAGCGTGTGGCGCCCATGGCGTTGTGGCCCATGACGTCCACCACCACCAGCAACAACACGCCGGCGACATACCCCAAGGGCACCCAGCGCGCCATGAAACGCGGCTCCAACTGGGCGATCACCACCATCGACAGCAGGCCCAGGCCAAACGAGGACGCCTGCTTGATCAGCAGGTCCCAGTTCTTGCCGCTGGCCGAATACAGTACAAAAAGGCTGCCGGCCGCCAGGGTCAGCAGCAGGATCAGAAGGGGGCCATCAATGTGCATGCGTTGCAGCAACGTCGCACGGCGACGCATCACATCTTCGCTGGAGAGGATGCGGTCAAAATTACTCTTCACGGGCCGTAACCTCGGGGCTTGAAGGGGGGCCGCCATACTCGGGCTTGAGCCGGCCATCGTCGGCCAGCAGCCAGGCGTCCATCACCTGGCGTACCACTGGGGCCGCGACGCCGGAGCCGGACTCGCCGTTCTCGACCATCACTGCCACCACGATCTTCGGGTCTTCCGCCGGGGCAAAGCCGACAAACAAGGCGTGGTCGCGGTGGCGCTCCTGCACCTTGGAGCGGTCATACTTTTCGCCTTGTTTGATCGCGACCACTTGGGCGGTACCACTTTTGCCGGCAATGCGGTATTGAGCGCCAATTGCCGCTTTGCGCGCAGTGCCGCGAGCGCCGTGCATCACCTGCTGCATGCCGTGGTTGACCTTGGCCCAATCGGACGGGTCACGCAGCACAATGTCAGGAATCGGATTGTCGTCCACCGGCTTTTCGCCTTCGATGGTCCTGGCCAGATGCGGTCGGTTCCACACGCCTTTGTTCGCCACCAGCGCCGTGGCCTGGGCCAGTTGCAGCGGAGTGGCCTGCATATAGCCCTGGCCGATACCCAGGATCAGGGTTTCGCCGGGGAACCACGCCTGGCGGCGGGTCGCACGCTTCCACTCCCGCGACGGCATCAGGCCGGGGGATTCTTCGAACATGTCCAGGGAGACTTTCTGACCGAGGCCGAACTTGCCCATGTAGGCAGACAGCCGATCAATTCCCAGTTTATGGGCCAGGTCGTAAAAATAGGTGTCGTTGGAGCGCATGATCGCGGTGTCTAGGTCGACATAGCCGTCACCGGAGCGGTTCCAGTTACGGTACTTGTGATCGTAGTTGGGCAGCATGTAGTAGCCAGGGTCGTACACCCGGCTTGAGGCCGTGACCACGCCAGCATCCAGGCCGGCAATCGCCACCGCCGGCTTGATGGTCGAGCCCGGTGGGTACAGGCCGCGCAACACACGGTTGAACAGTGGCCGGTCGATGGAATCACGCAGCTCTGCGTAGGCCTTGAAGCTGATGCCAGTCACAAACGGGTTGGGGTCGAAGCTGGGCTGGCTGACCATCGCCAGCACTTCGCCAGTCTTCGGGTCCAGCGCCACTACGGCACCCCGCCGACCGCCCAGGGCCATCTCGGCAGCTTCCTGCAACTTGATGTCCAGACTCAGGACAATGTCCTTGCCAGGCACCGGATCGGTGCGCTTGAGCACGCGCAATACGCGACCACGCGCATTGGTCTCGACTTCCTCGTTACCTACCTGGCCATGCAACTCGGCCTCGTAGAAGCGCTCGATACCGGTTTTGCCGATGTGATGGGTGCCGCTGTAGTTGATCGGGTCGAGGGTTTTCAGCTCTTTCTCGTTGATCCGCCCCATGTAGCCAACGGAGTGGGCAAAGTGCGGCCCTTGCGGGTAATGCCGCACCAACTGCGCCACCACTTCCACACCCGGCAGGCGGAACTGGTTCACCGCAATACGGGCGATCTGCTCTTCGGTCAGCTCGAACAGGATCGGCACCGGCTCGAACGGCCGGCGCCCCTGCCGCATGCGCTTCTCGAAGACGGCCCGGTCTTCCGGCGTCAGTTGCAGCACCTCGACGATGACATCCAGGACCTGCTTCCAGTCGCCGGAGCGTTCACGGGTCATGCTCAGGCTGAAGCTGGGCCGGTTATCGGCAACCACTACGCCATTGCGGTCGAAAATCAGCCCACGGGTCGGGGGAATCGGCTGCACATGCACCCGGTTGTTTTCCGACAGCGTGGAGTGATAGTCGTACTGGATCACCTGGAGGAAATACAGCCGCGCAATCAGCACGCACATCAGCACCACCACCAAGACAGCACCGAACACCACCCGCGCGCGTACCAGACGTGCGTCTTTCTCGTGGTCCTTGATGCGGATCGGCTGGGTCATCGGGGGCGGCGCAGACTATTTGTGGTAAGGGTGCCCGGACAGAACTGTCCAGGCGCGATACAGCTGTTCACCGATCAGAATCCTTACCAACGGGTGCGGCAACGTCAGCGCCGACAGCGACCAGCGCTGATCGGCCCGCGCACAGACTTCCGGCGCCAGCCCTTCCGGGCCGCCGACCATGAAATTGACCGTGCGCGAATCCAGGCGCCAGCGATCCAGTTCCACCGCCAGTTGCTCGGTGCTCCAGGGCTTGCCGTGCACTTCAAGGGTGACGATGCGCTCATTGGGGCCGACCTTGGCCAGCATGGCTTCGCCTTCCTGACGGATAAAGCGCGCCACGTCGGCGTTCTTGCCCCGGGTATTGAGCGGTATTTCCACCAGCTCAAGCGACAGCTCAGCGGGCAGACGCTTGGCATATTCGTGCCAGCCTTCTTCCACCCACTTGGGCATGCGTGAACCGACAGCGATCAGACGCAGGCGCACAGCCGTTCCTTATTCCTGGTCTTTGTTGAGCTTGTCGAAGTGCGCGTGGCCCACTTCCGGGCTGTGGTGCTTGCCATCGGCGGCACGGCTCTGCTCGGCGCCTTTCCACAGACGTTCCAGGTCGTAGAACTGGCGAGCATTGGAGGTCATCATGTGAACGATCACATCGTCCATGTCCAGTAGCACCCAGTCGCTGTCGCCCTTGCCTTCTTCACCCAGTGGCTTGACGCCCTGGGCTTTGACGGCTTCGCGAACCTTGTCCAGCATCGCGCCGATCTGGCGGTTGGAGGTACCGGTGGCGATGATCATGAAGTCGGTGATGCTCTGCTTGTCGCGCACGTCCAGCACCTGGATGTCCTGGGCTTTAACGTCTTCCAGGGCAGCCACGGCGACTTTCACCAGCTCTTCGCCAGCCAATTCCGGGCCGACATGGGCTTCAACCGGCAGCGGCGCGCTTTTGAAGGTGCCTTTGCGCTTAACTTTGCTTACGTCTTTGTTCGTCATATAAAACTCGTTTTGCTCGTATGTTCGGGCGCTTGCTGCACGGTTCGTGCGTTCAAGCGCGCCTTTTCAGTTCGACGCACGGTAAAGCCCGTGCGCATCGATGTAGGCCAGGACCGCGTCAGGCACCAGGAAACGTACCGACTTCCCGCTGGCCAGCAGTTGACGGATCTGGGTGGCGGACACCGCAAGCGGGGTCTGCCAGACGAATGCAATATTCCCGTTCGGCCCGGTCAGGGCCAAGGGGTCACTTACCGACCGCGCGGCCAGCAGGTTGCGCAAGGCATCCGGCGGTTCGCTGTCGGCATCCGGGCGTTGCAAAACCAGGATGTGGCAATGCTGGAGGAGTTCCTCCCAGCGGTGCCAAGAGGGCAGGCCGCAAAATGCGTCCCAGCCCAAAAGCAGAAACAGTGGGTCATCCGCGGCCAATTCGGCGCGCATCAGCTCCAGGGTGTCGATAGTGTAGGACGGTTTATCGCGCTTGAGTTCGCGATCGTCCACCACCAGCGGCGATATACCTTCCACGGCAACACGCACCATTTCCAGGCGTTGCTCGGCGGCCACCTGCGGCGTGTCGCGATGGGGCGGCCGGAAATTGGGCAGCAGGCGCAGCTCATCCAGCGCAAGGGCATCCGCAACTTCGAGGGCACTGCGCAAATGGCCGATGTGCACGGGGTCGAAAGTACCGCCGAGCAGCCCGATGCGTTTAGTCATCAAGTGCGCACATGACCGTCGCCAAACACCACGTACTTCTCACTGGTCAGCCCTTCGAGGCCCACCGGGCCGCGTGCGTGGAGCTTGTCGGTGGAAATACCGATCTCAGCCCCCAGGCCGTACTCGAAGCCGTCGGCAAAACGCGTCGAGGCGTTGACCATCACCGAAGCGGAATCCACTTCGTTGAGGAAACGCCGGGCATCGCTGAAATGCTCGGAAACGATGGCGTCGGTGTGCTTGGAGCCATAGGTATTGATGTGTTCGATGGCCTGGTCCAGATCGTCGACGATGCGGATCGACAGGATCGGGGCCGTGTACTCGGTGTACCAGTCCTGCTCGGTCGCCTCAATGACGTCCGCGCCCAGCAACGCCCGGGTGCGCTCGCAACCGCGCAGTTCTACCGACTTGTCACGGTAGATGGCAGCCAGCGGCGGCAGCACGCGCTCGGCAATGCCAGCGTGCACCAGCAGGGTTTCCATGGTGTTGCACGGCGCGTAGCGGTGGGTCTTGGCGTTGTCGGCAATGCGGATCGCCTTGTCGAGGTCGGCGGCGATGTCGATGAACACATGGCAGACGCCGTCCAGGTGCTTGATAACTGGCACCTTGGCATCGCGGCTGACGCGCTCGATCAGGCTCTTGCCACCCCGCGGCACGATCACGTCGACGAATTCCGGCATGGTGATCAGCGCGCCCACGGCAGCACGGTCGGTGGTTTCCACCACTTGCACCACTTCAGCCGGTAACTCGGCCACGGCCAGGCCCTGCTGGATGCAGGCGGCGATGGCGCGGTTGGAATTGATCGCTTCGGAACCGCCACGCAGGATAGTGGCGTTGCCAGACTTGAGGCACAGGCTCGCGGCGTCGATGGTCACGTTCGGACGCGACTCATAGATGATGCCGATCACGCCCAGGGGCACGCGCATCTTGCCCACCTGGATGCCGGACGGCAGGTAGCGCATGTCGCGAATTTCACCGATGGGGTCAGGCAGCTTGGCCACCTGACGCAGGCCTTCGATCATGTCGTCGATACGTGCCGGGGTCAGCGCCAGGCGGTCCAGCAGGGCTGGCTCCAGGCCGTTAGCGCGCCCATTGGCCAGGTCCAGCTCGTTGGCGGCGGTCAACTCGGAGCGCGAAGCATCCAGAGCATCCGCAGCTGCCAGCAGCGCACGGTTCTTCTGCGCGGTGCTCGCACGGGCGATCAACCGCGAGGCCTGCCGGGCAGCGCGACCCAGGCGGGTCATGTAGTCAAGAACGGACTCAGTCATGGTCAGGGAGTCTTGGCAAAGAGGAAAGCGGCAGATTATAGCTGTGACGCCGCCCGACTGACAGCGGTGAGGGGCGGATGGTCGAAATGAACTGTAAAAACCCCAGGTTCAGCCGTAATTAAGGTGAGAGTTGTTATGATTCGGTCACATTTAGCCGTATCAACCCTTGACCGCCATGCCCGACTTTCCCCCGCTGCTCCCCGCCAGCCCGCTGCCCGATAGCTTCTTCGACCGCGATGCCCAACTGCTTGCGCGTGAACTACTCGGAAAAGTCATTCGTCATCGTGTGGGCGATCTCTGGCTTTCGGCGCGAATTATTGAAACCGAAGCCTATTACGTGGCCGAAAAAGGCAGCCACGCCTCACTCGGCTACACAGAAAAGCGTAAGGCTTTGTTTCTGGGTGGTGGCCATATCTACATGTACTACGCCCGTGGCGGTGATTCGTTGAACTTCAGCGCCCACGGCCCGGGCAATGCCGTGCTGATCAAATCGGCCTATCCCTGGGTCGACGAAATTTCCGGGGCGGCGAGCCTGGCGCAGATGCTGTTGAACAACCCCAACCCCGACGGCAGCCCACGCCCCTCGCAGAAGCTGTGTGCAGGCCAGACGCTGCTGTGCAAGGCACTGGGCCTGAAAGTGCCAATGTGGGATGCCAAGCGCTTCGATCAGGAACTGCTGTATGTCGAAGACGTGGGCCAGCTGCCCACGCAGATTATCCAGACTACGCGCCTGGGCATTCCCACTGGGCGCGATGAGCACTTGATGTACCGTTTCGTCGATGCTGGCTATGCGCCTTATTGCACGCGGAACCCGCTGCGTCGGGGGCAGGTCGAAGGCCGGGATTATTTTTTGATTTAACGCGCGACACATCCCATGTGGGAGCTGGCTTGCCTGCGATAGCGGTGTGTCAGGCAACTTCAATGCTGGCCATGCCGCAGCCATCGCCGGCAAGCCAGCTCCCACAGTTGAATTTCACCGTCTCAAATTCTGTTTTGTATGCATGGAGTGGATTGTATGGGCCAATGGCTCGATAGCATCACCGGCTGGTTGACCCTCAACCCACAATGGCTGGCAGCGGCGGTGTTTATTGTCGCGTGTGTGGAATGCCTGGCGATTGCCGGGTTGATCGTGCCAGGCACGGTATTGCTGTTTGCAATCGCCGCGTTGGCTGGCAGCGGTGCGCTGTCGCTGAGTGAAACCCTGCTGCTGGGCTTCCTCGGCGGCTTATTGGGCGACGGCGTTTCCTATTACCTGGGCCGCCATTTCCATCAGAACATCCGGCGCCTGCCCGGCCTGCGCCAGCATCCTGAATGGATGAACGGCGCAGAAACCTACTTCCACAAGTACGGAATCGCCAGCTTGTTGGTCGGACGCTTCATCGGCCCATTGCGTCCCATGCTGCCCATGGTCGCCGGCATGTGCGACATGCCCTTCCCGCGCTTTGCCGCTGTGAGCATCATTGCCGCAGCGGGTTGGACCGTGGCCTATCTGCTGCCGGGCTGGGCTGCCGGCGCCGCGTTCCGTCTGCCCTTGCCGGAAGGCTTCTGGCCGGAAGCGGCGATTATCGCGGCGTGCCTGGCGGTACTGCTGGGGATGAGTTTGAACAGCAGTTGGCGCGGGCATCGGCGCACCACCTTGTGGATTGGTTGCGCCAGCCTGGTGTTGTTGATCGCGCTGTTTATCGGCTACCCCCATCTCAATGACTTCGACCAGGGCCTGAGCGCACTGGTGCAGGAACATCGCAGCCCGTGGCTGGACGAGGTGATGGTGCGGGTCACCCAACTGGGTGAGTTCAAGAAGATGTTTTTCGCCAGCGCCGTGTTCACTGGCCTGTTGCTGTTGGCACGGCAGTGGCGCCACGCCGTATTTGTCGGCGCCACCCTCGCTGGCGCGGCAGTGATCAACACCGGCACCAAGCTGTTTTTCGCCCGTGGCCGCCCGGAAATCCTAACGGACCCGCTGACCAGCTTCAGCATGCCCAGCGGCCATGCCTCCGGGGCCTTTGCCTTCTTCCTGGCGCTCGCGGTATTGGCCGGTCGCGGCCAACCTACGCGGCTGCGCCTGACCTGGATGCTGCTGGGCTGCATTCCCGCGGCGTTCATTGCCTTGTCGCGGGTGTACCTGGGCGCCCATTGGCCCACGGACATCCTGGCCGGCACCTTGCTGGCAATGACCGTGTGTGCGTTCAGCCTGACGGCAATCGAGCACCGCAGCCCATTGCCAGCCATGTCGCAAAAAGCCTGGTGGCTGGTGCTGCCCGCCGTGGTGGCAGTGCTCGGTTTCATCGCCTTTACCGGTACGCCCCACGCACTGCTCAGGTACGCCTATTGACCCTTGGCCGGGCCGATCCAGTCCACGGAGGCGCTGCGCCGTTCAGCGCAACGCTCGCGGCGCTCCAGCAGCATCTCATCGGCCATTTCGGCGGCGCGCTCGGTGATGTACTCCGCGCCACGCGTGGCTTCCTGCTGGAGTAATTGCGTGGTCACGCTGACAAAATAAGCGTCCCACGCGACTTGTTCCGAGGGGGTCAGCCGAATCATGGTTATCTCCGATCATTGTTGTGCGATCGGAAAATAGTGCAGGCGGCGCAGTGGAGGCGACCGAGCAAAGTCTGAAAGCTCTGTCAGGCAAATCCGAACATCAGGTGAACAGCTCGCCCTGCAATTCATCGAGCAACAGTTGGATCGCATCCAGGCGCTGCCCTGGGTCGTCCAGTTGCAGCAAGTCGATCTTGTCGGCCTCGTTAAATGGAAGCAGATAGGCCAACTGATTGCTCAGGGCTTGCTGGCCTTCGGCCTGGCCGCCCATGTCCAGCGAGGCCACCATCGGGTGTTCGGCCAAGGCCTCAAGCAACGCCAGCAAGTCGGCGTCCTCTTCGCCCAGCGGCTGGTCCGGCAATTCTTGCAGCCATTGCACATCGGCCACCAGCAACTGGTCTTTCTGCACGCCGGCCTCACGCACGCGGAAACGACGGCCACCTTCGACGCGAATGCCCAGCAGGCCGTTGTCCTGCTGTTTGAAGTCACGAATCAGCGCCTCACAACCGACAAGCGCATAACCGTCAGGGGCCGTGCCTACCTCTGAGCCATCCAGGATGCACACCACACCAAAGCCTTCGCCCTTTTTCATGCAACGGCCGATCATGTCCAGGTAGCGCGCCTCAAATATCTGCAAGTCGAGGGTGCAGCCCGGGAACAGCACAGTGTTGAGGGGGAATAGCGCCAGACTCATAACGGTTTCCTTAAACCCTGGGTTAAACAATGACCGACACCGCCAACGGCAGGAACACCGCCGTGGCCACGCCCATCAAACTCATGGCGAGCGCCGCGAAGGCGCCGCATTCTTCGCTTTCCTGCAGGGCCACCGAGGTGCCGACGGCGTGGGCGGTCATGCCCAGGGCCATGCCGCGCGCTTCGGGGCTGCGTACACCCAGGCGCGACAAGAGCGCTGGACCGATCATCGCGCCGACCACCCCAGTGATCAACACAAACACCGCCGCCAAGGCCGCTACGCCGCCGATCTGCTCGGCCACCAGCATGGCAATCGGCGAGGTGACCGACTTGGGCGCCATGGTCATCAGCACCCTGTGCTCGGCCCCGAACCACCATCCCAACGCCACACAAAGGCCGGTGGCCAATACCCCGCCTACCACCAGCGTAGTAAATATCGGCCAGAACAATTGGCGAATCCGTCGCAGGTTCAGATAAAGCGGCACCGCCAGGGCCACGGTCGCAGGCCCCAGCAGGATGCCCATGATCTCGGTGCTCTTGCGGTATTCGGCGTAGCTCAGCCCGCAGGTGAGCAGCACGCCGATCACCAGCAGCATCGACACCAGCACCGGCTGCAGGAAGATCCAGCGGGTTTTCTCGAACCCCGCCAGCACCAGTTGATAGGCACCCAGGGTGATACCGATACCGAACAGCGGGTGATGAATGACCGCCGTCCAGGCGCCCTGCCAGTCGAGGATCATTGGTCCTTCTCCTTGCGCTTGACCATCTGCTGCATCAGCACACCGACAAAGCCCATGGCGATCACCAGCGACAACACCAACGCCCCGACGATGGCCCAGAAATCCGCCACGATGTCCTTGGCATACACCATCACTCCCACGGCCGGCGGCACCAGCAGCAGCGGCAGGTAACGCAACAGGCTGCCGGCCGCCAGGCTCAGGGGCTCGCCGACTTCACCGCGCCAGACCAGAAAGCCCAGCATCAGCAACAAGCCGATGATCGGCCCCGGGAGTACCGGCACCAGCAAATGATTGATCGCGGTGCCGATCATTTGAAACAGCACCAGCCAGGTCAGGCCACGTAACAGCATCCCGCTCTCCCCCCTCAAAACTCGCGCGCATTATAAGCATGCCCGCCCTATGCTCCGGCATTCGCCAAAAGCATGTTGGGTTGACCAGGCTGATTGCCCATGATGATCTACATTGGTTCTCTGTAACCCATAAAAACGCCCCTTATCAACGGGCACATAAGTGATGAACCAAGGAGAGACGCAATGCCCTATGTACCCGTAGCGCAGCTCAAAGATTACGTCGGCAAGGAACTGGGACGTTCCGAATGGCTCACCATCGACCAGGCGCGTATCAACCTGTTCGCGGAAGCCACCGGCGATCATCAGTTCATCCACGTCGACCCGGTCAAGGCGGCGCAAACCCCGTTCGGCAGCACCATCGCCCACGGGTTCCTGTCACTGTCGCTGATGCCCAAGCTGATGGAAGACATCCTGATCATGCCCGAAGGTTTGAAGATGGCCGTCAACTACGGCCTGGACAGCGTGCGCTTTATCCAGCCGGTGAAAGTGAACTCCAAGGTGCGGCTGAACGTCACCCTCACTGACGTCACCGAGAAAAAACCGGGCCAATGGCTGTTCAAGGCCACCGCCACCCTGGAAATCGAAGGCCAGGAAAAGCCGGCCTACATTGCCGAGTCGCTGTCACTCTGCTTCGTATGATCGCCACACCCCCACTGTAGGAGCGAGCTTGCTCGCGAAGGTCGTCAGCGATAACGCGTGCTTGCTGAACAAATGCGGCGCCTGTGAGTTTTCGCGGGCAAGCCCGCTCCTACAGGTGATGGATCCTGCGCATAGACCACTAGGTTCGGCACCCCGGCTACGGCATACTCGGCGCTCAATTATCCGGATCCCGCTATGCGCCCACTCGCTCCCCTTGCCCTTGCCCTGTTGCTCACCGCTTGCGGAGACGGCGAATCGCTGTTGCCGCCCGATGCGCGCTTGCCCGATGGCGGCCGCTACCGTGGCGATGTGGTCAACGGTTTGCTGCAAGGCCAAGGCCGTGTGGACTACCCCAATGGCAGTTGGTACGCCGGCCAGTTCGACAAAGGCCAGTGGCACGGCCAGGGCGAATGGCATGGCAGCAATGGCGAAGTCTATAAAGGTGAATTCAAGCAGGGCCTGTTTGACGGCCAGGGTAGCCTGACCACCTCGGGCAGCAGCTACGTGGGCGGTTTCAAGAACGGCCGACGCAACGGCGAAGGCACCCTCAAAGAAGGGCAGATGACTTATCGCGGCGAATTCCAGGACGACCAGTACTCAGGCCTCGGCCGCCTGGAACTGGCCGACGGCAGTCAGTACCAGGGCCAGTTCGCCCACGGCAAGCCCAATGGCGAAGGCCAGCGCAATGACGACAGCGGCAACCAGTTCAGCGGCCGCTTTGTCGATGGACAACTGGAAGGCAATGGCACTTTCAATAGCGCCGAAGGCGATATCTATGTCGGCCAATTCAAGCAGAACCAGCTCAACGGTAAAGGCCGCTACGAGAACGCCGACGGTGATGTGTGGATCGGCCAGTTCAAGGAAGGCGCGCTGACCGGCAAAGGCGAATTGATCGGGGTCGATGGCAGCCACTATGTCGGCCAGTTCAGTGACTGGCGCTTTACCGGCGAAGGGCGCCTGAACCTCACCGATGGCAGTTTCTATATCGGTGGCTTCGACAGCGACAACTATCAAGGCCGTGGCACCCTGGTACTCACCGACGGCACCGTGCAGTCCGGCACCTGGGTCAACGGCCTGCGCGTGCGCGACGCCGAGGGCAAGCTGCTGCCGGACCCTCTGGAGACCGGCATACTGGCTCAAGGCCGCTTGCTCGATGACGCCCTGGCGACAGTGCCCGCGTCCACTCCGGCCGTCGAGCTATACACGTTGGTGCTGGCGGGCGACGGCAAGCAAAGCGTGTTCCTGCGCGAGGCCGATTACGTCAGCAACCTGCTCGCCACCCGCTTCGGCGCGCGCGGGCAGGTGCGCCTGGTCAACCACCGCGACCATATCGCCGACCGCCCCCTGGCCACCCGCGAAAGCCTGCGCCGCTCGGTGCAAACCCTGGCCGAACGGACCGGACCGGAAGACCTGGTGTTCATTTACATGACCAGCCATGGCACCCATGAGCATGAGCTGGTGCTCGACCAACCGCGCATGGAACTGGCCGACCTGCCCGCCGACGAGCTGGCCGCCGTGCTCGCACCGCTGAAAAACCGCGACAAGGTCATCGTGATCTCCGCGTGTTACTCCGGCGGTTTCATACCGGCGCTCAAAGATGAGCGCACCCTGATCATGACCGCCTCCCGTGCAGACCGCGTGTCATTCGGCTGCTCGGAAGAAGCAGACTTCACCTACTTCGGTGATGCCCTTTTCGCACAAGCTTTCAACCAGACGGATGATTTGCAACACGCCTTCAAACTGGCGCAACTGCACGTGGCCGAACGCGAACAGGCGGACAACTTCGAAGCCTCCGAACCGCAGATCTGGGCCCCTAAAGGCGTGATCGCCCATTGGCAATTATTACGTAAACAGCAGGCACGAAAGGCGCTCGAAAGCGTCTCAATGAATAGCAAGGAAGCCAAAGGCAACTAAGCTGTAACGTGTAACAAGGGGGAAACACCATGTACCTGACACCGCAGCATATCTTGCTGGCCGGGGCTTCCGGCCTCACTGGCGAACACCTGCTCGACCGCCTGCTCAACGAACCCACCGTGACCCGCGTGCTGGCACCGAGCCGCAAACCATTGGCTGAACATCCACGCCTGGAAAACCCGGTGGGCGACCCGGCGGTGTTCCTGCCGCAACTGAGCGGCCGCGTGGATATTGCCTTCTGCTGCCTGGGCACCACGATCAAAAAGGCCGGCTCGGAAGGGGCGTTCCGTGCGGTCGACCTGGACATGGTGGTGGCCTTCGCCAAGCGCGCACGGGAACTGGGCGCGCGGCATCTGATCGTGATCAGTGCGATTGGCGCCGACCCGAAATCCTCGGTGTTCTACAACCGGGTCAAGGGGGAAATGGAACTGGCGCTGAGAGCGCAAGACTGGCCGCAGTTGACCATCGTACGTCCATCGCTGCTGCTGGGGGAGCGGTTGGAACCGCGCCTGGCCGAGCAGTTGGCCGGGCCGCTGTCACGGCTGATTCCCGGTAAGTACCACGGTATTGAAGTCTGCGAACTGGCCCGCGCCATGTGGCGCCTGGCGCTGGAAGAACAGGATGGCGTGCGGGTGGTGGAATCGGACGAGTTGCGCAAGCTCGGTAAGTAATGGTGCAGCGCTTGTACTGATCGCTCCCACGCTCTGCGTGGGAGCGCCGGTTATGACGCTCTGCGTCATGCTTGGGACGCGGAGCGTCCCCGACTGCATTCCCACGCGGAGCGTGGGAACGATCCACCCAGGTAGCCCTTATCTTACAGTCCGCCCGTGGCGTTGAAGCCAACCCCCAGCACCGTCAACACCGACAGTGGCAACAATAAGGTATCGAGCAACGCGCTGGCCGGCAGGTCGAGATGGGGATAGCTCGGGGCCTCGGCACCAAAGCGGTCCTTGGCGCAGCAGCCGCCATTGATCGCGTACAGATCCAGGCGTGTGCCGGCATACACCACCGGGGCGCCCGGTTGCGCGGCATCCAGAGTACGCGCTGTGGCACAGCCGGTGAGTTGCAGCGCCATCAACAGCAGCAGTGCTTTATTCATCGCCGCCCAGATGGTGCTCGCCCCAACGCGGCAGCATGTCCTGGGGAATGTTCAACAGGTTGAGAATGCGCGCCACCACAAAGTCCACCAGGTCATCGATGGTCTGTGGCTGGTGATAGAAACCAGGCGACGCGGGCAGGATGGTCACGCCCATGTTCGACAACTTGAGCATGTGCTCCAGGTGAATGCTCGAATACGGCGCTTCGCGCGGCACCAGGATCAACTGGCGGCGCTCCTTCAAGGTCACATCCGCCGCCCTTTCGATCAGGTTGTTGCAGGCGCCTGTGGCAATCGCCGACAAGGTGCCGGTGGAACACGGCACCACCACCATCGCCGCTGGCGCACCGGAGCCTGAGGCTACCGGCGACATCCAGTCCTCTTTGCCGTAAACCTTGATCTGCCCCGCCGCTGCGCCGGTGTACTCGGTGAGGAATGCCTGCATCATCTGCACCTTGGAAGGCAGCGCGACATCGGTCTCAGTCGCCAGCACCAATTGCGCCGCCTTGGAGATCAGAAAATGCACCTCACGGTCTTCACGCACCAGGCAGTCGAGCAGGCGCAAGCCGTAGGGCGCACCGGATGCGCCGGTCATCGCCAGTGTGATGCGTTCCGGCCCGCTCATTTCAGTGCCTCGGCCAGCTTGCCGTGCAGGCCGCCAAAGCCACCGTTGCTCATGACCACCACGTGGGTGCCGGGCTGGGCCAAGGATTTCACATGCTCAATGATGCCTTCCAACGAATCGCAGACTGTGGAGGGCACGGTGCATAGCGCAGCAATCGCGGGCAAATCCCAGCCGAGGTTGGCCGGCGCATACCACACCACCTGGTCGGCATCGTTGACACTCTCGGGCAGGCCATCACGGTGCGCGCCCAGCTTCATGGAGTTGGAGCGCGGCTCGACGATGGCAATAATTTGCGCATCGCCGACGCGCTTGCGCAGGCCATCCAGGGTTGTGGCAATTGCGGTCGGGTGGTGGGCAAAGTCGTCGTAGATGGTAATTCCATTTACTTCAGCGACTTTCTCCATGCGCCGCTTCACACTCTTGAACGCGCTCAAGGCGGCAATGCCCATGGCTGGTACCACGCCAACATGCCGAGCGGCAGCCAGGCTCACCAAAGCGTTGGCCACGTTGTGTTGGCCGGTCATGCCCCAATCGACGATGCCTTGGGGCTGGCCTTCGAACAGCACTTCAAACCGCGAACCGTCTTCGCTGAGCAACCTCGCCTGCCACTGCCCGTCCGCGCCGGTAGTTTGCACCGGGGTCCAGCAGCCCATGTCGATCACACGCTGCAACGCAGGCTCGGTGGTGGGATGAATGACAAGGCCCTCACTTGGGATAGTGCGCACCAAGTGGTGGAACTGGCGCTCAATCGCCGGCAGATCAGGGAAGATATCCGCGTGATCGAACTCAAGGTTATTCAGGATCGCTGTGCGTGGGCGGTAATGGACGAACTTGGAGCGCTTGTCGAAAAAGGCGCTGTCGTATTCATCGGCCTCAATCACAAAAAACGGCGTCTCCCCAAGGCGCGCCGATACCGAGAAGTTCTGCGGCACACCGCCAATCAGGAAACCCGGGCTCATGCCTGCATGCTCCAGCACCCAGGCCAGCATGCTGCTGGTGGTGGTCTTGCCGTGAGTGCCCGCCACTGCCAGGACCCAACGGCCCTGCAGCACATGGTCCGCCAGCCACTGGGGGCCGGAGACGTAAGGCAAGCCTTTGTTCAGTACGTATTCCACCGCCGGGTTGCCGCGAGACATGGCGTTGCCGATGACGACCAGGTCCGGCACCGGGTCGAATTGCGAAGGGTCGTAACCTTGGATCAGCTCAATCCCTTGCGCCTGTAGCTGCGTGCTCATGGGTGGATAAACATTGGCATCGGAGCCTGTTACGTGATGGCCCAGCTCTTTGGCCAGAACCGCCATCGAACCCATGAACGTACCGCAGATACCCAGAATATGAATGTGCATAGTCGACCTCGTAAACATCGAGGCAGGTTAGCGTAGGGTGGGAAAGTTCGCACGCTTTAGCTGAGCACGAAACGCTCGCCGGTAGGATCCGGCACAAGGGAGCTCTTAAACCGTGCTGCCGGCGTTTTTAAGCTCAGCGCCTTTCAAGGTAGCGCGTGAGGCAAAAAACGAGCAGTTCGCAATAACCAGGTTACTCCGACAGCGCCACTTACTGCATGGCGCCCCGTGAAATGCCATGCTTGCGTAACTTGCGGTACAGCGTATTGCGACTGACCCCCAACTGTTCAGCCACATGGCTCATATGCCAGCGCTGCTGCGCCAGCGCGTTGAGCAATGCCTGGCGCTCGGCGTTCTCCAGCGGCGAGGCGCACGGCGCATCCACCCTCGCCCCTTGCGGCTGCGCTTGGCGAATCAGGGCCGGCAAGTCTTCAAGACCGACTCGCCCGCCCTCACAGAGCGCCACTACCGTGCGCAACACCGTACGCAACTGCCGCAGGTTGCCGGGCCATTGGAATGCTAACAAGGCCTGGCGCGCAGGTTCGTCCAGCATTACCTGCTCGTTGCCCGCTTCCTGGGTCAGGAGGAAGTCCAACAGTTGCGACTTGTCACTGCGTTCGCGCAACGGCGGCAGGGCCACTTCCAAGCCGTTCAAGCGGTAATACAGGTCTTCGCGAAAACTGCCATCGGCCACGCGCTCCAGCAAATTACGGTGCGTGGCGCTGATGATGCGCACGTTCACCGCTTGAGGTTCGCCGCCGATAGGCACCACCAGGCGATCCTCCAGCACCCGTAACAGGCGGGTTTGCAACGCCAGGGGCATGTCGCCGATTTCGTCGAGAAACAGCGTGCCGCCGTCGGCCTGTTGCAGTTTGCCGCGCATGCCTTCTTTAAGGGCGCCGGTGAAACTGCCGGCGCGATAGCCAAACAATTCGCTCTCGATCAGGTTTTCTGGAATCGCCGCACAGTTCAGCGCAACAAAGGCCTTATCGCCCCGCTGGCTGCCCTGATGCACGGCCTTGGCGAAAGCTTCTTTACCGCAGCCGGTTTCGCCGTTGATCAGCAAGGGCACGTCGCGCTCGAACACTCGCGAGGCCTTGCGTAGCTCATTTTGCAACGCCGGGTCGCCCACGCAGATACCCAAAGGCCGTGGCGCCTGCGGCTTGATGATGGGTACCGGCACACTGCGCGGCTGGCCTCGCAGCGCTGCAAACAGAGGCCGGCCATCGCGGGTGCGCAGCGGCCAACTGGCCGTGGCATTCGCGCTGGCCCGCCCCAGCAACTGATCCAGGGAGCAGTCGAAAAATGCCTCCACCGGCTGGCCCACCAAGCCGCCGCGCAGCTGCCCCAACAGGTTCAGAGCGCTCTGGTTGACCGCACAAATGCGCCCTTCACCATCGAACGCCAGCAAGCCTTCGCTGAATAACCCGACCGACTCGGCCTGTAGGTGAAAACGCAGCAGCCAGTGGTGTTCGAAGTGGCGCAGGAAGTAGCAACTTTCGATCATCTTGGCCGACAGGTTCACCAGCGCCATGGTGTGGAACTGGCTCTGGCGCGACACGGCTTCGCGGGCCGAGGACACATCCAGCACCGCCAGCAATTCACCATGAGGGTCGAACACCGGGCTGGCCGAACAGGTCAGCCCGGTATGACGGCCGCGAAAATGCTCGTCACGGTGGATCGTCAACGACTGCCGCTCCACCAGGCAGGTGCCGATGCCGTTGGTGCCTTCGCAGGCTTCGCTCCAGTCTGCGCCCAGCCATAAGCCGGCGCGCTCGAATATCTTGCGCTCGGACGGCGCGGTGACACAGTTGAGGATCACCCCACGCGCATCGGTGAGCAGCACCGCATGACCGGCGCCGGAGAGTTGCTGGTGCAGGCTGTTCATTTCGCTGCCGGCGATGTGCAGCACTTGGCGCAGGCGTTCGCGACTTTCCAGCAGGCGCCCGTGCTCGAGCACGGTGGGCGCGATGGTCAGCGCCGGGTCGAGGTGGTAATCCTCCACGCAGCGCAGCCAGGAACGGGCGATGGACGGGTCGCTGCCAGGCCCTTGGGAAAGCTCTTGGCCACGGGTGACGGTCAAGACTTGTTGGGCATGGCGACTGAAATGATCGTTATGCATGTTCTTATTATTCTCCCTGCGTGAGAACGCCCAGCATCCCCCAGCCATCCGGCCATTGCAATCCCGGCCCGACCCACCGGTCACAGGCTGTATCGTTTATGGCACAAACCGTCACCTTGCCTGTATCACTCCCGTCACGGCAAAGCCTTGCAACAAAGCCCAACCTCTTGATTCTGCTGGCCCGCACGGCGATGGCCCGACCTTTGCTCTACGCTTTATAACGCGCTCGCAGCGCTGTACTCCGATAAACATAAAAGCAGGAGATGCCCACCATGCGTTATGCACACCCCGGTACCGAAGGCGCCATCGTTTCGTTCAAGGCCAAATACGGCAACTACATCGGCGGCGAATTCGTGGCGCCGGTCGATGGCAACTACTTCTCCAACACCTCGCCGGTCAACGGCAAGCCCATCGCCGACTTCCCGCGCTCTACCGCCAAAGACATCGACAAAACACTGGACGCCGCCCACGCAGCCGCGGACGCCTGGGGCAAAACCAGCGCCCAGGACCGCTCGCGGGTACTGCTGAAAATCGCCGACCGCATCGAGCAAAACCTCGAACTGCTGGCCATCACCGAAACCTGGGACAACGGCAAGGCCGTGCGCGAAACCCTCAACGCCGACATTCCTCTGGCCGCCGACCACTTCCGCTACTTCGCTGGCTGCATCCGCGCCCAGGAAGGCAGCAGCGCGGAAATCAACGAACTCACCGCCGCCTACCACTTCCACGAACCGCTGGGTGTGGTTGGTCAGATCATCCCGTGGAACTTCCCACTGCTGATGGCCGCGTGGAAACTCGCACCGGCCCTGGCCGCCGGTAACTGCGTGGTGCTCAAGCCAGCCGAGCAAACGCCGCTGGGCATCAGCGTGCTGATGGAGCTGATCGGCGACTTGCTGCCACCGGGCGTGCTGAACGTGGTGCACGGTTTCGGCAAGGAAGCTGGCGAAGCCCTTGCCACCAGCAAGCGCATCGCCAAGATCGCCTTTACCGGTTCAACGCCTGTGGGCTCGCACATCATGCATGCCGCGGCCGAGAACATCATTCCGTCCACGGTCGAGCTGGGCGGCAAGTCGCCGAACATCTTCTTCGCCGACATCATGAAAGCGGAACCTGCATTTATCGAAAAAGCCGCCGAAGGCCTGGTGCTGGCGTTCTTCAACCAGGGCGAAGTGTGCACCTGCCCTTCCCGCGCTCTGGTGGAAGAGTCGATCTACGACGACTTCATGAAAGTGGTGATGAAGAAGGTCGAGTCGATCAAGCGTGGTGACCCGCTGGACACCGACACCATGGTCGGCGCCCAAGCGTCCGAGCAGCAGTTCGACAAGATCCTGTCCTACCTGGAAATCGCCAAGGGCGAAGGCGCGCAATTGCTCACCGGCGGCAAGGTCGAGAAGCTCACGGGCGACCTGGCCACCGGCTATTACATCCAGCCGACCCTGCTCAAGGGCACCAACGACATGCGCGTGTTCCAGGAAGAAATCTTCGGCCCGGTGGTGAGCATCACCACTTTCAAGGATGAAGCCGAAGCCCTGGCGATTGCCAACGACACCGAGTTCGGCCTGGGCGCCGGCCTGTGGACCCGCGACATCAACCGCGCCTACCGCATGGGCCGGGCGATCAAAGCCGGCCGCGTGTGGACCAACTGCTACCACCTGTACCCGGCGCATGCCGCGTTTGGTGGTTACAAGAAGTCTGGCGTGGGCCGTGAAACCCACAAGATGATGTTGGATCACTACCAGCAGACCAAGAACTTGCTGGTGAGCTACGACATTAATCCGTTGGGCTTTTTCTAACTTAGCCTCTTAACAAGCAACCCGCTCCCAACTTGAAATGCAATCAAGTGTGGGAGCTGGCTTGCCCGCTCCTACACTTGAACTTCGCCAGTAATTGCTACCTCGTTCGGCACACAGATGCCGAGTTAAAAACAATAACAATCAAAGGTACTTCCCATGCCTAGCGAACCCACTGGTTCTTCTGTCGACTTCGAAAAAGTCGGCACCGATTATTTTCAACAACGCGAACTGAAAAAAGGCGCCGCCGGCTGGGTACTACTGGTTGGCCTTGGCGTCGCTTATGTTATTTCCGGCGATTACGCCGGCTGGAACTTCGGCCTGGCCCAGGGCGGCTGGGGTGGCATGTTCCTCGCCACCTTGCTGATGGCCACCATGTACCTGTGCATGTGCTTTTCCCTGGCCGAGTTGTCGTCCATGATCCCCACTGCTGGCGGTGGCTACGGTTTTGCCCGCAGCGCCTTCGGCCCTTGGGGCGGGTTCCTCACCGGTACTGCCATCCTTATCGAATACGCCATCGCCCCCGCCGCCATCGCGGTGTTTATCGGCGCCTATTGCGAGTCGTTGTTCGGCATTGGCGGCTGGATGATCTACCTGGCGTTCTACATCATCTTTATCGGCATCCACATCTTTGGTGTGGGCGAAGCCTTGAAGCTGATGTTCGTGATCACCGCTATCGCCGCGATTGCCCTGGGCGTGTTCCTGGTGTCGATGGTGCCGCACTTCAACGTCGCCAACCTGCTGGATATACCCGTGACCGAGGCCAAGGGCGCCAGCAGCTTCCTGCCGTTCGGCTACGTCGGCGTGTGGGCCGCGATCCCTTATGCCATCTGGTTTTTCCTGGCGGTAGAAGGCGTGCCGCTGGCCGCTGAAGAAACCAAGAACCCCAAGCGCGACCTGCCGCGCGGGCTGATCGGCGCGATTGTGGTGCTGACCAGTTTTGCCCTGTTGATCCTGGTGATCGCGCCGGGCGGTGCGGGGACGTACGCGCTGATCAAATCCGGCAACCCGCTGGTTGAAGCCTTGGCGTTGTCATACGGCGGTTCCACCTGGATGGGGAGCTTCGTCAACCTGGTCGGCCTGGCCGGTTTGATCGCGAGCTTTTTCTCGATTATCTACGCCTATTCGCGGCAGATCTTTGCCTTGTCCCGTGCCGGTTACCTGCCGCGCAAATTGTCCGAGACCAACAAGAGCAAGGCGCCAGTATTGGCACTGGTGATCCCCGGGATTATCGGCTTTGGCCTGTCGCTGACCGGCCAGGGTGACTTGCTGATCCTGGTGGCGGTGTTTGGCGCCACCATTTCCTACGTATTGATGATGGCCGCCCACATCACCCTGCGCATCCGTCGCCCTAAAATGGAGCGGCCATACCGCACGCCGGGTGGCATCTTCACTTCGGGCGTGGCGCTGGTGCTGGCTTGCGTGGCCGTGGTGGCTGGCTTTCTGGTGGACCCGCGTGTGGTGATTGGCGCGGCGATCATCTATGGAGTATTAATTGCTTACTTTGCTTTCTACAGCCGGCATCACTTGGTAGCAGGCACGCCGGAAGAGGAATTCGCGGCGATCCAGGCCGCAGAGGCCGCTCTGCACTAACTGCCGAAAACCTCGACGCGGTGCCTTGCCCACAGCAGGCCCGCGTCATCAAGGAGACACTGTATGGCAAGTTTTTCCCACGCGGTGGGTGCTCAAACCTACCGCTTCGACAGCCTCAAGGACGTGATGGCCAAGGCCAGCCCCGCACGCTCCGGGGACTTCCTCGCCGGTGTCGCCGCCCAGAATGACGGTGAGCGTGTGGCGGCGCAGATGGCGCTGGCGAATATCCCGCTCAAGCACTTCCTGCAAGAAGCACTAATTCCTTATGAAAGCGATGAAGTCACCCGGCTGATCATCGACACCCACGATAAACAGGCGTTTGCAGCGGTCAGCCACCTCACCGTCGGCGGCCTGCGCGACTGGCTGCTCAGCGATGCGGCTGATGAACATACCCTACGCGCATTGGCGCCAGGGCTGACACCGGAAATGGCCGCGGCCGTGTCCAAGATCATGCGCGTGCAAGACCTAGTGCTGGTGGCGCAGAAGATCCGCGTGGTCACCCAGTTTCGCGGCACCCTGGGCCTGCGCGGGCGCTTGTCCACGCGCTTGCAGCCCAACCACCCCACCGACGAACCGGCCGGCATCGCCGCGAGCATTCTCGACGGCCTGCTGTACGGCAACGGCGACGCCATGATCGGCATCAACCCGGCCACCGACAGCATCGCCTCGATCTGCGCCATGCTCGAGATGCTGGACGCGATCATCCAGCGCTACGAAATCCCCACCCAGGCCTGCGTGCTCACCCACGTCACCACCTCCATCGAAGCGATCAACCGCGGCGTACCGCTGGACCTGGTGTTTCAGTCAATTGCCGGTACCGAAGCGGCCAATGCCAGTTTCGGGATCAACCTGAACGTGCTGCAGGAAGGTTACGACGCCGGCTTGAGCCTCAAGCGCGGCACCCTGGGCCAGAACCTGATGTACTTCGAAACCGGCCAGGGCAGCGCCTTGTCGGCCAATGCGCACTTTGGCGTCGACCAGCAAACCTGTGAAACCCGTGCCTACGCCGTGGCGCGGCACTTCAAGCCGTTTCTGGTGAACACCGTGGTCGGTTTTATCGGCCCGGAGTACCTGTACAACGGCAAGCAGATTATCCGCGCCGGCCTGGAAGACCACTTCTGCGGCAAACTGCTCGGCGTGCCCATGGGTTGCGATATCTGCTACACCAACCACGCCGAAGCCGACCAGGACGACATGGACACCCTGCTGACCCTGCTCGGTGTGGCCGGCATCAACTTCATCATGGGCATCCCCGGCTCCGACGACATCATGCTCAACTACCAGACCACCTCGTTCCACGACGCTCTGTACGCGCGGCAAACATTGGGTTTAAAACCGGCGCCGGAGTTCGAGCAGTGGCTGGCGAAAATGGGCATCTTCACGCAGGCCGATGGCAAGGTGCACTTTGGCAACAGCCTGCCACCGGCCTTTCGTCACGCCTTGGCGCAATTGGGATGAAGGAGCCGACTGTGCAACCAGAATTGCCTGACAACCCGTGGCTGGAACTGCGCCGCCTGACCCCGGCGCGTATTGCCCTGGGCCGCACCGGCACCAGCCTTCCCACCAGCGCCCAACTGGACTTCCAGTTTGCCCACGCCCAGGCGCGGGACGCGGTGCACCTGCCCTTCGATCACGCCGGGCTCAGCCACCAACTGGCCGAACGTGGCCGAGACAGCCTGTTGTTGCACAGCGCCGCCACGGACCGGCACATCTACCTGCAACGCCCGGACCTTGGGCGACGCCTGAGCGATGAGTCGGCGCAAACGCTGCGCGACTACGCCCTGGCCCAGCCCGGTGGCGTGGACTTGGCCATCGTGGTGGCCGATGGCCTGTCGGCACTGGCCGTGCATAAACATACAGCGCCGTTTCTGGCGCGCCTGGAAGAACAGACCCACGTCGAAGGCTGGTCCTTGTCACCGGTGATCCTGGTGGAGCAAGGCCGCGTGGCGGTGGCCGATGAAATCGGGCAGCTACTGGGCGCCAAGATGGTGGTGATCCTGATCGGCGAACGACCGGGGCTCAGCTCGCCGGACAGCCTGGGCCTGTATTTCACCTACAACCCCAAGGTCGGCCTCACCGATGCCTATCGCAACTGCATCTCCAATGTGCGGCTGGAGGGCTTGAGTTATGGCATGGCGGCCCATCGCCTGCTGTACTTGATGCGAGAGGCGTGTCGCCGGCAGTTGTCGGGGGTCAATCTCAAGGATGAGGCGCAGGTTCAGACCCTCGAATCCGACGACCCGGACCTGATGAAGGGCAATTTCCTGCTCAGCCCGGCAGATGACCGCTAGCGGCACGATTGCGCTTTTTGGCGTCATTAGGCAGCATCGAGTCACGGCCGCTCGTGTGGTCATACCCCATTTGGAAGTTGAGGCCTGGCATGCGGATTACTCAAGCGACCCTGGAACACCTGGACCTGTTGACCCCGTTGTTCGTCAAATACCGCGAGTTCTACGGGGCCTTGCCGTTCCCGGACTCGTCACGGGCCTTCCTGGAGAAGCGCCTGCGGCGCAAGGAGTCGGTGATCTACCTGGCCCTGGCCGACGATGACGACAAGCGGCTGCTGGGGTTTTGCCAGCTGTATCCGAGTTTTTCTTCGTTGTCGCTCAAGCGAGTGTGGATCCTCAACGACATCTATGTGGCCGAGGACGCACGCCGGCAACTGGTGGCTGACAACCTGATGCGCACGGCCAAGAAAATGGCCAAGGACACCCACGCTGTACGGTTGCGGGTATCGACCAGCAGCGATAACGACGTGGCGCAGAAGACCTATGAATCGATTGGGTTTCGCGAAGACACCGAATTCAAAAACTACGTGTTGCCGATCAACGAAGACTGAAAACCAGTCAGCCAGACACCGCACTATCCTTGTGGGAGCTGGCTTGCCTGCGATGGTGGAGTGTCAGCGAGCATTTCTCATAATGACCCACCGCTATCGCAGGCAAGCCAGCTCCCACATTGGATCCGGCGACTGGCTTGAAGCCTCACCCCTTCACAATTTCGCGACACTCCCCGCTACAAAAGCCACACGCTTTTCACCTCTCAATCCGTATAATGCCGACCTTTCAGGGTTGTAAGAACCGCGACAATTACTTGTAGCCTTATTGCCTGAGCTTCCGCACAAGCCCGCTGAGTCGGGCTATTCACACAGGTGCCATCCATGGATTTCAACCCGCTCGACCTTATCCTGCATCTCGACGTCTACCTCGACATGCTGGTAACCAATTACGGTCCGTGGATCTACGCCATTCTGTTCCTGGTGATTTTTTGCGAAACCGGCCTGGTGGTCATGCCTTTCCTGCCGGGCGACTCCTTGCTGTTCATCGCCGGTGCTGTAGCGGCTGGCGGCGGTATGGACCCAGTCCTGCTGGCCGGCCTGCTGATGCTGGCGGCCATCCTCGGCGATAGCACCAACTACGTGATCGGACGAACGGCGGGCGAGCGCTTGTTCAGCAACCCGAACTCCAAGATCTTCCGCCGCGACTACCTGCAAAAAACCCACGACTTCTACGACAAGCACGGCGGCAAGACCGTGACCCTGGCGCGCTTCCTGCCGATCCTGCGCACCTTCGCGCCGTTCGTCGCGGGCGTGGCCAAGATGCCGTATCCGCGCTTCTTCGGCTTCAGCGTACTGGGCACCATCCTGTGGGTCGGTGGCCTGGTGACCTTGGGTTACTTCTTCGGCAACGTGCCTTTTATCAAGAAGAACCTGTCGCTGCTGGTGGTGTTCATCATCCTGCTGTCACTGGTGCCGATGATTATTGGCGTAGTGCGCAGCCGCTTTGGCCGCACGTCCTCCGAAGCCAACCCGCACTGACCGCCCGTGTGGTCCCTCAGCGCCTGGCGTCGCCGGCGCCTGCTGGCCAAGCACCCGATTGCCGATGACACCTGGCAACGGGTGCGCCACCACCTGACCTTCCTCGACGGCATCACGCCGGAGCAAGACCAGTGGCTGCGCGAAGCCTGCGTGGTGTTTCTCAGCGAAAAACACCTCACCGCCCTGCCCGGCGTCGAACTGCACCAGGAACAACGCCTGCTGCTCGCCGCCCAGGCGCAATTGCCGCTGATGAACCTGGGCGACCTCGACTGGTACCAGGGCTTCCATGAGATCGTGCTGTACCCCGACGACTTCCTCAGCCCGCAACGCCATCGCGATGCCAGTGGCGTGGAGCACGAATGGGACGGCGAACACAGCGGCGAAGCCTGGCAACAAGGCCCGGTAATCCTCGCCTGGCCTGGTGTGCTCGCCAGCGGCCAATGGGAAGGCTACAACCTGGTCATCCACGAGCTGGCGCACAAGCTGGACATGCTCAACGGCGACGCCAACGGCCTGCCACCGCTGCACCACGACATGCGCGTGCAGGACTGGGCCAGCGTGATGCAAGGCGCCTTCGATGAGCTCAACCGTCAGCTGGACGCCAACCCGGACGCCGAAACCGAGATAGACCCTTACGCTGCGGAAAACCCGGCGGAATTCTTTGCCGTCACCAGTGAATATTTCTTCAGCGCCCCGGATTTACTGGTCAATAGTTATCCAGAGGTGTACGCCCAACTCAGCCGCTTTTATCGCCAAGATCCGCTGGCCCGCCTGACTCAACTGCAAGCCAGCGACCCGCGCTACTCGCCACAGGGCGAATGACCGTACGACGCTTGGCGCATGGCATCGGCGTCAGAATATGCCTATAATCGCCGCCACTTTTAGGCCAATCCGGCCATGTCATATGGCCAACTAACGGGGGCAACGCCCAATGAGCTACAGCAAGATTCCGGCTGGCAAAGACCTGCCGAACGACATCTACGTCGCCATCGAAATTCCGGCCAACCACGCGCCGATCAAATACGAAATCGACAAAGACAGCGACTGCCTGTTCGTTGACCGTTTCATGGCCACCCCGATGTTCTACCCGGCCAACTACGGTTTCATCCCCAACACCCTGGCTGACGACGGTGACCCGCTCGACGTGCTGGTCGTGACCCCTTACCCGGTCACCCCAGGCTCGGTTATCCGCGCCCGCCCAGTCGGCATCCTGAACATGACCGACGACGGCGGCGGCGATGCCAAAGTCATCGCAGTGCCACACGACAAGCTGTCCCAGCTGTATGTGGACGTGAAGGAATACACCGACCTGCCGCCACTGCTGCTGGAACAGATCAAGCACTTCTTCGAGAACTACAAAGACCTCGAAAAAGGCAAATGGGTGAAGATCGACGGTTGGGGCAACGCAGACGCCGCCCGCGCCGAGATCATGAAGTCGGTTGCTGCCTACAAAGGCTGACACCCGCACCTCATTGCCACGGCAAATAAAAAGCCCCGTTAATTCGGGGCTTTTTTATGGGCCAGACTAAACATCAAGTTCAATGTTTAGTTGCAGCGTTTAACCAAGTTGCACATATGAAAGATCAAGCCATAACTAAGCCAGATCCTACAACTGCAAATCAACGCATGGTTTATTTGATGGGACTTTCCGGCCAGTAAACTCTGCGTTTATGAATACATCAGGTGATCGTTTAAAAGCACTACTACGGGAAGTTCATCTTTCCGCCTCCGACTTCGCCAAGAACCGCGGCGTCACGCCTCAGCACGTGAACAACTGGTTCAAACGCGGCGTCCCCATGGGCCGACTCAACGAGATCGCAGAATTGCTGTGCGTCTCAAGTCGCTGGTTAAGCGACGGTAAAGGCCCCAAGCACCCGCCTGCCAACTACCTGTTGGAAGGCCCCATCGCAAGGATTGCAACCACCCGCGAAGACACAGGCAAATACCTCACAGGCCCCGCCTGCCGCCCGGAAAAAACCGACGTGGAGATCCCTCTCCACCCCACCTTCACCTCAACCGAACGCATCCGCGTCTCCTTGCACAATCTGGAAACCCTCAACGTCAACCCCGACCGCGCGATAGGCGCCTACATGGTCGACAACAGCATGATCGACATCATCCAACAAGGCGCCACCCTCGCCATCGACCGAGGCCGCACCCAAATCATCGACGGCGAAATCTACGCCGTCGAACACGACGGCATGCTGCGCATCAAATACCTCTACAACCGCCCTGGCGGCGGCCTGCGCATGCGCAGCCACAACGCCAGCGAACACCCGGACGAATATCTGAACCACGAGGAACGCTTCGAGCAAAGCTTCAAGATCGTCGGCTGGGTATTCTGGTGGTCCACCCTCAACAACCGCCGCCCACCGGTGCCGCTGGATGAACACCTGCTGGGCTGGGAAGGCTCTAAATCGGAACCGGAGGTGGGCAACTGAAGTGAATGTGGGTATCATGCGCCGCACATTTGGCAGGGGTCGCTTTTAGCTGATTCCCTGCCGGCGAAGCGGAGGAGTTCCCGCGGATGCCCCTACTATTCAGCCTGACGCAATGTGGGCTGAGCGATTTGAAGGCTGGTGAGGTTTGTCAAAAACAAGCTGAGGCAGTCCCCCGAGAAGCCGGCCACAAGCCGGCTTTTTAATGTCCGAAATAATCCTGCCCCATCCGAGAATCTTCCTGATAGCTAAGATATTTCGGGGCTTTCGGACATTTCTCTTTCCCATGGTGTTCTTTAATTAACCCATCCGTAAATATGGCTTTAGGGAAAACTCAGCTAGCCGAGTTTTACAACACCCGCAATCACCACCAAGAAAAAACGCGCTTGATATTTAATTATTGCAACCACAGAGAAACAGCAAACACCTGGCAGGTAATTAATAGCATATCGAACACAGAAATCACATTTAATATTAGATGACACACAGACCATAACTCAATTGCATTAACAATAGCCCCCCAAATCGAAGTACACTGCAGACAATAATTTTACCGCAATAAAAAATGGGAAGTATTCCAGAAGGTCGTGGCTTCCGCCTCCCTAAACCCATTGGGAAAAAGTTCTAGCTCACAACCCCGCAACGCCCTGAAAATATTCACGCGCGCTCAAGCTGCAAAACAGAGCATCGCAAGCACAGCGGCCACTATCGCCTCCAGAACATTGCAACACCAATATTAAATATTCTTTGATTTTTACCAGCGAGTGGACCGCGGAAAAAACTGATTTTTCACAACTACCCGGTCACCTCAATTACTCTAATAGAGAATATTTCGATCTTTTTAAAGTCTATCAGCGGGTGCATTCTTATCGACTGATTGAACAACCGCCATCAAGCGGAATCACTGCTCCAGTCATAAACGACGATGCCGCGGACGTTAGAAAAATAACGGTTCCAACGATATCTGATTCAATACCAAGACGTCCGCGCGGCATTGACTTTATTATAGCATCGCCATGCTTACCAAGCATAAACTCTGTCATTTTAGTTTTGAAAGAGCCTACCGCTATAGCATTAACGTTAATGTTTGCATACGCGAGATCGCACGCTAAATGGCGGGTCAAATGGTGCACCGCTGCCTTACTTGTGGAATATGAATAATTTTCAAACTCAGGAACACTAATCCCGTCGACAGAACCGATGTTAATCACTCGAGATGGATCCGCGAGGCTGCCGGCTGCCTTTAACGCGTTCACCAAGCGCTGAGTTAAGAAGAAGACAGATTTCACATTGAGATCAATCACCTTATCCCACCCAGCTTCAGGAAACGCATCAAAACTCGCCCCCCAAGTGACGCCAGCATTATTTACCAAAATGTCGATTTCTGGCTCACGCGCCAAAATTTTTTCGACCACAACGTCCAGCTGCGCTAGGTCTGCCAAGTCGGCAGCGATTGCGATCGCCTCACCATATTGTTTCAAATCAGCTTCTGCTTGTGCACAGGCTTCAGAACTGCGAGATACCACATAGGTTTTAACCCCGTTCTGCACCAGCCCTTTGGCAATCATGAAACCTATCCCTCGAGTGCCTCCAGTTACGACAGCAACCTTGCCAGACACATCAAAAAGCTTATTATTACTATTCATTTTTAATGCTACCCACCGGACGTGTGCGTATCAGAGAACAATTTTAAAGCGCTTCGATTTTTGTAATGAACCCGATCCGCCCTGGGTCACACACCGGGCCCCTATGATAGAAAGAGTCGCTCCCTAACAACGTCATACAAATGACACTCTTGTACCTTCTCATGCAACATCACCCGTCGCGATGTCGTATCATTCATCATCTATATTGTTTTTAGTTTGACGACCATGATCGTTTATGTAGCGGACAAGCCCTTCCCTATTCTTTACCAAAATTCTACCGTAATCGGTTTCTATTAGACCCAACTCGCGCAATTCCCTTATTGCTCGGTTAACATTAGGTCGAGCACTGCCAACCATCAAGCCTATATCTGATCGGGACAAACTCAGGCTGACAGCAACTTTTTCTGACTTTTGCATCTGTGCCAAAGAAACAAACCGAGACGCTATGCGGGCGGCGACCGGCAGCGTCAAAAGCTCCTCGATTATCTGAAGCGCACCTTTGAGTCGACGACTAGTCTGCGCAACTATAGCCGCTTCAATGTCATGATAACGAGCCCTAAGATCATTAAAGTCACGCGCACCCCATACTCTTAATACCGACTTCCCCCGCGTGATAAAGTTTATCGAATACGATTCATTGCTAGCTACAGCGCTGTCACCGATTACATCTCCGGGCCTATAGATATAGATCAGAACTTCTTGACCATCCGCGGTTAATATACATTGCCGAACCGCGCCAGAAACAATCTGAAAGACCTCCGTCATTGGATCACGCTGACGGTACAGAGTAATGCCACCAGGCAGGCTACGTATGCGTGACTTTTCACGCAAAGCTTCGCTAGCCGAAGGACTCAAGTCTTCGATCCAATTAAAACCGGTCATTTCATCACTCCCCTTTCGCATGTAATCAATCGTCTCTAACCAACCGACCTATTCGCCGCCAGAATATGTTCAAGGTACGGCTTACCAGGTTGCGCCCTGACCACATCAAATCACGACTACAAGCCGTCACGCAAATTCGGACAACCTGTGGTTGGCGATACGCTCGTCGATTACTGTTATTGACCTACGAAAAAGAGACTACGCGCCAGACTTGATTAGAAGCCAACCCTCCACAACCTCAGCCTTATATATCAACACAACTGCAAAAAAGCCGATCTAAATACCGAACCCTGCCCCCTCGATCAGACTGGCAAATGCGCCCCCACCTTCAACGTGGTACGTCAGCCCCCACAACAATCATGAGTAACACAATAACTTATATATTGTTTAATGCTTTATTACTCTACGTATTAACACGCCACACTAGGATTTAGCTTGAGCAGCTCTCGGCGCGAGTCCAGCAACACTGAATACCAAACGCTCGATGGCGGGTAGGAAAATCCGATGCTCGAAGTCCTTGCGTGGAAGGGATAACTGAGCAATGACCAAGCCGCCGATGGCATGCAAGACGAAGGCAAAGTCGGCGCCTGGGTCCTGCGAGCCGAGCTTCAGAAACGCCTCTCTGCAAAGGTCAGCGTGTATACGTCCCCACTTTGATAGGGCTGGACGCAAGCTCGGGTCGTGGGCACCGGCAAGATTCAGTTCGTATACAGCGATCCCCATACTGCGATCCTCGATCAGCAGGCGAGTGTTGTACTGGGCGATGAGCGTAGCGAACCGTGCTGGGTCATGTGCGCACGCCTCTAAGTCAGGAGCGATTTCGCTGAAACTGATGGCGATTTTTTCGCAGGCATGGTCGATGGCTGCCGACATCAATGCGCCCTTCGAACCGAAATAGTAAGCAACCGAGCCATGACTGCAACCCGCCTCCTTGGCCACGCTGCGCAAGCTGAGGCTGTGATGCCCATCGCGAACGATCAGACGCATGGCTGCTTCAATCAGCGAAAGGCGGCGCTGCTCCCCTTTGGCGGAAAGGTTTTCGTCGCAGCGGGACGGCGACGGTTTATTCGAATGCAGTTCTGTCATGACAAGACCTGAGGAGGAAGACGGTTCTCCACGGCCAATTTTTCCGGCTGCGGCATGAGGGGTGATTATTTCAGATACGCGCCTATTGACAAAATTATCCACTCGGATAAAAGTAAAAATACTCCACTTGGAGTACTTTTCTGTGCAGCTGTCTGCCACCCGCTTGAAAACAGGAGAACAATAATGAGCACTGTTGCCCCTTCCGATTCCCAGCGTGAAGACCTCTTGGCCTCGGCCGATGATCTTGGGCGTCGCTGTGCGGCCCGGAGCAAGGAGATCGAAGCCAATCGATTCCTGCCTCAAGACTTGGCCGAAGCGCTGGCCGGCGCCGGACTGTACCGTATGCTGACGCCGCGCGAGTATGGTGGACTGGAAGTGAGTGTGGAGACCTTTGTCGAAGTTATTGAGCGGCTGGCAAGCTACGAGGCCTCGGCTGCCTGGTGCACATTCATCGACTGCACCGCTTGTATTCTCGCCGCCTATTTACCCAATGAGGGCGCGTCCGAACTGTTTTCCAATCCTCAGCTAAAGGCGGCGGGTGTGTTCGCTCCGCGTGGCAAAGCCACACGTGAAGTGCGCGACGGCGTACCGGGCTTTCGCATCAGTGGTCGCTGGGCATGGGGGTCGGCAAGCAAAAATGCTGACATCGTCCTCGGTGGCTGCATGGTCCTCAACGCGCAGGGCAAACCAGAAATCCTCGCCGACGGTTTTACACGTGTGCAGATGATGGTATTCCGTCGAGACCAAGTGACTTGGCTGAACAACTGGGACACGTTTGGGCTACGTGGAAGTGGCAGCGGCGAGTTCGAAGTGCATGACGTATTCGTAGCTGAACATCACAGCGCCTCGCTTACGGATGATGAGCCGCTGCCTCGAACGCTTTATCGGTTTCCCGCATTCGGCCTGCTCGGTATTGGCGTAGGTGCTGTGGCGCTGGGTATAGCCCGACATGCGCTGGACAGCCTGTGCGACCTAGCCAAAGTGCGAACACCGCAGTTCAGCGGCAAAACCCTGGATCAACGTCCGGGCACGCAACAGGCAATAGCAAAGGCCGAGGCTGGCTTGCGCTCAGCGAGGGCTTTCTTGATGGAATCCGTTCGTCAGGCGTGGAATGAGGCCGAGCAGCAAGGTGTGATTGCCCTTGAAAAGCGCCGCGATATTCGCTTGGCTACGACTTACGCAGTAGAGATCGCCCGTAACATCGTTACCAGCATGTATCAACTGGGTGGTGGCTCTTCGATTTTTGACAGTTCGCCCCTGCAGCAATGTCTGCGTGACATCCACGTAGTCACCCAACACTTCATGGTGAGTGAATCCACCTATGAAGTGGTCGGGCGGCTATTCCTTGGGCTCGATACCAACGTCTCTATGTTCTGAAACAGAGGAGACCTCCAATGAGCATTCCTACGGAGTGGCGTTCACGTCTTGCATTGCCGCTAATCGCGGCTCCAATGTTCCTCATTTCTGGACCGCAAATGGTGATCGAGTGTTGCCGAAACGGTGTAATTGGTAGCTTTCCGACTCCCAACGCCCGCACTCCTGCGATTCTTCGAGAATGGCTATTGCAGATTAGCCAGACGCTTACCGAAAAGGATGCGCCTTGGGCGGTCAACCTAGTGGTACACCGCAGTAATGATCGTCTATCGCAAGATCTCGAGTTAGTTGAAGAGTTCAAGCCACCACTCGTGATCACTGCGCTTGGCAGTCCCAAGGCGGTAATCGAGCGGGTACAGAGATACGGTGGCCGCGTACTAGCGGATGTCAACTCGCTGAAATATGCAAGGGAGGCCGCTAAGGCAGGCGCTGATGGCCTGATTTTAGTCAGTGCCGGATCTGGCGGGCATACGGGACAGATGAACGGCTTCGCCATGGTCGGCGCCGTTCGTGAGTTCTTCGACGGCATTTTGGTACTGGCCGGAGGCTTGATGACGGGGGCTTCAGTACGCTCCGCCGAATTATTGGGTGCAGATTTAGCATCCATGGGTACGCGTTTCATTCCTTGCCAAGAAAGCCTCGCTGATGAGCACTACAGGAAAATGCTAGTGGAATCTGGCTTCGAGGATCTGGTGCTAAGCAACCAAGTCACCGGTGTGGCAGCCAACTGGTTGCGGCAGAGTTTGGATCTTGCGGATATCACTGATGACAACCCGGGCAAGTCCACGGCGATCGACTTCGCCGATCCCAAAGGCGCAAAACGACGCTGGACTCAAGTACGGTCCGCGGGACACGGCGTGGATGCGATCAAGCGTTCGGAGCCCGCACGCGAGCTAATCGCCGGTTTGGTGAACGACTACTGGCAGGCCGTTCGCCGGCCGGCCTTCATCTGCACGGAAGAGACACTGAAATGAAAAAACCTTATATCGTGGCTATCGGTGGCACTACTCGCTCCGGTTCAATGACTGAGCGAGTGCTGCTCAACGTCCTCAGTCATGCAGAAAACGGTGGAGCTCGCATCAAACTGTTGGGGGGAGAAAAACTGCAGTTACCCCTGTATGGCTCAGCACCGGTTTCCCACCCACTGGTGCAGGATTTGCTCAACGAGATACGGCAAGCCGATGGCGTGATTCTGGCCTCGCCCGGTTATCACGGAGCGCTTTCTGGATTGATGAAAAACGCTCTCGACTATATGGAGGAGGCGCGTGGCGATGCGCATCCCTACCTAAGTCGTCGCGCCGTGGGCTGCATCGGTTTAGCGGCAGGCTGGCAGGCCGGCGCGGCTACCCTAGTGGGATTGCGCAGTATCGTTCATGCATTGCGTGGCTGGCCCACACCTATGGGCGTTGTGATCAATTCGACGCAGACAACTTTCGAGGCGGACGGTGCATGCAATGACGAACTGGTGGATAAACAATTACAAATCATGACCGACCAAGTGCTGGAGTTCTGCCAAATGTCTCATTGACGTAATGCCAACTTCGCGCTCTGAAACTTTGACTGATCTTACGCCGAATCGGCCACTCTATATGAATTGGTAAATCGTCCGATCATCACGCGTAAACGCCTATTGCAGCGCGCGGCCTTATACAACTTACATCCAATTTGTCAACGGGGGTTTAAACGGACCCAAGTATCTGGAAACCTTGGTATGACCGAGGCGCGAAGATCATGTTATCAGAGTTATATAGTCGGCCTCGGCCCCATCGCTATCCAGAATACTCTGCATAGCGACAGGCAATATACCATGATATTGTCGGTACAGTCCGCGGCCAGAAAACCACTGTAGAGGTCGTTTAAAGACGAAACCTTTATATCGTCAGGGTTGTTCTGGCAAAGATGAGGAACAGCCAGTAAATCTGACAACCACCGTAGCGGAGCAATTACCCGGCAGGGCGCCGAAGTGCGATATCAACATCGCCCGCTCAAAAGCGATAAGTCATCTGCGCTGTCAGTCCATGTGCGCTATTTTCGTACTTCGCACTGTATGCGGGCTGGAGACCGGATGAGTTTGACTGACTGACCGGAGCAGCGTTTTCCCAAAGGTAAGCATATGCAATGTCGAATGTCAGCTCGCTCAAGGGAGAGTAACCTGCGCCAACAGTCACTGTTCGACGATCCCCCACAGGGATGCGAACGATCCGATCTTCGTTCGTCGTCGGAGACGGATCGTAGGCAAAGCCAGTTCGCAGCACCCACTGCGGTGTCAATTGGTAGGCAGTACCTACAGCCACTGACCAAATATCACGAAAGTTGACCTCCTCACCCACCGTCCCAAATCCTAAAGCGACGCCGAGCGGAGGGATTCCCTCATTCTCAGCAGTCAAATCCTTCAGGCGACTCCAGCGTGTCCAAGTTGTGCCAAGGTAACCAGTCAACTTCTCATCGAAGCGGTATGTCAGTGAGGTGTCGACAGACTCTGGAAGAGTGACATCCATGCTCGTGCCGTATCGACCGTTCAAGCGAAAAGCAGCGGGGGACTCCGAAACGCTGATGTGGCCTTTGAGGCTATAATCAACCTTGGAATGGTAGGCTAAGCCCCACGTGGCAGACTCACTGATGTCGATCATCACACCAAGGTTATAACCGATAGCAGTATCATCCCCCTTAATCTTGAGTTCGGTATCTTTTCCAGTTGGGTTAAGCGCTGCGGTGGCCAAGTCATTCTTCAACTTGCCATCAAGACGATTTATGGTTAAACCTCCTCCGACAGAAATGAAGTCATTGATTCGGAAGCTGATGGTTGGCTGGAAAGTGATGACTTTTACCATACTATATGATCCGTGATAGCGACCTTGGAACGAAGACTCATAGTCGTTGATCAGTCCGAACGGCGCATACACACCTATCCCAACACTGACGTCATCACTCAAGGGGGACGAAGCGTACCCAAACGGAATGGTTGTAATAGGAGCTGAATCACCCTTATTAGTACCTCGAGCACCGCTCGATACATTTTTTATATCAATGCTCGGATCAATGACTGCAAAACCACCGCTGATCTCCGAACGCTTGAGCTTTACTAATCCTGCGGGATTTCCGTAGATAATACTTGCGTCCAGAACAGTCGATGCCCTGCCAGAAAATGCCGTGCCCGCCCCACTTGCACTTTGCTCATTAACTGTGACGCCGTTGGAATATGCTTGAAGCGATATTGCACAAGCACTCAGGGCAAAAACTCGAGAAACAGCCTTTTTATACATTGTTATCCGACTCCGATTCGTAAAATGGCCCTTTGACGAATACACAAAGGGCCCTACCACGCGCGCATGCACTTTTCACAACGTGCGTGAAACATGGGAGTTCTAATTCTATTAAGGCGAGAAAGCCCAAAGTGTCACCTAGGAGACAATCTGCTCGAGAAAATCGTCTGAATAAGCAAAACGGGAGAGCAAACCGAAAAATCGTGACCTCTCGATCGTCCCAATACGCTTAGACAATGAGTAGAACCGGCCTGACCGAATTGAGTATTTTCCGCAACTACCACCAACGCTTGAAAAACTGCCACTCAATAAAATTGCTATGTCAGTGAGACATGAGTCGCGTGACGACATCGAATCCAAAACAACGTTATCCATAGCAAAGTTCCAATCGCTAATTGAAGCGGTCATTTGTGGAACTAAACAAACGGTGGCAGCCGTAAGCAGTTAGTCCACCGGTCGCTTGGAACCCGGCGCACACGAGGGTGTGCTGCGCACAGCTACCATAAGATGCAGGCGATGGGGATCCTTTGCGCAGCAATCCGATGCAAACATTATGCGCCAACAACTGTCTCTTTTAAGTTGACAGTAAGACTCCTTCCACCCAATTTATCCCTCGTCACCCACCCATTAATCTGTGCCCATGTTGAACGCAACGCCCAACCAACCTAAACAAAAAAGGATTCAACCATGAGCACTGCAACCTACAACCGCTTGAACAAAGACGACGCCATTGTTCTGCTGGTCGATCACCAGACCGGCCTGATCTCCCTGGTGCAGGACTTCTCCCCCAACGAGTTCAAGAACAACGTGCTGGCCCTGGCTGACCTGGCCAAGTTCTTCAACTTGCCGACCATCCTCACCACCAGTTTCGAGCAAGGCCCTAACGGCCCGCTGGTGCCGGAGTTGAAGGAGATGTTCCCGGACGCGCCGTATATCGCTCGCCCTGGTCAGATCAATGCCTGGGACAACGAGGATTTCGTCAAGGCGATCAAGGCCACGGGGCGTAAGCAAATCATCATTGCCGGTGTGGTGACGGATGTGTGTGTGGCGTTCCCGACGTTGTCGGCGCTGGCGGAAGGGTTTGAGGTGTTTGTGGTGACGGATGCGTCGGGCACGTTCAACACCACGGTGCAGCAGGCGGCGTGGAGCCGGATGACACAGGCCGGTGCACAGTTGATGAACTGGTTCTCGGTGGCGTGTGAGTTGCACCGCGACTGGCGCAACGATATCGAAGGGCTGGGGAATTTGTTGTCCCAGCGGATTCCTAACTATCGCAATTTGATGAACAGCTACTCGGCCCTGTCTGCTCGCCAGAGCTAAGACTGCCATGCTCCGTATTGAGCCTGCCTGAAAAGGCAGGCTTTTTTATGGGCGTAGATTGAGATGCGTGTGGGTGACGCGGAGCGTCACTGGATGCATTACCACGCGGAGCGTGGGAACGATCAAGCGGAGCATGGGAACGATCAACTTCCTTAATCCAGGATCAAGTGCGGCAGAAACCGGCTTGAGTCCTTGGTGATCAAGCTATTGTCCTCTCGCACACCTATGCCAGCGGCCTGGTCGCCAATTACCCAAGAGCCGATCAGCGTGTAGCTGTCCCCAAATTTTGGCAGCGGTGCGAACTCCTGAAGGATGAATGGCGCATCCGTGTAGGGGCCGTCTTCTTTTACGATCAGGCCGTCCGCGGTTTGTAGTTCGATGTTGGCGCCTTCCCGGGAGAAGAACGGCTTGCGCACCCAGCCTTTTGGCACGGCCTTGCCTTGGTCGGTGTCCAGGTGGGACGCGAGCAGGTTGGGGTGGCCTTGGTTGAACTCCCACAGCAGCGGCAGGATGCCTTTGTTGGAGAGGATCGATTTCCACGCGGGTTCGAAGAACTGCGTGTCGCTCTTGGCAATCGCGGCACCAAAGGGCTCGTGGAAGATGAACTCCCAGGCGTGCAGTTTGAACAGGTGGGGGATCCAGCGATCTTCAAGGTCGACGAAGCGGCCTTCGCTGGTCAGGCCGATGTCTTCGACGTCGATGTGGCGCGATTCGATGCCGACTTTTTCGGCAACCAGACGCAGGTAGTCGGTGGTGCCTTTGTCTTCGATGGAGTCTTTCATCGAGGCGAAGTAGAACGGCTGGTTGACCTGCAGTTGGGCGAAGGCCTGGTGCAGTTTGGTGTCGATGCTATTGAACTGGTCGGCGTGCTTGGGCAGCAGGCCGCGCTCGATGCATTGTTCCAGCCAGCCCCACTGAAACGCGGCTGCTTCATAGAGGCTGGTGGGGGTGTCGTAGTTGAGCTCCAGCAACTTGGCGGGCCCGCTGCCGTTGTAGGAGAAGTCCATGCGCCCGTACAGGTGCGGGTGACCTTCGAGCCATGAGGTTCGGATCATGTCGTAGAAAGGCGCGGGGATGCTCAGGCGTTCAAGCAGTTCTTCGCTGTGGACCACGCGGGCGACGAGGTCCATGCACATGTCATGGAGCTCGGCGGTCGGGTCTTCGAGGTCGCGCTCGATTTGCTTGAGCGTGAACTGGTAGTACGCGCTTTCGTCCCAGTAAGGTTCGCCGTCAATGGTATGGAACAGGAAGCCAAGACTCTCGGCTGTATGTTTCCAGTCATGACGCTCTGCGCATTGGATCTTCTTCATGGCCGGTTTCCTTAGCTGCTCGACCCGCCGCCCCAGCCGCTGCGTGCGCTGGCTTTGCTGCCGAAGCCGCCGCGAGAGGTGGCCGATGAAACCGAGCTCGACTTAGGTGAAGAGCGCAGCGTGCTGGTGTAATTGCTGCTGCCGTAGCGGGCCTGGTTGGAACGGCCAAAGGTCGCGCCATTGGACACGCGCTGGTTGAGCGTCGAATTACCGTAGTTGCCGCGATCATCGCGATAGCGGTACACCGGTTCCGAACGGTAGCTGTTGCGGTTGTTGCTCAGCATGTTGCCGATCAGCAAGCCGGTCAGCAGGCTGCTGGTGGAGAAGCCTGAGCCGCCGCCGCTGGCCTGAGCGTTGGCCGCTTGCGCATTGGCAGCGTCGACCTGGGATTGGGTCACCTGGCCTTCGGCGGTCAGTTCGAAACCGCCCAAGCGCGGGATGAATTTGCCGGTGGAGTCTTGCTGGCACCAATCAGCAACAAAGTCGGCGTCGCAATCGGCCTGGCTGTCATACACCGGCGCAATGCGGCGATGCTCGACCATGGCCGTCATGTAGGCGTCCGAGCAGACGTCTACCGGAAGTTTTTCATCGGCGCATTGCTGTACCGACTGGAAGTTGTACTTCTTTTGCAGGTCGTAGGTTTTTTCCGTTGGGCCACAGCCGGATATCGCCATGGCGACCGACGCTGCCAGCGACAGCTGGACGTACTTGCTTCGTTTCATCGGGAGCTCCGTGGGCAATCAGTTCGAGGTGGGCGTCATGCACGCGGCATTCAGCATGCCGACGCTGATGGCCACCGCGGCCACGTAGATACCGGCCGCCAGTTCGCCCTTCTTGATGCGCTCGGACGTGCCTTTGAGCACCAGGCTGGTCAGCAGGAACGCCAGCAGCTGGACGACGGCGGCGATCACGGCCCAGACGATGAAGTCGAGAACGTTGATCGAGTAGGCAATCACGTTGCTGGCCGGAATGGCGAAACCGACGATGGCACCGCCCAGGGCGACCGCTGCGGAGGTGTTGCCCGCACGGATCAGTTCGAACTCCTTGTGCGGGGTGATGCGGGTGTAGATGAACTGGAACAGCGCGAACAGTACCGCAGCCCCCAGGATGTAGAGGACAAAGCCGAGCACCGCAGCTTTGTTGAGGGAGATGGAGAGTGCTTCTAGCATGGACGGCTTCCTTTTTTAGAGCGTAGTCAGGTCGGTGGTGTACAGCGAAATGCCCAGGGATATGCTCAGGCTGATGGTGCCTTCGGCATCTTCTTCGACGGAGAACAGCAGGAATTCTCGACGGTCGGTCAGGCCGGTGTCGCGGGCGTATAGCATCGAACGGTGCTCGACGCTGTAGGTGGCTTCTGGGCTGGTGACCTGTTCGCTCATCGCCACCAATTCGGTCTGGCCGTCCTCGCTGCCCCACTCCCGGAAGTACTCAACGCCGTCGTGGGTGTAGGTCGGCAGCCCGATCAGGCTCTGTGGGCCCGCCAGCCTGCGCAGTTCCGCTTCACTGCTGATGGTGACGTAGCTGAGGTAGTTGAACAGAATCACTGACTCGACCTGGCCCGCTATCTGGCCGGTGGTGTGCACCTGCAACCAATAATCTTCGTCGTTCATGTAATAGCGCGACAGCCAGGTGGACTGGCCAAGATCGATGGTGCCATTGCTCCAGATTTCCTGGGAGCCGGGGATCACCACGTTGGTTTTTTCATCGAGCAGCAATTTCAGGGTGGTGTCGAACATCACGCCCTTGCCCGGCGCCAGGCCCAAAGGACCGGTAGCAGGCAGGCTTGGGCTGGCGGTTCGGCTCGAGTCGGTAGTGGCTTTTGGGGCCTCAAGCCCCATCAACTGTTTAAGCCATCCCATGGGAGATTTCCTTAAGGCGAGTGGAAGCGATGTAGAAGAGTTCGCCGCCTTTGACCTCTGTGGCACTGGGCGGGTTGATCGACGGCTGCTGAACACCTTTGGCGCGATAGCCAATGAGGGTGGCGTTGTGGCGCTCCTTCATCTGCGTGTACAGCTCGCCGAATGTTGCCTCAAAGGCTTCGGGCAATTTCATCAGGTACTGGGTGGCGCCCTGCCCCACGCACAGCAATTCATTGATGACCACCGACGAGCCCGGATCCTGAGAGGCGCGCACCAGCATTTCAATTGCCATGCTGGACGTGCACTCCAGGCGCGGGGCGTAGGAGCTGGCGAGTGCGGCGATTTCACTTTCGTTGAAGTGGGCGACCACATGCCCGACGGGACTCAGTTGGTTCACCGCCAGCACGGTGGCCAGCGTCAGGTCATCAGACGGGGTTCGCACCAGCACACGCTCGGCACCGGGCACACCGGCACGCAGCAACAGTGCGGTGGAAGACAGGCTTTCGCCGCGGATGAACGCTGCTTTGCCCGGCATCGGGTTTTCTTCAAGGCTGCAATCGCAGATCACGATCAGGTTGTCGTTCGAGGTTTCGTCTTGCAGCAACAATTCAATCACCCGCTCGCTGGACGCGCCCTCCCAGCCGATCAGCACGGTATGGCCGACCTTGCCGGTGAAATCACCTTTGCCCTTCATGCCTTTTCTCCATGCATCGATAACACTGCTGGTGGTTTTGCCGATGGCGGCCGTGAGCAGCGCAATGCCCCCGAGCATGACCCAGGTCGCCACGAAAATTCGTCCCGCCGAGGTCTGCGGCGCGAGGTCGCCATAGCCGACGGTGAGTGTGGTGGTGAGGTAGAAGTAGATAAACGTGGCGGGAGCGGTGAGGTGTTGTTCGCCCAGCAACACCAGGCCCAGATAAGCCGTGCTCAGGTGGACACCCAAGGCAACGATCAGCCCTGCCCAACCGAAGCGGTGAAAGAGGGACGAGGCGTACATGCGTAACAGTAGGAAAATCGACATTTGGCCCCTGGCTCCCTGGGTACTTGAATCCTGACGACAGCATCGCCTCGGCGTCTGGATGCTCAAGTGCGTTCACCCGGCATTAAACCCGCTGCGCGGCGTGGATAGAAGTACCTTGGCTGCAATAAATCCGGCGAGCGCACCAAACAGATGCCCTTCGAAGGAAACGCCCTGCCGCGGAAGGAAGCCCACGACCAGTCCGCCATACAGCAAAGCCACGACAGCGGCTGTTAGCAGGTTGCCCCAGCTTCTATGGAACCAGGCGCGAGACAGCAGATAAGCCCATAGCCCGAACACCCAGCCGCTGGCGCCGACGTGTACGCCTGAAAAACCAAACAGCCAGACCAACAAGCCGCCCAGCAGAATGATGATGGCGCTGACGGCGATGAACCGGTTGACCCCTTCGATGATGACCAGAGAACCCAGGATCACAAAGGCAATCAGGTTGGCGCTCAGGTGGGCGAAGGAGGCGTGCAAAAACGGCGAGGAGAGGATGCCGAACAGACCCTGCACCGTTCTTGGGATTAGCCCGAATGCCATGAGGCTGTAACCGGTCGCCACATTGAGCAGTTGCAGCGCGACCATGAAGAGGGCCAGGCCTGCGATTGTCTTGAAACCCTTCAAGGCGTTCATCCTGACCTCAACATACAAAAGAAAGGCACTGCCACTGTGGCGAGGGAGCTTGCTCCCGCTGGGGCGCGAAGCGGCCCCAAAAACAGGACTGCTGCGCAGCCCAGCGGGAGCAAGCTCCCTCCCCACAGAGTTGCAGGCTTAACTGACCTACGTTGATTACTCAGCCGACTTTTGCTTCAGACGCTCCAGAATCGCATTGGCACTGCCTTCGTTCGGCGTGATGCCGGCATCGCGCAGTTTGCGTTCCAGGTCTGTCCCCGTCGACGCTTCAGCCAGCTCATCCTGGGCTTGCAGCTCAGCGGCGCGTTGTTGCTGTTTGGCCTGCAAGCGATTGAGCGTACCGACGGCGGTTTCCAGCTTGCCGTTGGCACCGCCGCTGGCAATGGAGGCACTGACCTGGGCCTTTTGCACGCTGTCGCGAGCCTTGGCCATGTCCACTTGCTGGCGCAGGCTTTTGATGCGGCTTTCGGCCTTGGTGATGTCTTTGCGCATGCTCTCAGCGTACCCACCGAACTCGGTGGTCTGCTTTTGCTCCACGTCCCGCTCGTTGGTCAGGGTCGAAATGGCTTCGGCCACTTCCAGGGCGAGGTCTTCACGGTTGGCCTGGATAGCGGCCATCGCCTTGGATTCCAGGTCTTTGATCTTGGCGTCGTACTCGCCAACGCGATCAGCCGCCAGTTTGTGCTTGGCCATGATGCTTACCAATTCACGCTTGGCGTTGGCCAAGGCGCTGTCGGCATCGCGAATTTCCTGGTCGAGGATGCGCAGGGCCTGTTGGTCGACGATCGATTCGCCGACTTCGCTGGCACCGCCACGCAACGCGGTGAACAATTTGCTCCAGATGGACTGAGTCATTGGGTTTTCCCGAATAATTAAATGAAGAAACGTTCGAAGGCTTCGCTGGCGCGCTGCACGTTATCAACCAGGGTTTTCACCTCGGTCACGATGTTGGTCAGGCTGGAGTCGGAGCTGAGCGCACCGAACATGTTGTAAACCACCTGCCCGTTCGGCATGGACTCGATACCGATGGACGACAACGGGAACATCTCCCGGCTGCGCAGCACGGCGTCGTTGAATTTCGCGACATCGTTGATGGACTCGGCGTCGACCAGGACGGTATCCACGATGATTTGCTCGCCCACCACCGCGATGTAAATCGGCAAGCCACCAAAGTCGTTCATCTCCAGCTTGATGCTGGACTCGGAGCCTTGGACGAGAGAAAGCGTAATGTCATTGGACGTCACGTCATCCAGCGCCTGAAGAGCACTGAAGAGGCGATCGATATTCCAGTTGGTACCTGCGCTCATGAAATTCTCCGACATGAATGAGCCAGCCAGGATCGGTTGGCGTAGCTGTTTCTCCATTTGCTTGAGCAGGCTTCGGTTTTCGGGAAGCACCCAAGTCTCGTGTTTCACATAACCGGCCGCCGCCAGCCCCGCACGCATCTGCTTCATGTAAAAGCTCGACGGCTTTTTTGCGGACGGCTTCAAGCGCTCTCCCTTGAGGCTTGTTGAATCGGTATCGGGCCCAGTTGATGGGCTCGATGGAGAGCTGCTGTTCATGGTACTGACCTCGCTGTGAAAAACTCACGCGTGAGAAAATCTACAGGCAATCCGCAAGGTACTCAATAGCTCACGCGTGAGATTTTTCCTTACATTTTTCAGCCACCGAAAAGACCCAGCCTATCCCGCCAACTCTCGCTCGATTTGCTCGATGCTAGGCAAGCTCGACTGCAGTTCGACTGGCAAAGACTCCATCAGTTGATATTCCGCCACACCAATAGGTCGGTTGTTATCGCGCAGTGCATATTCAGCCACCACTTCATTTTTACCCTTGCACAGCAAGAGACCGATAGTCGGGCCGTCTTGTGGGTGCTTTATCTCGGCATCCACCGCCGCAAGATAGAAGCTCAATTTGCCCAGATGCTCGGGCTTGAACTTGCCCGCCTTGAGTTCGATCACCACATAGCAACGCAGCTTCAGGTGATAGAACAACAGGTCGATGAAGAACTCATCGCCGCCTACATTCAGCAGCACTTGCCGGCCAACGAAGGCAAAACCTGCGCCCAACTCCAACAAGAAGTCAGTGACATGCTTGATCAGGGCGTTTTCGATTTCGCGCTCTTGTGCATTCTGACCCAGGCTGAGGAAATCAAAGCGATAAGGGTCCTTAAGAGACTCGCGAGCCAGGTCGGATTGCGCTTTGGGCAGATGGCTTTCGAAGTTGCTCACTGCCTTGCCACTGCGCTCCAACAGGCGGTTTTCAATGTGCATCACCAAGGTGTTGCGCGACCAACTATGCTTGATCGTTTGGATGGCGTACCAACGTCGCGTTTCAGGGCCGGGAAGTTTGTCCAGAAGCGCGATTTGATGGTACCAAGGCAATTGTGCAAGCACCTCTTGCACAAACTCCGAATCCGGCCACGCCTCGGCAAAAGCCCTCATGTACTTAAGATTGCGCGGCGAAAAACCCTTGATGTCCGGAAAGGCCGCTCGCAGATCTTGCGCAAGGCGGTCAATCACTTTACTACCCCAGCCTTGAGCGTGCTGACGCGTCAAAATATCGTGGCCGAGCTGCCAGTAGAGCAGCACCAGCTCACGATTAACGGCAATTGATGCGCGCTGTTGCGCCTGATGGATACGGCCCTTGAGGTCTGTCAGCCAATCGCCGTAGCCCTCAGGAGGCGCGATCAACCCGATAGAAGTTTCGCTCATGCCTTTTTTACTCTGGTGTTTTCGGCAGGCTAGCCAACCGACAGTACCGTCACAAGCATTCGAGAACAGTTCAGGAAGGGTCCTGCGTACCTCACAGAAAGGTCCTGCTGGCACTTGACTCTCCCCTATACGGCACCCCCTACCCTGAATGCCCTTTTCTCAGAACTTATCACCATGAGTCAGCGCATTCTGGTCATTCTCGGCCACCCGTCCGCCGATAGCTTTTGTTCCGCCCTCGCACACACTTATATCCACGCTGCTAAAACGGCCGGTCACGAAGTCCGCGTCCTGCGCCTGGGTGATCTCAGGTTCGACCCCATCCTTCATCATGCTTACACCCAGGTTCAAGCGCTGGAACCTGACTTGCTCAGCGCCCAAGCCGACATCCTTTGGGCCGAGCATCTGGCCTGGGTTTTCCCTGTCTGGTGGGGCGGTATCCCGGCACTGATGAAGGGCTTTATCGACCGCGTTTTCCTCCCCGGCTTTGCCTTCAAATACCGCACAGGCAAGGCATTCCCAGACACGCTGCTAAAGGGCCGAACCGCGCACTTGTTAGTGACCCTCGACACGCCGCCGTGGTATTACCGCTGGGCTTATCGCATGCCGGCCATCCACCAAATGCGGCGCACCACGCTGGCGCTGTGCGGCATCGCGACGAGCAAGACGCTGCTGTTGGGGCCGGTGCTGGGCTCTTCGCTGACGCAGCGGGCCAAGTGGCTCAAACAGGCCGGCGCACTATTTGAAAAAGGGAATTTTCATGTACATCGGCAAAGCCGCGCAGTTGTCCGGCACGACCATCAAGGCGATTCGTCACTATGAGGCGATCGGGCTGATGCCAGCACCTGCGCGTGAGGGCGGTTATCGCGTTTATACCGCGCAGAGTGTCGAGCGGCTGATGTTTATAAAGTGCGCGCAACAGCTGGGGTTCAAGCTCAAGGAATTACAGGAGATTTTGCAGGGGTACGAGGGTGACGCGCTTCCTTGGGACAAGGCTGATCAAGCCATCGCCAATAAGAAGCAAGCGTTAGCCATGCAAATTGTGGCATTGCAGAATATGCATCGGGGTTTATTGGTCTTCGAGGCCCAATTGAAAGCGGCGCAGGGGGAGTGCTCGGTCGCCACGAAGGCAAGCTGAGACTCGGTGAGCCGAATAAACTCATCAATCGGCTTACACCACCGTGTGTGCGCCACTCATTTGCCCCAATCCCCCATGTCTGCTAGTGTCGCGCCGGTTTACCGTCTACCGGAATTGCCGCCATGGCCCGCAAAAAAGTTGCACTCGATTTCGAACAATCCCTCGCCGACCTGCAAGCCCTGGTCGAGCGTCTGGAGAACGGCGAGTTGTCGCTGGAAGACTCGTTGACAGCGTTTGAGCAAGGCATCGGCCTGACCCGCGACTGTCAGAGCGCGTTGGCGCAGGCGGAGCAGAAGGTCCAGGTGTTGCTGGAGCGTGACGGGGAGTTGGCCGAAGAGCCTTTCGATGCGGAACAGCCGGAATGATCAGCGCATACCAGGCCAGTAGCCAAGCCCGGGTGAATGCCGCGCTGGAGCCCCTGTTTGTTGCGCCAAGCCCGGAAATGACGCGCCTCTATGAAGCCATGCGCTACAGCGTGATGAATGGTGGCAAGCGGGTGCGCCCGTTGCTGGCCTATGCGGCCTGCGAAGCCCTGGGAGCGCCGGCGGCCGAGGCCAATGGCGCGGCGTGTGCGGTGGAGTTGATCCACGCTTATTCCCTGGTGCATGACGATTTGCCAGCCATGGACGATGATGATTTGCGTCGCGGCCAGCCCACCACCCATAAAGCCTTTGATGAAGCCTATGCGATCCTGGCCGGTGACGGCTTGCAGAGCCTGGCGTTCAGCGCATTGCTGGACCCGCGCTTGAGCAGCGTCAACGCCGAGATCCGCCTGCGCATGGTCACCGCCTTGGCCCACGCCGCAGGCCCGGCTGGCATGGTCGGCGGGCAAGCCATCGACATGGGCTCGGTCAGCCTCAAGCTGGATCAAAAAGCCCTGGAACACATGCATCGCCACAAGACCGGCGCGCTGATTGAGGCGGCCGTGCAGTTGGGCGCCCTGGCCAGTGGCCGCGCCGGCGCCGAGCAATTGGCGGCCCTGCAGACCTATTCCCGCGCTATCGGCCTGGCCTTCCAGGTGCAGGACGATATTCTCGACGTGGAAAGTGACACCGCCACCCTCGGCAAACGCCAAGGCGCCGATATCGCACGGGACAAGCCGACTTATCCTGCATTGCTGGGGCTGCAAGCCGCCAAGGCGTACGCCGTCGAGCTGCGCGACCAGGCCCTGGATGCCCTGCGACCTTTCGACGCGGCGGCCGAGCCACTGCGTGACCTGGCGCGGTATATCGTCGAACGTCGCCACTGACAGCCGCGGCCATTTGCGCCGCATATCGGCCAAGTTAGGCCCTCTGCGTGGGCAGTTTGCACGGCTTGAGGTAAACTGCCGCCTCTTCTATACCTATAACGATTCGCCTGATGCCCACGACGTTTCAAGAGATTCCCCGCAAACGCCCGTCTACGCCCCTGCTCGACCGTGCTGCCACGCCGGACGGCCTGCGTCGACTGGGTGAAGCCGAGCTGGAAACCCTGGCCGATGAGCTGCGCCTGGAATTGCTCTACACGGTCGGCCAGACCGGTGGGCATTTTGGCGCCGGGCTGGGCGTGATCGAGCTGACCATCGCCTTGCATTACGTGTTCGACACCCCGGACGACCGGCTGGTGTGGGACGTGGGCCACCAGGCGTATCCGCATAAAATCCTCACCGGCCGTCGCGAGCGCATGGCCAGCCTGCGCCAGAAGGACGGCCTGGCCGCCTTCCCGCGCCGTGCCGAGAGCGAGTACGACACCTTTGGTGTCGGCCACTCCAGCACGTCCATCAGTGCAGCGCTGGGCATGGCGATTGCCGCCCGCCTGCAAGGCAGTGAGCGCAAGGCGATTGCGGTGATTGGTGACGGCGCGCTGACCGCCGGCATGGCCTTCGAAGCGCTGAACCATGCGCCTGAAGTGGACGCCAACATGTTGGTGATCCTCAACGACAACGACATGTCGATTTCGCGCAACGTGGGTGGCTTGTCCAATTACCTGGCGAAGATCCTCTCCAGCCGTACCTACGCCAGCATGCGCGAAGGCAGCAAGAAAGTGCTGTCGCGCCTACCTGGCGCGTGGGAAATCGCGCGTCGCACCGAAGAATACGCCAAGGGCATGCTGGTACCCGGCACCCTGTTCGAAGAGCTGGGCTGGAACTATATCGGCCCTATCGACGGCCACGACCTGCCCACCCTGATCGCCACGTTGCGCAACATGCGCGACCTCAAGGGCCCGCAATTCCTGCATATTGTCACCAAAAAAGGCAAAGGTTTCGCTCCGGCGGAAGTCGACCCGATTGGTTACCACGCGATCACCAAGCTCGAACCCCTCGATGCCCCCGCCGCCGCGCCGAAAAAGGCCAGCGGGCCGAAGTATTCCGGGGTGTTTGGCGAATGGCTGTGCGACATGGCCGCTGCCGACCCGCGCCTGGTGGGTGTTACCCCGGCGATGAAGGAAGGCTCCGATCTGGTGGCGTTCAGCGAGCGTTTCCCGCTGCGTTACTTCGACGTGGCGATTGCCGAGCAACACGCCGTGACCTTCGCGGCCGGCATGGCCTGCGAAGGCGCCAAGCCAGTGGTGGCGATCTACTCCACCTTCCTGCAACGCGGTTATGACCAACTGGTTCACGATGTGGCGGTGCAGAACCTCGATGTGCTGTTCGCCATCGATCGCGCCGGCCTGGTAGGCGAAGACGGACCCACCCATGCCGGCAGTTTCGATCTCTCGTACCTGCGCTGCATCCCCGGCATGCTGGTGATGACTCCGAGCGACGAGAACGAACTGCGCAAGATGCTCAGCACCGGCCACCTGTACAACGGCCCGGCCGCCGTGCGCTACCCGCGCGGCACAGGCCCGAATGCCGTGATCGAGAAAGACCTGGAGCCGATTGAAATCGGTAAAGGCATCGTGCGTCGCCAAGGCAGCAAGACTGCATTCCTGGTGTTTGGCGTACAACTGGCCGAAGCCTTGAAAGTCGCTGAGAAGATCGACGCCACCGTGGTCGACATGCGGTTCGTCAAGCCACTGGATGACGCGTTGGTGCGCGAGATCGCCGCTGGCCATGAGCTGCTGGTGACCGTCGAAGAGAACGCCATCATGGGCGGCGCCGGTGCGGCGGTCAGCGAGTTCCTGGCGCGGGAGAATATCCTCAAGTCGGTGCTGCACCTGGGCTTGCCGGATGTATACGTTGAGCACGCCAAGCCGGCGCAGATGCTGGCTGAATGCGGGTTGGATGAGGCGGGTATCGAGGCGTCCGTTCGCGAGCGCCTGGCGCTACTGAATCTGTAATCTGCCCCAAATGTGGGAGCTGGCTTGCCTGCGATGACGGCGGCACATTCGCTAACAATGTGTCAGATACACCGCTATCGCAGGCAAGCCAGCTCCCACAGTGGTTTTGCATGACCTTCGAATGCTATGGACAGCCCATGAAACGCCTGTGCCTTGCCCTGCTGCTGCTACCCTGCGCTGACCTGCTCGCCGACACCCGCGACCAGGCCCTGAAGCTCTCCGACGTGGTCATCAGCGCCAACCGCCAAGTCCAGGCGCGTAATGACAGCAGCGCCGCCAACACCGTATTCACCCGCGCCGACATCGACCGCCTTCAGCCCACCAGCGTCACCGACCTGCTCAGCCGCGTGCCGGGCGTGCAAGTTGCGCCATCCGGTGGGCGTGGCAGTTTGCCGGGGATTTTCATTCGCGGCACCAAATCGGCGCAGAGCCTGGTGCTGGTGGACGGCCAACGCATCGCCAACACCACCTCCGGCGACAGCGGCTTGCAATACCTCAACGTCGATCAGATTGAACGGGTGGAAGTGCTGCGCGGTTCACGTTCGGTCATTTATGGCAGCGATGCGATTGGCGGGGTGATTCAGGTGTTCACCCGGCGCAATGCCGAGCAAGGCTTGCAGCCGCGCTTGAAACTTGGCTTTGGCAGCAACCAGACCTGGGAGCGCAGCCTGGGCCTGTCGGGCGGCGATGAACACACGCGTTTCAACCTGGGCGCGAGCCTGGATGAAACCGCCGGTATCAACGCGAGCCACGCGTCGTTTCCCAGTGACGGCGACCATGATGCGTACCGCAACCAGTCCATCAGCCTGAACCTCAGCCATTCGTTCAGCGATGAGCTGGAGGCGGGCTTCAACCTGTGGGATAACCGTGGCAAGTCGGAGTACGACAACAGTTATGGCCGCTACGACGGCGCCACCGGGCAGAGCCTGGGCCAGAAACCCTACACCGACTACACCGTGAGCAGCGCCAGCGGCTATCTCGATGCCAAGCTCAATGACAGCTGGCAGTCGCGCCTGGAGCTGGGCCACAGTGAAAACCGCGACACCAAGCGCGATACCCTCAGCGATGATTACAGTGCATTCAACACCTACCGCGACTCGGTCAATTGGCAGAACGACCTGACCCTGGATGAGCAAAACAGCCTGATCGTCGGCGGCGACTGGTACGAAGATCGTTTCCACGGTTCTACCACCTTTACCGAGAACAGCCGCTGGAACCGGGCAGCGTTCGTGCAGCATCGCTTCCATAGCCAGTGGTTTTCCACCGAGCTGGGCCTGCGCCGCGACCAGAACCAGCAGTTCGGCGGCCAGAACAGTTGGAGCGGCACCCTGACCTTGCCGGTCAACCCTGACAATGACCTGCTCTTGAGCTACAGCGAAGGCTTTCGCGCGCCGACCTTCAACGACCTCTATTACCCCGACACCCAGTACAGCAACCCCAACCTGCAGCCCGAGACATCAAAGAGCTACGAGCTGCAATGGCGCAGCCAACTGAGCGACAGCACGCGCCTGGAAGCCTCGCTGTATCGCACCGACCTGAGCGACGCGATTATCCTTGACGCTGGCAAGCCGCAAAACGTGGCGTCGGCGCGGATCAACGGCTTTGAAGCGGCGCTCAAGCAGGAACTGTTTGGCTGGCAGGGCAACCTGGGCCTGTCGCTTATCGACCCGCGTGACCGTGACAGCGGCCACACCCTGGCACGTCGCGCCCGGCGAACGGTGAACCTGGATCTGGACCGGCAATTTGATCAACTCGGTCTCGGCGCCAGCTGGCAAGCGATCAGCAGCAGCTACGACGATGAAGCCAACCGCAACCGTCTGGGCGGTTATGCCTTGTTGGGGCTGCGCAGTAGTTGGGCGTTGAACCGGGAGGTGTCGTTGTCGTTGAAGGTGGATAACGTGCTGGACAAGTCTTACGCACGGGCGAAGTACAGCTACCTCGGGGAAAGCCAGAATTATCGTGAAGAAGGTCGGGTGTGGATGGTTGGGGTGACGTGGACACCTGAGATCTAAGTAGCCTGATCCGGCGTCATCGCAGGCAAGCCAGCTCCCACAATTGAAATGCATTCCCCAGTGGGAGCTGGCTTGCCTGCGATAGCGTTGTCACAAGCTCGGCGCAATCACCTGGCACAACCGCGCTACCGCCTCCAACATCTGCCCGCTGGGCCGCTCCAGGCCCTTGTCCGGCACCAACCGCACCCGAGCAGCCATCGCCGGCCATGCTTTCCAGGCCTCCTTCTGAGCCTGATCCCCCACCAGGATCACCTCGGGGTCTCGCGCCAGCACCGATTCGATATTCACCTGCGGCGCCGGCAACTTCAGGTCATCAAACACATTGCGCGCCCCGCACACTCTGAGGGCATCGCTGATAATCTGCCCACCACCCACGGTGTACAGCGGCTGGTTCCACACTTGGTAAAACACCCGCAGCGGCTCGGCCCGCTGGTAGCGCTGGCGCAACTCGGCCAAGCGCTGACGCAGTTGTGCAGCGAGCGGGTGCCCTGCCTCAGCGCGGCCCAATTGCTCGGCAATGGCCTGCACCTGCGCGGTCAGTTGTTCAAGGCTGTGGGGTTCGGCGACGTACACCGGGATATTCAATCGTTGGAGCTGCTCCCGCTGGGCCGGGCCGACGCTGCCAGGCCAGAGCAGGATCAGGTCGGGCTTGAGGCTGAGCAGGCGCTCCATGTCCAACTGGCCGTAGTGCCCGACCGAGGTCACCTTCGCCAACGCCGCCGGGCGGTCACCACCATCAAGCATGCCGACCAGCAAGTCCTCGGCACCCAGCTCAAGCACAATTTCAGACAGTGACGGCGCCAGGCTGACAACCCGCTCGACCGGCCAGCCCTGGGCACTGAATACCAGCAGCAGCGCCAGCCAATAGCGCTTCATCCCAACTGACGCGGTATGCGATAGAGATAGAACAACACCAGCGTCGACAGCGCCAACAGAAACAGCGGCACCGCCTCCAGGCCGACGAACACCGCCAGCGCGCCAATCCAGGCCGGTAACGCTGCAACCAGCAAGGCCGTGCGCCGACGCGCCGCCAGGGTGATCCAAGCGGCGGGTTCTTCAGCAGTATCAAGGGCTTTGGAGGTGGCGATAAGCGCGTGTTTATAGCCATGAAAATAACGCAGGCTAAGAAACATCGAGGCCACGCCAGCGATGAAGAACGGCATGGCCAGTACCGGTAGCAAGGATTCAGCGCGGCCAAACAGCAGGTTGATCAAAAACAAGGGCAGCAACGCCAAGGCCAGGTACTGCCACCAGTTGAAGGACAGTCGCCGTTTCACCTGGCCACGGGTCACGCGCGGTCGACCTCGCCCTGGTGCTCGTTGCCCATCATGTGGTCGAGCTTGCTGGCTTTGGTGGCCAGGTAGAGTTTGTTGTGCGGGTTATGCCCGGTGTGCAGTGGTACGCGCTCGGCCACGGTGATGCCCATCTCGGTCAAGGCTTTGACCTTGCGGGGGTTGTTGGTCATCAGGCGCAGGGATTTGACCCCCAGGTGCTCGAGCATCGGCAGGCAGATGGCGTAGTCGCGCTGGTCGGCAGCAAAGCCCAGGCGCTCGTTGGCCTCCACGGTGTCGGCGCCGCCATCTTGCAGTTCGTAGGCGCGGATCTTGTTCAACAGGCCAATGCCCCGGCCTTCCTGGCGCAAGTACAGCAGCACGCCACGCCCTTCACGGGCGATGGCCTGCAGTGCGGCCTCCAGTTGCGAGCCGCAGTCACAGCGCTGGCTGAACAGCGCATCGCCGGTCAGGCACTCGGAATGCACACGCCCCAGCACCGGCGCGCCATCGGTGATGTCGCCGAGGCTGAGCACAACGTGCTCGCGCCCGGTGGCTTCTTCAAGAAAGCCGTTCATGGTGAACGTGGCAAAAGGGGTAGGCAGCTTGGAAGCGGCGACGAAAACGACGGGCACCGTGTGCTCCTGATTTCAGATTTCACAGAGGCGGGCATTGTAACAGCACGTTCCTACAGACGCTTAAGCTGAATTATCGCTGATAAAGATCAATAGGTTCGATTGGCCTTTGAGTCAGTTCTATGGGCGTCAGAACGGATACGGCTGTTTCCAGCGTTCGAATATCGCTTTCAACTCACCGGTCTGGACCAGGATACCCAAACGCTGGTCATACACGGCCATCAATGCCCTGCCGCGCTCGGTGTCGGCAAAGCCTACGTAGAGCGGCAGCTCAGCGATATGGGTGAGTTTGAAGAGCGCCGGGTCTTGCGCTTGGCTGAGCACGTATTTGGCTTCGGTGAGGGCGTCGATATAAAAATCGGCACGGCCGTGTTGCAGCATTGGCAGAATGCCGCTGCGCCGCTCGATCTGGTTGAAGCGGCGCGCGGTGGGCAGGTATTCCTCGTATTTATAGCCGCGCACCCAGGCCAGGCGGTAGTTGCCCAGGGTCGCCAACGTCGGCGTGGGTGAAGTTGCCAGCCCGAGAGCGTAGACATGATCGGCGTCGAAGTTCCAGCGCGGGTACAGCACTGCGCTGACCTCATCGCGGTAGGTGCCGACACAACCATCCGCCTCACCACGCTGGGCCAGGCCGACCGATCGGGTATAGGGCACGCTGCGAGTTTCCAGGGTAATGCCTGCTGGCTCGAAGACGCGGCGCAGCAGGTCCCAGGCCAGGCCGCTACCATCTTTGTTGGTGTAGTCGTTCCACTCCTCACTGGCCAGCACGATTTTGCCGGGCACGGGAGTGTCCGCCTGGGCCAGGGAAACGAAGGAACACAGCACGATCAGCAGCCAGCGGCATGCAGCCATAGTCACGGCCTCTTACTCGGGATAATCGTCTAAAGGGTAGCGCAGACCGCCGGCTCAGGGCGTCTGGCGAAAATGCTGGTAGCCGCGCACAGCCGGGGTGATGTCCTGGCCGTCGCCGTCGAGCAGCGTCACGCCCTGCCCCGTTTCGACCCGACCGACCACATGCACCGGCCAGCCATCCGCCTGCAACGGCGCCAACTCGGACGGTGGCAAGGTGAACGCCAACACATAGTCGTCGCCCCCGCTCAACGCCGCTACTTGAGCCTGGTCTTCACCGACAAACGCCAGCAAGGCCTCGGACAACGGCAACCGCTGGCGCTCAACCACCAGGCGCACCGCTGACGCCTTGGCGATATGCCCACAGTCAGCCAACAGCCCATCGGAGATATCCATCGCCGCTGTCGCCTTGCCCCGCAGCGCAAGCCCCAGGGCCAGCTGCGGTTGCGGCGACCAGTAATGCGCCAGCAGCGGCTCGGCGATTGCTGCGTCAGCCGTGCGTTGCCCCAATACCAGCGGCAAGGCGCCAGCGGCATTGCCCAACTCGCCGCCCACACACAGCAAATCACCCGGCTGTGCACCGCTGCGCGTCAAGGCCTGGCCAGCCGGCACACGGCCGAACACGGTCAGGGTCAGGCTCAGCGGCCCACGGGTGGTGTCACCGCCCACCAAGCCTACGCCGCAGCTTTGCGCCATGGCGCTCAAGCCTTGGGCATAGCGTTGCAGCCAATCGGCTTCGACGCTCGGCGTGGTCAGGGCAAGGGTAAAGGCGAGGGGGTGGGCGCCCATGGCGGCCAGGTCGCTCACCGCCACGGCCAGCGAGCGCTGGCCGAGCAGGAACGGGTCACAGGGGTCGGCAAAATGCACGCCAGCCACCAGCGTATCGGTGGAGACTGCCAGTTGCTCCCCGGCGGGAAGCGCCAGCAAGGCGCAGTCGTCGCCGATCCCCAGGGCAATGCCTTCGCCGCCTTGCGCACAAGGCGCGGCGGCGAAGTATGTGCGGATCAGCTCAAACTCACCCATTGAGGAATCAAGCGCAGATTAGCGCTTGTGTTCCTTCACTTCGGCTTCACGCAGGCGTGGGGCCAGCTTGTCGAGCACGCCGTTGACGAACTTGTGGCCGTCGGTCGAACCGTAGACTTTCGCCAGTTCGATGCCTTCGTTGATCACGACGCGGTACGGCACGTCGACGCGCTTGAGCAGCTCCCAGGTGGACAGGCGCATCACGCACAGCTCAACCGGGTCGAGTTCTTCGATGGTCAGGTCCAGGCATGGCGCCAGGGCTGTGTCGATCTCGGTCAGGTTGGCATGCACGCCGTGCAGGATGTCGTGGAAGTAGCTCTGGTCGGCGAAGGTGAAATCGTTATCGACGCGAAACTGTGCCTCGATTTCGTGCAGCGAAGCGCCCGCCAGGTGACGCTGGTACAGCGCCTGGGTCGCGAGTTGACGCGCCTTGCGGCGCTTCTCGCTCTTGGACGGTTTGCCGGCATCGGCAGGACGCGGGTCCTGAGGGTTGAACTGATCGCTTTCGTCGGAAATCACTTGGCCTCCAACTGCGACAGCAGGCTGACCATTTCCAGGGCGGACAAGGCAGCTTCAGCGCCTTTGTTACCGGCCTTGGTGCCGGAACGCTCGATGGCTTGCTCGATGGAATCCACGGTCAGTACGCCGAAAGCGACTGGCACGCCGAACTCCATGGACACCTGGGCCAGGCCCTTGGTGCATTCGCCGGCTACGTATTCGAAGTGCGGGGTGCCGCCACGAATGACCGCGCCCAGGGCGATGATCGCCGCGTATTCACCCTGCTGAGCAACTTTTTGCGCAACCAGTGGAATTTCGAAGGCGCCAGGGGCACGGATAAGGGTGATATCGCTCTCGCTCACACCGTGGCGAACCAGGGCGTCAACCGCACCGCTTACCAGGCTTTCAACCACGAAGCTGTTGAAGCGGCCAACCACCAGGGCATAGCGGCCTTTGGGGGCGATGAAGGTACCTTCGATGGTCTTCAGGGTCATTCGACAAATCTCTTAAAGAGCCGGGACGCGAAAAGTGCGTCCCTCAGTGATGATTTAACCGCGAACAAGGGGCAAAAATCGCCGGCCTTTATTCGGAGGGCACGTATTCTACAACTTCCAGGTCGAATCCGGATATCGCATTAAATTTCATCGGTGCGCTCATCAGGCGCATTTTGCGCACGCCCAGGTCGCGCAGGATCTGCGAACCGGCACCGACGATGCTGTAGGTGGTCGGTTTTTTCACCGGCACGGCGTCGGCGGTTTCGCGGATGTGCGCCAGCAACACGTCACCATCGAGCGGGTGACCGAGCAACAGCACCACACCGCTGCCGGCCTCGGAAACCGCAGCCATGGCGGCGCGCAGGCTCCAGCGGCCCGGCTGCTTGACCATCAACAGGTCACGCAGTGGGTCCATGTTGTGCACGCGTACCAGGGTCGGTTCTTCGGCGCAAATGTTGCCCAGGGTCAGGGCCATGTGCACGTCGCCTTCCACTGAATCACGGTAGGTCACCAAATTGAATTGGCCCAGTTCGCTGTCCAGTGGCTGCTCGGCAATCCGCTGAACGGTACGTTCGTGGATCATCCGGTAGTGAATCAGGTCGGCGATGGTGCCGATCTTGAGGTTGTGCTCTGCGGCAAAGGCTTCGAGCTCAGTACGACGGGCCATGGTGCCATCGTCGTTCATCACTTCGCAGATCACCCCGCTTGGCTCGAAACCGGCCATGCGCGCCAGGTCGCACGCGGCTTCGGTGTGACCAGCGCGGGCCAGGGTACCGCCCGGTTGGGCCATCAGCGGGAAGATGTGGCCGGGGCTGACGATGTCTTCAGCCTTGGCGTCTTTCGCCGCCGCAGCTTGCACGGTGCGGGCGCGGTCAGCGGCGGAAATGCCAGTTGTGACGCCCGTGGTGGCTTCAATCGATACGGTGAACTTGGTGCCGAAACCCGAGCCATTGCGCGGCGCCATCAAGGGCAGCTTGAGCAATTCGCAGCGTTCGCGGCTCATGGGCATGCAGATCAGCCCACGGGCGTGCTTGGCCATGAAGTTGATGTGCTCGGGCTTGCACGCTTCGGCAGCCATGATGATATCGCCTTCGTTCTCGCGATCTTCGTCATCCATGAGGATGACCATCTTGCCTTGGCGGATGTCTTCAACCAGTTCTTCGATGCTATTGAGCGCCACGCGGCACCCCCTTGGTCAGGATTTCAGGTAGCCGTTAGCGGCCAGAAAACTTTCGGTGATGTTGCCTGATGCAGGCTCTGCGGCCTTTTCGCCCAGCAACAGGCGCTCCAGGTAACGGGCAAGCAAGTCCACTTCCAGATTCACCCGGCGACCCGGCTGGTACGAGGCCATGATGGTTTCGCTGAGGGTGTGGGGAATGATGGTCAGTTCAAATTCAGCGCCATTCACGGCGTTCACGGTCAGGCTGGTGCCATCGACGGTGATCGAGCCTTTGTGGGCGATGTACTTGGCCAGCTCTTTTGGCGCGCGGATACGGAATTCCACGGCGCGGGCGTTTTCGCTGCGGGCCACCACTTCGCCGACACCGTCGACGTGGCCGCTGACCAGGTGACCGCCCAGGCGTGTGGTGGGCGTCAGGGCTTTTTCCAGGTTGACCGGGCTGCCGGCCGCAAGATCGTTCATCGCGGTGCAGTCCAGGGTTTCCCGGCTGACATCGGCAGCAAAGCCGTTGCCCGGCAGCTCGATGACGGTCAGGCACACGCCGCTGACGGCGATGCTGTCGCCCAGCTTGACGTCGCCGAGGTCCAGCTTGCCGGTTTCAACCAGCAGGCGGACATCCCCGCCTTTGGGGGTCATTGCACGGATGCTGCCGATGGATTCGATAATGCCGGTGAACATTTCGTTCTCCTGAAAACGAGGGGGCTGACGCTCAAGCGCAGGCCGGGAATTATACGCTCACTGCTGGGACGGGGATGGCAGTGACTCGCCAGTCGTCGCCCACAGCGCGCATTTCGGTGATCTTGAGTTGGGGAGCATCGGCCAACTTATCAAGCGGCCAGTCCAGCAACGGGCGGGCAGCGGAGCCGAGGAACTTGCCGGCGATGAATATCACGTATTCATCCACCAGGCCTTGTTGGGCAAACGCGCCGGCCAGGCTTGGGCCGGCTTCCACCAACACATCGTTGACGCCACGGGCGGCCAGGGCGACCAATGCCGAGCGCAGGTCAACCTGACCCTCCACACCTGGAACCACAAGGCACTCAGGCCCGCGGGGGAACTGGCTCTCCGGAGTCACGCAGGTGATGACCAATGCCGGGCCGGCCTTGAAGAACGGTGCGTTGAGCGGCACCCGCAGGCGGCCATCGATCAGCACGCGCAACGGCGGGCGCGACATGGCCAGGGCGGTGGTTGCGTCGTCCAGGCCCAGTTCGGCAGCGCGTACGGTCAAGCGGGCACCGTCGGCCAGTACCGTGTCGGCACCGGTCAGCACCACGCTGGCCTCGGCACGCAAGCGTTGCACCGCAGCACGGGCGGCGGGGCCGGTGATCCATTGGCTTTCGCCGCTGGCCATCGCCGTGCGGCCGTCCAGGCTCATCGCCAGCTTGACCCGCACAAACGGCAGACCGTGCTCCATGCGCTTGAGGAAGCCGGGGTTAAGCGCCCGCGCTTCGGTTTCCAGCACACCGCTGCGCACCTCGATACCCGCCTGGGCCAGGCGCTGCATACCTCGGCCAGCCACTTCGGGGTTCGGGTCCTGCATGCCAGCCACCACCCGCGCGACGCCGGCGGTCACCAGCGCATCGGCACAGGGCGGCGTACGGCCATGATGGCTGCACGGTTCAAGGGTCACGTACACTGTCGCGCCACGGGCCTTGTCGCCAGCGGCGCGCAGGGCATTGGGCTCGGCATGGGGCTCGCCGGTGCGCTCATGCCAGCCTTCGCCGACGATCTGCCCGTCACGTACGATCACACAGCCCACCCGTGGGTTGGGGTGAGTGGTGTACAGGCCCTTGCGCGCCAATTCGAGGGCGCGCGCCATGTAATGGGCGTCGAGGACTGCCTGTTCAGAGGTCATTGTTTGGAGGGCTCACGGGCCAGGCGGTCGATCTCTTCGCGGAACTCATTGAGGTCCTGGAAGCGTCGATACACCGAGGCAAAACGGATATAGGCGACTTCGTCGAGCTTTTGCAGCTCGCCCATCACCAACTCGCCGACCACCAGGCTCTTGACCTCGCGCTCGCCGGTCGCCCGCAGCTTGTGCTTGATATGCACCAGCGCCGCTTCCAGGCGCTCGACACTCACCGGGCGTTTTTCCAGGGCGCGCTGCATACCGGCGCGCAGTTTTTCTTCGTCGAAAGGCTGGCGGCTGCCGTCGGACTTGATCAGACGCGGCAACACCAGTTCGGCGGTTTCGAAGGTGGTGAAACGTTCACCACAGGCCAGGCATTCGCGCCGGCGACGCACTTGGTCGCCCTCGGCGACCAGACGCGAGTCGATGACCTTGGTGTCGTTGGCACCGCAGAAGGGACAGTGCATGGTTGGCAGGCAACAAAAAATGGGAGGGCCATGGTAGCGCATCCCTGTGGCAAGACAAGCCATAGCCTTTACGGTATATAGGCAGGCTTATATGTTTGATATTTTTTAAGCCACGGATTTTGTCCTTTCTGGAGCCGTACATGCAGTTACGACCACTCGTTCTACTCAGCCTGTTCAGTTTTCTGGTCGCCTGCAGCAGCGAAGCCCCCAAGCCGGCCGCGCCTCAACCGACACCCGCGCAAGAGAAGAAAGTCCCGGGCATTGAAGACCTCGGCCCCCTGCCCGCCTATCAGCGCGAAATCAGCGGCAGCCTGACCAACGTGCCCGCCGGTGCCGAAGTCGAGATGGCGCTCTTGGTGATCGACGAGCGTTCGCGCCCGCAGCAACTGCTCGCCAGCAGCGTACTGAGCGGCAACGGCAAGCCTTTGGCCTTCCGCCTGCGCTTCAACCCTGAAGCCTTCCCGGCCGGTGCCCGCGTGGAATTGCGCGGTCGCGCCAGCCAGTCCGGCCAGTTGATCCTGCATCTACCCGCCGTGCGCGTCACCCAGGCGATCACCCAGAGCACCGGCCCCTTGCAACTCGTCAAGGCACCATGACACCACCGCTGCACCTGCAGCGTGCCTTGAGCGAACTGATCGGCGACGCGCAATTAGTGCCCTGCCCACTGCCGGGCACCGAATTGTCGCTGTGGCTGCTCGACGCCGACAACATGGACCGCGCCTTCAGCCAGGAAGAAACCCGGCGCATCCTGCATGAGCCGCCCTACTGGAGCTTTTGCTGGGCCAGCGGCCTGGCGTTGGCCCGCTACCTGGCGGCGCATCCCGAGTGGGTCGCCGGCAAACGCGTGCTGGATTTCGGCGCAGGTTCGGGAGTAGCCGGGATCGCCGCCGTCAAGGCTGGGGCCTTGGAGGTGGTGGCCTGCGACCTGGACCCACTGGCCTTGGCCGCTTGCCGTGCGAATGCCGAGCTCAACCAGGTGTCACTGAGTTATTCGGCAGACTTTTTTGCCGAAGCCGACCGCTTCGACCTGATCCTGGTGGCCGACGTGCTCTACGACCGCGCCAACCTGCCGTTGCTGGATCAGTTCCTCACCCGCGGCCGCGAAGCGCTGGTGGCGGATTCGCGGGTACGGGACTTCCAGCATCCGGATTATCAGCGGTTGGAGATCCTCGAGGCTTTGACCCTGCCGGACCTGGCCGAGCCTTGGGAGTTTCGCAAGGTGAGCCTGTACCATTCGCGGCGCGCTTGAGGCCATCGCGGGCAAGCCCGCTCCCACAGGGGAATGCATTTCAAGGTGAGAGCTGGTTTGCCTGCGATAGCGGTCTTGAATCCAGGATGCTTTCAGCCAACCTCGCCAGCCCTTATAGTTGCCCCCATTCCCGCTTTATTCGAGACGCCCCATGAGTGAGCCCACGCCGTACATCTTCGACGTCACCACCGCCAACTTCGATCAGGCCGTTATCCAGAACTCCTTCGAAAAGCCCGTATTGGTCGATTTCTGGGCCGAGTGGTGCGCACCCTGCAAAGCACTGATGCCAATGCTGGCGAAGATTGCCGAGAGTTATCAGGGTGAGTTGCTGCTCGCCAAGATCGACTGCGAAGCCGAACAGGACATCGTGGCGCGTTTTGGCATTCAAAGCCTGCCGACGGTGGTGCTGTTCAAGGATGGCCAACCGGTGGACGGCTTTGCCGGTGCACAGCCGGAGTCGGCCGTGCGGGCGATGCTGGAGCCCCATGTGCAAATGCCACCGCCGGCTGCGGCGGACCCGTTGGAGCAGGCTCAGGCGCTGTTCAGCGAAGGGCGCATCAGCGAGGCCGAAGCGTTGCTGGTGCAATTGTTGGGCGAGGACAATACCAACGCCGCCGCCCTGATCCTGTATGCACGCTGCCTGGCCGAGCGCGGTGAGCTGGGTGAAGCCCAGGCCGTGCTCGACGCGGTCAAGAGCGACGACCACAAGGCCGCCCTGGCCGGGGCCAAGGCGCAAATCACCTTCCTTCGCCAGGCTGCGGATTTGCCGGACGCTGCCGAGCTGAAAAGCCGCCTGGCGCAAAACCCGCAGGATGACGAAGCGGCCTATCAGTTGGCGATCCAGCAACTGGCGCGCCAGCAATACGACGCGGCACTGGAAGGTTTGCTCAAGTTGTTTATCCGCAACCGCAGCTACAGCGAAGGCCTGCCCCACAAGACCTTGCTGCAGGTGTTCGAATTGCTGGGCAATGATCACCCGCTGGTCACGGTGTACCGCCGCAAGTTGTTTGCCGCGTTGTATTAACCCAACCTTGTAGGAGCGAGCTTGCTCGCGAAAAACGACAACGATAACGCGGGCATCCTGAATGAACGCGGAGCCTGAGGTTTTTTCGCGAGCGAGCTCGCTCCTACAAAGGGCCAATCCATGTGTAGAGCGGTGTGTCGCCGCCGCTGGCCACCTTCACGTTCGCGCTGTGGCGCAGACGCACCAACAGGCGCTTGCCCGCCCCGGCATCGCCAGCCAAGCCTTCGAGTTGGTCGAGCAATTCCAGGCCATTGAGTTGCCCGGCCTTGCGTAGCAAATCCTGGGCGTTCTGCCACAGGTCTTCGTTCTGTTTGACCGGCGCCGCAGCCGGTGCGCTGGGCGTTGGAGCGGCCTGCAGTTGAGCGCCTAATCGCGCCCAATCGCCGTCGTCCAGCTCCAGGGTCAAGTCCACCGGCAACTCACCGATGGTTCCACGAATTCGCAACATCGTCCTTACTCCTGCATTTTTCTGACGGGCATGCTCCCATGCAGCTTGCGCAACACCAAGCGGGCGGTCAAACTCTCGGATCAATTGTTATAAGATCACATAACAAAACTTTCATCCTGGAGCCCTCTCATGCGCCGTTTGCTGCTTGCTTTGCCGTTTGCCCTGCTGCCACTGGCTGTCGCTCATGCTCACGAAGACCACGACCACGAGCACGGCAGCCTCGGCGCCCATGAACATGGCGTCGGGCGCCTGAATGCCGTACTGGACGGCCAGGCCCTGGAGCTGGAACTGGACAGCCCGGCCATGAACCTGGTGGGTTTCGAACATGCCGCCACCAGCGCCGCCGACAAAGCCAAGGTCGCCGCCGTACGCAAGCAGCTGGAAAATCCATCGGCACTGTTCAACCTGCCCAAGGCCGCAGGTTGCGTGGTCAGCAGCCAGGAACTCAACAGCCCGTTGTTCGGTGACAAACCAGAAGCCGAGCATGACGACGATGACCACGCCACCGATGGCAAGGGCGCAGCCGCCCACAAGCATGATCACGACCACAGTGAAATCCACGCCCATTACCAGTTCACCTGCGCCACGCCGGCGGCCCTGGGCAACCTGGACTTGAGCCAAGTGTTCAAGACCTTCCCCGCCACGCAGAAAATTCAGGTACAACTGATCGGCCCTAGCGGTCAGCAAGGTGTTGAAGCGACGGCCACCGCCGCCACCCTGAAGTTCTGACTTGAAAGCACAGTCCCTGTGGGAGCTGGCTTGCCTGCGATACAGGCGATGCGGTGCAGCAGGCACACCGTAGCGATGCCATCGCGGGCAAGCCAGCTCCCACAGTGGAACGGCGCCATTTTCGACTACCAGGCGACACTGACTTCCCATGACTCAAGCGTTAATCGAACTGTCCGACCTGGGCTTCAACTGGCCTGGTCACCCGCAGTTGCTGGACATTCCCGCGTTCCGCCTGGAACCCGGGGAAACCCTGTTCCTCAAGGGCCCGAGCGGCAGTGGCAAGACCACTCTGCTCGGGCTGTTGGGAGGCGTGCAGAAACCCAGCCAGGGCAGCATCCGCCTGCTCGGCCAGGAGTTAACCGAACTCTCGGCCGGTGCTCGTGACCGTTTCCGTGTGGACCACACAGGCTATATCTTCCAGCAGTTCAACCTGCTGCCGTTTCTGTCGGTGCGCGAGAACGTCGAGCTGCCTTGCCACTTTTCCAAGCTGCGCGCGCAACGGGCCAAACAGCGCCACGGCAGTGTCGACCAGGCCGCGGCGACCTTGCTCGCACATTTGGGTTTGAAGGACCAGAGCCTGCTGGAACGCCGTGCCGATTCGCTGTCCATCGGCCAGCAACAACGGGTGGCCGCTGCCCGAGCGCTGATCGGACAACCGGAACTGGTGATTGCCGACGAACCCACCTCGGCCCTGGACTACGACGCCCGCGAAGCCTTCCTGCAGTTGCTGTTCGCAGAATGCCGCGAAGCGGGCGCCAGCCTGTTGTTTGTCAGCCATGACCAGAGCCTGGCGTCGCTGTTCGACCGCAACCTGTCGCTGGCCGAACTCAATCGCGCCGCCATGCCCGCAGAGGTTTGAGATGTATCTGTTCCGTCTAGCCATGGCCAGCCTGGCTAACCGCCGCTTTACCGCGATCCTCACCGCGTTTGCCATCGCGCTTTCCGTCTGCTTGCTGCTCGCGGTGGAGCGTGTGCGCGTCGAGGCGCGCAACAGTTTCGCCAGCACCATCAGCGGCACCGACCTGATCGTCGGCGCTCGTTCCGGCTCGGTCAACCTGCTGCTGTATTCGGTGTTCCGCATTGGCAACGCCACCAACAACATCCGTTGGGACAGCTACGAGCACTTCGCCGCCAACCCTCAAGTGAAATGGGCGATCCCGATCTCCCTCGGCGACTCCCATCGCGGCTACCGGGTGATGGGCACCAACGAATCCTACTTCGAGCACTACCAGTACGGGCGCAAGCAAAACCTCGAGCTGGCCAGCGGCCGCGCCTTCGCCACCGACCCGTTCGAGGTGGTGCTCGGCGCCGAAGTGGCCGACGCGCTGCATTACAAACTCGGCGACAAGCTGGTGCTGGCCCACGGCGTGGCGGTGGTCAGCCTGGTCAAGCATGACGACAAGCCGTTCACGGTGGTCGGCATTCTCAAGCGCACCGGCACGCCGGTGGACCGCACGCTGCATATCAGCCTCGGCGGCATGGAAGCGATCCATATCGACTGGCACAACGGTGTGCCGGCTCAGGGCAAAGGCCGCATCAGTGCCGACCAGGCGCGCAATATGGACCTGACGCCGCAGGCCATTACCGCGTTCATGCTCGGCCTGAACAACAAGATTTCCACCTTTGCCTTGCAACGGGAGATCAATGAATTCCGTGGCGAGCCAATGCTGGCGATCCTGCCCGGTGTCGCGCTGCAAGAACTCTGGAGCATGATGGGCACTGCCGAAAAAGCCTTGTTTGTGATCTCGCTGTTCGTGGTGCTGACCGGCTTGATCGGCATGCTCACCGCGATTCTCACCAGCCTTAACGAGCGTCGCCGCGAGATGGCGATCCTGCGGTCGGTGGGCGCGCGTCCTTGGCACATCGCAACGCTGCTGATCTTCGAAGCCTTCGCCTTGGCCTTGTCTGGCGTGGTGGCGGGCCTGGGGTTGCTGTACCTGTGCATCGCCGCCTCGCGGGGTTATTTGCAGGCCAACTACGGTCTGGACCTGCCGATGTCGTGGCCGAGCGAATATGAATGGACGTTGCTCGCCGGTATCCTGGCAGCCGCCCTGTTGATGGGCAGCGTGCCCGCGTGGCGCGCCTACCGCCAATCTTTGGCCGATGGCCTGTCCATCCGTTTATGAGGAAGGCTTCGATGCGTCGTGCCCTGTTTGCCCTGTTGTTGTTGATAGCCGTGCCTGCCTGGGCGCAGGAACAGCCCAAGGATCTGTCCTGGCAGGAGATGATCCCACCGGATGCGCCACCTGAAGTGCCCAATATGAAGCCGCTGCACGACCTGTCGAACATGGCCGATGCCTTGTCCGTCGAAGCCGCGCCGGCGGCCAAGCAGGACATAACTAACGCGCCAGTGGTACAGAGCCTGGACGGCCAGCACATTCGCCTGCCGGGGTATATCGTGCCCCTGGAAGTCAGCGAAGAAGGCCGCACCACGGAGTTTCTGCTGGTGCCGTATTTCGGCGCCTGTATCCATGTGCCGCCACCGCCATCGAACCAGATCGTGCATGTGAAAAGTGAAGTCGGGGTGAAGCTCGATGAGCTGTATCAACCGTACTGGATCGAGGGCGCGATGCAGGTCAAGCCATCGTCCAGCGAGTTAGCGGACGCTGGTTACCAGATGGATGCCCAGAAGATTTACATGTACGAGCTTGAGGAATAACCCCACACACCGAAGATCCAAATGTGGGAGCGGGCCTGCTCGCGAAAGCGGTGTATCAGGCGCTGCATCTGTTACTGCACCACCGCTTTCGCAGGCAAGCCAGCTCCCACAGGTTTAGATCAGTGGCGCAAGTGACTGATCACCCTTTCATTGAGCTGAGTCAAAAGACCGTACGGAACGATCTTTACCATTGGACGTACAACTTTTAAACGTCCTTTGGAGCTCCCATGAACAAGTCTCTGCTCGGCGCGTCCCTCTTCGCGCTCGCCCTCGTCGCCCCCGTCGCTCACGCTCACCAGGCGGGCGATATTCTGGTTCGCGCCGGTGCAATTACCGTGAACCCGAAGGCCGACAGCAGCAGCGTCAAGGTTGACCAGGGCCCATTGGCCGGCACCAATCTGGGCGGCAAGGCGACCATGAGCAGCGACACCCAACTGGGCTTGAACTTCGCCTACATGATCACCGACCACGTCGGCATCGAATTGCTCGCGGCCACACCGTTCGAGCATGACGTGAAGATCAAGAACACCGCCCTGGGCGCCGCCAATGGCAAGCTCGGCACGCTGAAGCACCTGCCGCCGACCTTGAGCGTCGTGTACTACCCGCTGGACCACAAATCCGCGTTCCAACCGTATGTGGGCGCCGGTATCAACTACACCTGGATCTACGACGAGCACGTGGGCAGCCGCGCCGAACAGGCTGGTTTCAGCAACTTCAAGGCCGAGAACTCCTGGGGCTGGGCTGCACAGATCGGCGCCGACTACATGATCAACGACAAGTGGATGATCAACGCCCAGGCGCGCTATATCGACATCAGCACCAAGGCGACTGTGGATAACAACGCGCTGGGCCAGGGCACTCGGGCCAAGGTCAATGTGGATGTAGACCCGATGGTTTACATGGTGGGTATCGGCTACAAGTTCTGAGTTCGGTTTAAGCCACACCGCATAACCCCTGTGGGAGGGGGCTTATGTGGGAGCCGGGCTTGCCCGCGATGCAGACACCACGGTGTATCAGTGATGCCCAGGTGATGCTATCGCAGGCAAGCCAGCTCCCACATAAGTCCCCTCCCACATTTTGGTTTTGAGGGTGTCAGCTATGGCGGTAGAAGCGATCCAGTAGCGCCGGCAAACCTGCCCGCCATGCCCGTGGTTTGATGCCAAAGGTGTGGAGGATTTTCTTGCAGGCCAACACCGCATGCTGCGGTTCATCCGCCGCATCCGGCCGCGCTGCGTGAGCCTGGGCGGTGGGGGACTCGATGGCCAACGGATGGAAGTTGCGCGCTTCGGTGAGAATCGCCTGCCCCAGCGCCAACGGGGTAGTCGCCTCGTGGCCGGCGTAGTGGTAGGTGCCCCACAGCGGCGCAGCGCAATCGAGTTGCTTGAGCACCGAGATGATCACCCGCGCCGCATCGTCCACCGGCGTCGGGTTGCCCCGGCGGTCGTCGGCCATCAGTAGCTCGTCGGCGTTCTCGGCCCGGGCCAGGAAGCGCCCGAGCGTGCCGTCGACGCTGTCATCGAGCAACCAGCCAAACCGCAGCAGCACATGCTGCGGGCACGTAGCGCGCACGCTTTGTTCGATACGCCACAACGCCTGGCCGCGCAGGCCCAGGGGCACCGGCTCGTCTTTCTCGCTGTAGGCCGTGGCGCGGGAGCCATCGAATACGCGGTAGCTGGACGGTTGCAGCAGGGTGATGCTGTGATGCTGGCACAGCTCGGCCAGGCGTTCGATGGCGAACTCCTGGGCGGCCAAGCGGGTTTCGCTCACGGCTTCGGCCTGGAACCAGTCGAAATAGTAGGCGAGGTTGATCAAGGCATCGGGACGGGTGTCGTCGAGCAATTGGGTGAGGCTTGCGGCATCCCAGCCGTCTTGGGGCGGTTTGGGGGCGAGGAAACCGATGTCTTCCTCCGCACCGAGGCGAATCAGCGCCTGCCCGAGGGCATTCCCGCCGCCCAGTAACATAAGGCGCATTCGCATAGATTGAGCAGGCCCGGTCTGTTTGGAACGATGGTTATTATCGACAGGCATGTGCGCCTTGCCGTAGGTAGTTGCCAGAATCGTTGCATTTTGCGGGTTTGTAGCGCAACCGTCACGGATAAAGTGCGGGGTTGCAACTTGGCCCCGCCGGTTGCATATAGGGTGAATGAACCTTCCCGAATCAACGGACAAGGGTTTGCACGGCTTTCACCCCGCCGTCAGCACTTGGTTCCGTAGTACCTTTCCTTCGGTGACCAACGCCCAGGCCCAGGCGTGGCCGTTGATCCGCCAGCGCCGCTCGACGCTGATCGCCGCGCCCACCGGCTCCGGCAAGACGCTGACGGCGCTCCTGGCAGTGCTGGACGACCTGGTGCACCAAGGCCTGGCCAACGGCGGCGAACTGCCGGACCAAACCCTGGTGGTGTATGTGTCGCCGCTCAAGGCGCTATCCAACGATATCCAGATCAACCTGCAAAACCCGCTGGCCGGCATTACCGAACATCTAGAGAAGCGGGGGCTGCCGCCGCTGGTAATCCGCACCGCTGTGCGCACCGGCGACACCCCGCAAAAAGACCGCGCCCAGATGCGCAAACGCGCACCGCATATCCTGGTAACCACTCCTGAATCGCTCTACGTGCTGCTTGGCTCGGATTCCGGCCGGCACATGCTCGCCAGCACACGTACGGTGATCGTCGATGAGATCCACGCCATCGCCGCTGGCAAGCGCGGCAGCCACTTGGCCTTGAGCCTGGAGCGCCTGCAAGGGCTGTGTGCCGAGCCATTGACCCGTATCGGCTTGTCGGCCACGCAAAAACCCATCGAAGCCGTCGCACGCTTTTTAGTTGGCACCGAACGTGATTGCGCCATTGTGGATATCGGCCACGCCCGCCCCCGTGACCTGGCGATCGAAGTGCCGCTGGTGCCGCTCTCGGCGGTGATGGCCAACGACGTGTGGGAGTTGGTCTACGATCGCCTCGCGCAATTGGCCCGTGAACACCGCACCACCCTGGTATTCGTCAACACCCGACGCCTGGCCGAACGCCTGGCCCGGCACTTGAGCGAGCGCCTGGGCAAGACCGCCGTGGCCGCTCACCACGGCAGTCTGGCCAAGGAGATGCGCCTGGATGCCGAACAGCGCCTCAAGGCCGGCGAACTGCAAGTGTTGATCGCCACGGCGTCCCTGGAGCTGGGGATTGATATCGGCGAAGTGGACCTGGTGTGCCAGATCGGCTCACCCGGTTCCATCAACGGCTTCCTGCAACGGGTCGGCCGTTCAGGGCACCAGGTCGGTGGCACGCCCAAGGGGCGCCTGTTTGCCACCACCCGCGACGACCTGATCGAGTGCGCCGCGCTGCTCGACTGCGTGCGCCGTGGCGAGCTGGATACCTTGCATATTCCGGTGGCACCGCTCGATGTACTGGCCCAGCAGATCATCGCCGAGGTCAGCGCCCAGGAATGGCCGGAACAGGCGCTGCTGGCGCTTATCCACCGCGCCGCGCCTTACGCCGAACTGGATGAACGCCACTACCAGGCCCTTTTGCAGATGCTCAGCGAGGGCTACAACGGCCGCCAGGGCATGCGCAGCGCCTACCTGCACCGCGACGCTGTGGCCCACACCCTGCGTGGCCGCCGTGGCGCCAGGCTCACGGCGGTAACCAGCGGCGGCACGATCCCCGACAACGCCGACTACAGCGTGTTGCTGGAGCCGCAAAGCCTGAATATCGGCAGCGTCAACGAAGACTTTGCGGTGGAAAGCATCGCCGGGGATATCTTCCAGCTCGGCAATACCTCCTATCGCATCCTGCGTGTCGAAGCCGGCAAGGTGCGGGTCGAAGACGCCCAGGGCCAACCCCCGACCATTCCGTTCTGGTTGGGTGAAGCGCCCGGGCGCAGCAACGAGTTATCGGTGGCCGTGGCCCGCTTGCAAGGGCAATTGGACAGCTTGCTCGGCGCCACGCCCGGCGACCTGCAACCGGCCCTCGACTGGCTTACCGGCACCCTGGGTCTCAATGTCGCCAGCGCCGACCAACTGTTGGATTACCTCGCCCGGTCGCGCCAGGCCCTGAGCGCCTTGCCGTCCCAGGACACATTGATCATGGAACGGTTTTTCGATGCGTCCGGCGGCACCCAACTGATCATCCACACGCCGTTTGGCAGCCGCATCAACCGCGCCTGGGGCCTGGCCTTGCGCAAGCGCTTTTGCCGTACCTTCAATTTCGAGTTGCAAGCGGCGGCCAGTGAAAATGCCATCGTGCTGTCGTTGTCCACCAGTCACAGCTTCGCGCTGGATGAGGTGTGGCGTTACCTCAACAGCAACAGTGCCGAGCACATCCTGATCCAGGCCGTGCTGGATGCGCCACTGTTCGGTGTGCGCTGGCGCTGGAATGCCGGCGTGGCCCTGGCGCTGCCGCGTTATACCGGCGGGCGCAAGGTGGCGCCGCAGATCCAGCGCATGAAGAGCGAAGACCTGATCGCCAGCGTATTTCCCGACCAGATCGCCTGCCTGGAAAACCTCTCCGGCGAACGCGAGATCCCCAACCACCCGCTGGTGGAGCAAACCCTCGACGACTGCCTGCACGAGGCCATGGACAGCGACGCCTGGCTGGCGCTGCTGCGGCGCATGGAACGCGGCGACGTGCGGTTGATCAGCCGCGACCTGCCCGCGCCCTCGCCCATGGCCGCAGAAATCCTCAGCGCTAAACCCTATACCTTCCTCGACGACGCCCCCCTGGAAGAGCGCCGCACCCAGGCCGTGCTCAACCGACGCTGGAGCGACCCGCAGAGCACCGACGACTTGGGCGCCCTGGATGCCGACGCCATCGCCGGTGTACGCGAAGAAGCCTGGCCGGCGCCCAATGGCCTGGATGAAATGCATGAAGCGTTGATGAGCCTGGCGTGCATCGCAGCGGGCGAAGTTACGCCGCAATGGGCCCAATGGTTGCAGGCCTTGCGCAAGGCCGGGCGGACCTATCAGTTGCCCAACGGAATGTGGGTCGCCGTAGAGCGCTTGAATTGTTTGCAGGCGCTGTATCCCAACGATCTGCCGTTGCTGCCGGGGTTCGATGAGCCCTGGTCCTTTGATGAAGCGCTGGTGGAAGTGCTACGTGCGCGCCTGAGTGGTTTTGGCCCACTGACCCTGGTCGAGATCGCAGCGCCCCTGGCATTACCGGTGGTGGCGCTTACCCAGGCCCTGGCACGCCTGGAACAAGAAGGCTATGTGCTGCGAGGTCACTTCAGCCCCGGCGTGGGTGAAGAACAATGGTGCGAACGTCATTTGCTGGCGCGCATTCATCGCAACACGGTCAAGCGCCTGCGCCGGGAAATCGAGCCGGTGGCATTGCAGGATTTCATGCGCTTTCTGTTCGATTGGCAACACCTGTCCGACAGCACCCGCGGCCAGGGCAGCGCCGTGTTGCCGCAAATCGTCGGCCAGTTCGAAGGCTATGCCGCTGCCACGTCAGCCTGGGACACAGACCTGCTCAGCGCCCGCATCAAGGATTACTCATCGACCTGGCTCGATGACCTGTGCCGCAGCGGCAAGCTGGTCTGGACGCGCCTGAGCAACAAGGCCGGCGCCATGGCATTGCGCAGCACCCCGGTGGTTTTGCTCCCCCGTAGCCAGGTAGCGTTGTGGAGCGGGCTGACCGAGCCTACCGACAGCACCACCTTGTCGCCCAAGACGCAGAAGGTCCACCTGGCCCTGCGCGAGCATGGCGCGCTGTTTTTCGATGAACTGGTACACGAGGCCCATTTGCTGCGCAGCGAGCTGGAGACAGCCTTGCAGGAATTGGTAGGCGCCGGCTTGGTGAATGCTGACAGCTTCGCCGGCCTGCGCGCCTTGACCACCCCCGCGAGCAAACGCCAGGCGCGCAGCAGTCGACGTGGGCGCGGGGCGTTTGTCGGCGGTATGGACGACGCCGGGCGTTGGGCCTTGGTTCGCCGCTCGGCGACCGCCGCCGGCGCGCATACGGCCGAGACCCTGGAGCATGTGGCGATGACCCTGCTGCGCCGCTATGGCGTGGTGTTCTGGCGGCTGCTGGAGCGCGAGGCGGATTGGTTACCGAGTTGGCGCGAATTGCTGCGCACCTTCCATCGGTTGGAGGCGCGAGGCGAGATCCGTGGCGGGCGGTTTGTCAGTGGGTTGGCGGGAGAGCAGTTTGCATTGCCGGAGGCGATACCGTTGCTGCGCGAGGTGCGGCGGCGGCCCCATGATGGGAGTTTAATTGCGGTGTGTGGGGCGGATCCGTTGAATCTTGTCGGCACGCTGTTACCGGGAGCCAAGGTGCCAGCGGTAAGCGGTAATCGGGTTGTGTACCGTGATGGGGTGCCGGCGGCGGTGATGGTAGGGGGCAAGCAGCAGGTTTTGTTGGAGATGGATCAGCAAGCGGTGCAGGAGAAGTTGATCAGGCGCTGACCTTGAGGGCCTCATCGGGAGCAAGCCCCCTCCCACACTTGAAACGTGCTCACAAATCTCAATGTGGGAGGGGCTTGCTCCCGATGGGGCCAGAACAGCCACCTTCATCATTGAGACCTGGGCTGCTCCGTCAACACCGCATCCTGCTCATGCTCCTGCGCCACACGCTTAGGCAACAACACCTGCTGTGGATAAGTTTGCGCAAAATGCACCTCATCACAGTTATCCACAAGCTTTTTCAAGCGCTGATTAAACGCACGGCTGACAGCGTATTGGCCACCCGAAACCGTGCGGAACTGCGCCGTGAGCACCACGCCATTGAGGTCCATCTTGTCCACCCCGAACACCTCCAACGGCCCTTGCAGGTTGTACTTGAGGAACACATCGTCGCGAATCGACTGGCCGGCCTCGCGGATCAGCTCCACGGCCCTGTCCACGTCAGTGTCGTAGGTGAACTGCACCGAGAAGAAGGCATAGGCGAATTGACGGGACTGGTTGGTGACCGCCTTGATCTGCCCGAACGGCACCGAATGCACAAACCCCTTGCCATCACGCAGGCGCAGGGTGCGGATGGTCAGGCCCTCCACGGTGCCGGCGTGACCAGAGTCGAGCACCACCCAATCGCCGATGGACAGGGTGTCTTCGATAATGATGAACAGGCCAGTAATCACGTCCTGCACCAGTTGCTGGGAACCGAAACCGATCGCCAGTCCCACCACCCCGGCGCCCGCCAGCAACGGCGCGACATTGATGCCCAGATTGGCCATGGTGGTGATCGCGCAGATCACCACCAGGATGATCTTCACTGCATTGCGCAGCAGCGGCAGGATGGTTTTGACCCGGGTACTGGGCTGGCGACTGGAGCGCTTATTCACGGGTGGTTTGAGGGCTTCCTGGATCGCGGTGTCGAGCACCACCCAGAACAGCCAGGTCACCAACAGGATCAGGCCGATACTGCTGAGGGAATCACTGATGGCCCGGCCCACCGAGTTGCGCTGGGCGAACTCGAACAGCGAAACGCCCCAGATACGCCCGAGTATCTCGATAAACGCGATGGCCATGACGATACGCAAAATTGCGTGCAGCAAACTCAGGAAGCGTTCCTTGTAGGCACTGCTGCGCTGGATCGATACCTGGCTGCGGGACTTGAACAGGTGTTGCAGCACGGTGCTGAGAAACACCGTGCCGATCAGTAACAAGGTGGTGAGCAGCGCGCAGCGCAGGGCCTCTTGGTTGTCGTCACCGGCGCCAATCAGGTTGACCACCGACACCAGCACCATCAACAGAATCGGCCAGTACCAGAGCCCGGAAAACACCCGCAGCGACTGTTGCAATGCTGGATGTTTGAGACGCTGGGCCAACGGCCGATTGCGGATCAAATGGGCCACCGGCCGCCGCAGGCGTACCACCAGCACGCCAAAGATGACCGCGGCAAACAGGCCGGTAAACACGGCGATGCTGCTGGTGATATTGCCGCCCAACTGACGAGCGATTTGCGGGCTGGTCAGCGCATCGCTGAGGGCCGCGAGAAAGCCGATCAGGAACAGCGGCTTGGGGCAATAGTCACGGATGATCTGCACGGCAGGCCGCTTGTGCCCGACGTTGAACATGACAATGACGCACAGCAACAGCGAGGTGGAAAAGATGCCACTGCTGGTGGCGTAGGCAAAACACAGTGCCAGGGCTCGGCCGACAGACGCAGGTAAAAAGTGACTGACATAAAGGGTCAGCGGCAGGCAGATCAGCGCTGGAATCGTGTAGGGAACTACATAGCCCAGCAAGCCTTGCAGCCGTTGGCGCCGCGCGAGGAATGGGCGGCGGCTCGAGCGTTGCACAACCAGGCGCCCAAGTATCGTCAAGACCGCAAAGGCACCGACCCACACCCCAGACAACAGCAGGAAATCGCCCGCCACGCTCCACGGCGAGCGTGCGGCTGTCTGGTCTACCAGGCGCCCTACTTCGTCCGCGGCGCGATCAGCACGCAGGCGCCAGGCGTCGATGAGGTTCTGGTCGAGGTCGAGCTTGTTCTGCACGTCGTCGATGCTGGAACTGATGGCCCCGAGCAACCCGCCCTCCACCAGCAGCTCCGGCTTGGCCGGTGTGTCGGCAGCAGGCGCAGAGGCCGCGGCCTGCAATGCGCCATTGCCGCAGAGCAGCAGCGCGCCGAGCAGTAATGCAGTCTTTAAATTCAGCAAAACAGCAAGCTCCTTCAGCAGGGTCTGTAAGGAACTGACGAGCTGGGGCCTTTATCGTTCCCTGCATTTGCAATGCCCCTCCCGCATTTCACCCCTATTACCGCCTGTAGGAATGTGGAAACTTTCAGCCAAATAGCGCAGTCATCCCATAACGGAGGTCACCTCACCCACCATCCACGGGAGTAAACATGGCGGCGATTCACATCGGCATTTCCGGCTGGCGCTACACGCCCTGGCGCGGGGACTTTTACCCCGAAGGGCTGACCCAGAAACGCGAGTTGCAGTTTGCGTCACGCGCCGTCAACAGCATCGAAATCAACGGCTCGTTCTACGCGCTGCAGACCCCCAAGCGCTACGCCGAGTGGTATGCCGATACGCCCGAAGGTTTCCTGTTCAGTGTCAAGGCGCCCCGTTTCATCACGCATATCCTGCGCCTGCGGGACGTGCACAAGCCGATGGCGAATTTCTTCGCTTCCGGCGTGCTGGAACTCAAAGAAAAACTCGGCCCCATCCTCTGGCAGTTTCCGCCCAGCTTCAAATTCGACGCCACGCTGTTCGAAACCTTTTTGGCTGAATTACCTACCGATACCCAGCAGGCAGCCGCCCTCGCCCGCCAGCATGAGCCACGCCTGAACGGCAAGGCGAGCATGAAGGCCTATGCCAAGAAGCCTTTGCGCCATGCCGTGGAGATTCGCAACAAGACTTTTGCCGTGCCGGAGTTCATCCAACTGCTGGATAAGCACGGTGTGGCGCTGGTGGTCGCGGACACCGCCGGCAAGTGGCCGTACGTGGAAGACGTGACCGCCAACTTCATGTACCTGCGCTTGCACGGCGACAAGCAGTTATACGCCAGCGGTTATAGCGCCGAAGCGCTCCAGCGCTGGGGTGACCGCATTGAGCGCTGGGCCCAGGGCAAGCAACCTGCCGATGCACACCTCGTCGACCCGCACCACACACCCCGCAGGCGTAAACACCGTGACGTGTTCTGCTTTTTCGACAACGACATCAAAGTTCGCGCCCCCTTCGATGCACGCCAATTGCTGCAACGTTTCGGGCTGGACCAACACCTGCTCACCGAACCTGGCCGGCTGCCGGAACCAGGAGTATTGCCATGACGCATCCAGAGCTGATCCCCACCCCGCCGACCACCGCCATCACCCGTTTCACGGTGCTGACGGTTAATATCCACAAGGGTTTCACCGCACTGAATCGCCGTTTCATCTTGCCCGAGCTGCGTGAAGCGGTGCGCAGCGTGGGCGCAGACATGGTGTTCTTGCAGGAGATCCATGGCACTCACGAACGCCATCCCCAGCGCTACAGCGACTGGCCAAAAATGCCGCAGTATGAATTCCTGGCCGACAGCATTTGGCCGCAGTTTGCCTATGGGCGCAATGCGGTGTACCCCCATGGCGATCATGGCAATGCACTGCTGTCGAAATTCCAGATCATCCGCTACGACAACCTCGATATTTCGCAAAGCGGCCATGAAAACCGCGGCCTGCTGCATTGCGTGCTGCGTCTGCCGGGCAGCGGTCAGCAGGTGCACGCGATCTGCATCCACCTGGGCTTGCGCGAGGTGCATCGCCAACAACAATTGCGCTTGCTGGAACAACGTATCAGCGAGATACCCGCCGATGCGCCGTTGGTGGTCGCTGGCGATTTCAACGACTGGCGGCAAAAAGCCGACCTGAGCCAAAGCGGCCTGCAGGAAGTGTTCATGCACACCCTCGGCAAACCGGCGCGCACCTTCCCGGCACGCCTGCCGTTGCTGCCGCTGGACCGCATTTATGTGCGCAACCTGACGGTGCACAACCCTCGCGTGCTCACCACTCGCCCCTGGTCCCATTTATCAGACCATGTGCCGCTGTCGGTGGAGGTTGAGCTATGAACGTTGCGGTAGACCATATCGCCACAGACCAACCGCCAGATGACAGCAAGGCGCGAGATCTGGATTACGGCTGGCAGAGCGGCACCCAGGTGGTGTTGCTGGAGAACGGCGAGGCGTACTTTCCTGCCGTGTTCGAGGCATTGCGCAGCGCCGAGCGCGAGATCCTGCTGGAGACCTTCATCCTTTTTGAAGACAAGGTCGGCTTTGAGCTGCACAGCATCCTCATCGAGGCGGCCAAGCGTGGGGTAAAGGTGGTGGTCAGCCTCGACGGTTTTGGTTGCGGCGAGCTGAGCCCGGGCTTCCTGCGGGAGTTGGCCGAAGCCGGGGTGATGGTGCAAATGTTCGACCCGGCGCCCAAGACCTTCGGCATACGCACTAACTGGTTTCGCCGCCTGCACCGCAAGATTGTGGTGGTGGATGCCCGCGTGGCGTTTATCGGCGGGATCAATTTTTCTGCTGACCATTTGGCGGATTTCGGCCCCGAAGCCAAGCAGGATTACGCCGTGCAGGTGATCGGCCCGGCCGTGGCCGACCTGCACCATTTCGCCCTTGCCCAAAGTGGCCGCCAGGTGCGCAGCCGTCGCGGTTGGCGGCGGCGCCAGCAGCGGCCTTCACCCTGGACGAACGAGCCAGGCGACGGCCTGGTACGCCTGATCTACCGCGACAATATCCAGCATCGTGACGACATCGAAGACGCGTATATCCATGCGTTGAGCCAGGCCCGGCAGCGGGTGGTGATCGCCAACGCGTACTTCTTCCCCGGCTATCGCCTGCTTCGCGAGATCCGTAACGCGGCGCGCCGTGGCGTGCAGGTGCAATTGATCATGCAGGGCCAGCCCGACGTGCTGTTGGCAAAACTTGCCGCGCGCATGCTCTATGACTATCTGCTCAAGGATGGCGTGGTGATTCACGAATACTGCCAACGCCCACTGCACGGCAAGGTGGCGCTGGTGGATGACGAATGGAGCACCGTCGGTTCGAGCAACCTGGACCCACTCAGCCTGGCATTAAACCTGGAGGCCAATGTGCTGATTCGCGACCGGGCTTTCAATCAGCAGCTCTACGAACGCCTGGAAGCCCTCGCCCACAATCATTGCCAGACCATGCCGGAAAAGCGCAAGCCACGCCTGTGGCTCTGGCGCTTGACCGTGGGTTTCCTGGTGTTTCATGTGATGCGCCATTTCCCGGTACTGGCCAGTTGGTTGCCGGCCCACAAACCGCGCTTGAAACCTTTTGAGGCCACGCCCCATGACGTCTGAAGCCCGCCCCCAAACGCAAGCCTCTGGGTTCAAGCGCTGGAAGAAACCGCTGACGATTGCGTTCTTCGTGCTGCTGATCGTGTTGTTTACCCTGCTCGCCCGGCGCATCGACTGGAGCGAAGTGTTCCAGACCCTGAGCGAGTTCAAGCTACGCACATTGTTCATCGCCGGCGCGCTGACGCTGTGCAGTTTTATCGTCTATGCCTGCTTCGATTTGATCGGCCGCACCTACATTCGCCAGCCGTTGCGTTGGAAGCAGATATTACCGGTGGGCATCATCAGCTACGCGTTCAACCTCAACCTCAGCGCCTGGGTCGGCGGCATCGCCATGCGGTATCGGCTGTATTCACGCCTGGGCGTGAGCACCAGCAATATCGCCAAGATCCTCGGCCTGAGCCTGGCCACCAATTGGTTCGGCTATATGGCGTTGGCCGGGGTGGTATTCAGCAGCGGGTTGGTGACCCTGCCGCCAGGCTGGAAGCTCAGCAGCGGCGCCTTGCAAGGCGTCGGGGTGTTATTGGTGATCGCGAGCCTGGGCTACCTGGCGGCGTGCCGGTTTTCGAAAAAGCGTGCGTGGTCGATTCGCGGTATCGAGATCAACTTGCCGTCGTTGCGCATGGCCTGTTTGCAGTTGGCCCTGGGTGCGTTGAACTGGTCATTGATGGCCGCGGTGATCTTTACCTTGCTGCCGGCCAAACTGGATTACCCACTGGTGCTGGGCGTGCTGTTGATCAGTGCGATTGCCGGGGTGGTCACCCATATCCCCGCCGGGTTGGGGGTGTTGGAGGCGGTGTTCATTGCGCTGTTGCAACATGAGGCGTCGCGGGGGAGTTTGCTGGCGGGGCTGATCGCGTATCGGGCGATTTACTTTATCTGCCCGTTGTTGATTGCACTGGTGATGTATTTGGGGGTGGAGGCCAAGGCCAAGGCGTTGCGAGTGAAGAAGACAGCCTGATGAGGCGGTGGTGACTGTTGAATCGCTATCGCGGGCAAGCCCGGCTCCCACAGGGGAATGCATTCCAAGGTGGTGCCAGGCTTGCCCGCGATAGCGATCACAAGGGCAACGACTATCGGGCCTGAATGATGCTCAACCGCTCCCCCACCACCATCTCGGTAATCCAGTCCACCAGGATCGAGGTGTACGCCTGCTGCGACACCGGGTCGCTCAGGGAATGGTCGGCGCCGTCGATGATGCGGTGGGTCAGCGAATGGGTCTGCTGGCACGCTGCGCGGTAACTCATGATGGTGGCGTGGGGCACATGGTCGTCGGTTTCCGATTCGACAATCAGCACATCGCCGGTAAATTGCGCGCAGGCATGCAGTGCGCGGTTGGTTTCGGCGTGCACGAGGGTGCCGCGGTAATCCATCAGGTCGGCTTTATCCAAGTCGCGCTTGGGCTTGAGCCATTCCTGGTCGCGGTACAGCGCCGGCACTCGCAGCGCCAGCCAACGTACCGGGCGCAATGAGGTGAGGATCGCCGCGAGGTACCCGCCATAACTGGTGCCCACCACTGCCACCGCCGAGGTGTCGATAGCCGGGTGGGACAGCAGGCGATCGTAAGCGGCCAACAGGTCGCGCAGGTTGTCTTCGCGGGTGACGCGGGACAAGGGGATGCCGGTGCCAGCATGGCCACGCAGGTCGAAGGTCAGGCATACACATCCAAGGCCTGCGATGCCTTTGGCCCGTTCCAGGTCGCGCTCTTGGCTGCCGCCCCAGCCGTGCACGAACAACACGCCGGGCACTTTGGACTTGGGACTGAGGAATGTCCCGCTCATCTGTTCGTCGTCTATATCGATGGTGATGCTCTCGCTTCTAGCCGTCATAAGTCTTGACCGTCACATACTTGAGTAGAAAGTCGCTGTTTTCGGCCGGGCCTCGGTATACCTCGATGGCATCCGCCGGCAGCGCCTGGTCTACATAGGTTTCTACCGAGGACACACGGATGGCCTTGAGGCCCGGATGGTTGATAAAACTCTGCAACGCCGCGACTTCCGCGCTGCTGGCCCCGCCCATGCGCCAGGATTGTTCGAGCACACCACTGCGGCGCTGGCCTGTGCTGTCCAGGCCTTGGGCGATGTCGTAGTTGCGGCGCGAGGCGAAGAAGCCTGGGTAGGCCTCATTCGCAGCACGGTCGAAAACCAGCGCCTGTTCGATGGCCTCACGCACGTCTTCAGGCAGATCCAGTTTGAGCAGGGCAGCGTAATCACCGGGGACGACCAGCAGATCGGAACCGCCGTAGACCTCTTCCCCCTGCCCGTCTTGCGTCAGGTGCTGCTCGCCGCAGTAGCTGAAGAGGTGATCGCCGATAAAGCTCTGGCCCACACTGTGGGTGACCACCGCGTGCAGGTCTTGTTCCAGCACCACACCTTCATTGAACATTCGGGCCGCTTCCGGGCGCGCCACTATCGCGTCGAACTCATCCAGGCTGTGGATAACTTCCTGCCCCCGCCCTGCACAGGCATTTACGGGTTTCAGACGAATCGGGCCGCTGTAGAGCAAGCGGGTCGCGGCAGGCCGTGCATCCTCAAGGGAGAACACACTTACACCGTCCAACACCACGTCACGCACACGCTCACAGAATGACGGCGACCAGCCTTCGGGCGCCTTCGACTCGGGACTCAGCAGCCCGTGACTGATGGCTTTGGTGCAGATGAACGCGTGATCGACATAGCCGCCCCACAGATCTTGTGGCCCCTTGATATTGAGCTGGCGCGCTTGGGCCGGCCCGACCAGGGTTTGCGTGGGCAGCAGATACAATTCCCGACCCGCATGCAGGACCGGGTCGTAACTGCCACCGAACTTGAGCCCCAGGATCTGCGCGAGCCAGCGTGCGAGGGCTCGGTTGGTTTCTATTTCATGCAGAGGTGCCCCCTCTCGCATGGAGTGGGCGACCACCAACTTCTTGCGACTTATGGGGGTCATGCGGTCCCCTTTTCTATCAACCTTTGTGTAGCAGTGAGGTTGCATGGATCAGGCCAACGCGGGGATTGAGGGGAGAGCTGTTAAATCAATCAGTTGCGCAAAAAGTGATGGCCGTTAGCCTGTTTTATTTTGCACGACCCGGGGCGAACCCTGCGGCGTTCTGCACGATTCAAACCCCGAAGCGGTTGCGGTAATCACTGGGGGACAGGCCGGTGATTTTCTTGAAGATGGCGCGAAAGGCGCTGGGGTCTTGATAGCCCACGGTCCAGGCAATGTGATCGATGGTGCCATTGGTGAACTCCAGCATCTGCCGCGCCTTGCCGACTCGCAGATGCTGACAGTACTCGGTGGGTTTCAATCCGGTGGCGTTGCGAAAGCGTCGCAAGAACGTGCGCTCCTCCAGGTTCGCCTCCTGCGCCATCGCCGCCACGGACACATCCACCGCACCACTGGCCTGCAGCCAATGCTGGACCTTGAGGACCGCACCATCACCATGCCTGAGAATCGGCGCAAAGTTGCTACCGCACTGGCTGGCACTGGCGCTGTGCTCGATCACCAGAAAGCGCGCAGTGTCAGCTGCAATGCTCGGACCCATAAGCCGATCGACCAGGCGCAGGCCCAGCTCCGACCAGGCCATCAGCCCAGCGGAGGTGATCAGGTCGCCGTCATCGACAATAGGTTTATCCGCTTCCAGTCGCACCGCCGGGTAACAGGCCGCAAAAGACTTCGCGGAGGACCAGTGGGTGGTGGCACTGCGGCCATCCAACAGGCCGCTGCGCGCCAGCATGATCGAGCCGATGCACACGCCGCCCAGCACGGTGCCGCCCGCATGTTGCAGGCGCAGCCATTGCAGCAGCGCAGGCGGCGCCTGGTCTTCGGTGAACTCTGCAATCGAGGGCGGCACCAACACGGCCATCATCGGTTGCTCGGGGCCTGGGTGGCTTTCGAACGTGCGCGCGGGCGTGCCGTGGGCATCTACCTGCCAGTGGCTGACCCGCAGCAGCGGTAATTGCGCAGATTCATGCTCGGCGGCGATGCGGTTAGCGACCCCGAACAGGTCGGTCAGCCCGTGGACTGCGGCGAGTTGCGCGCCCTGGTAGATCAACACACCCAGCTCGACAGTGCTGCGTTGCGCGGCCATTGTCAGTTTTCCCCCTGTTATTGTCGGTGCAGCCAATTCTCGGTGTGATCGCCAGCTAAGATACTAGGCCCATCAACCCATCACGAGGCAACACACATGGCCAAGCAGGCGCTCATCCTAATCGATATCCAGAACGACTACTTCCCCAAGGGCAAGTGGCCGCTCGACGGCGTGGAAGCCGCAGCGGACAAGGCGGCGCAGGTGCTCCAGGCGTTTCGACAAGTAGGCGATGCGGTGATTCATGTACGGCATGAGTTCGCTGGCGACGACGCACCGTTCTTCACACCGGGCTCCGAAGGCGCGCATTTGCATGCCAAGGTGCTCAACGAGGGCGATGAACCGGTGGTGCTCAAACACTTCGTGAATGCGTTTCGCCAAACCAACCTGCGCGAACTGCTGGAACAGCGCAGCATCACCGAGGTGGTGGTGGTGGGTAGCATGAGCCATATGTGCGTTGACGCCGTGGTGCGGGCGGCAGCGGACTTGGGCTACAAGGTTACGGTGATCCATGACGCCTGCGCGACCCGCGACCAGGAATTCAACGGCCAGGTGATTCCGGCGGCACAGGTGCACGGGGCGTACATGGCCTCCCTGGCATTTGGCTATGCGGGTGTAGTGTCGGCAGAGGAATATCTGAAAGCCCAAGCAGCGGCTGCGTGACCGCCACCTGGGCTGATCGCTTTAGCGTGTGGCAATGATGAACAGCCGCGGAAAGGGCAACAACACCGTGCCATCGGCCAGGGCTGGATAAGCCTGGGTAATTCGCGCCTGGTATTGCTGCAGGAAGGCGGCTTTTTCATCGTCCGTCAACGGCGCAAGAAAAGGCCGCAATGCCGAAGCCTTGAACCACTCCACCACCGCCGCGTGGTCCGCCAAGGGGTGTTGATAGGTGGTGCGCCACACGTCCACGGTACTGCAATGCTTGCTCAGCAGTTCGTAGTAGTAACTGGCGGTGTGCCGTTCATTGTGTTTGACCGCCCCTATCTTTGCCGACCATGGGCCATCGGCCGCGACTTCTCGGGCCAGGCGATGAGCGGGCTCGTCAAGGTTGTCCGGGGTTTGCACCGCCAGCGTACCGCCTGGGTTCAGTTGGTGGACCAAATGCGGGTAGAGCGTGGCGTGGTCGGGCAGCCATTGCAGCGAGGCATTGGCCAGAATCACATCCAAGCGTTGCGCAGGATGCCAGGCGCCGATGTCCGCCAGCTCGAAGTTCAACCTGGGCAGGCGCTTGCGGGCGTCTGCCAACATGTCATCGGAGCTGTCCATGCCAGTGACGTGCGCTTGGGGGAAACGCTCGGCCAGCACTTCAGTGGAGTTTCCCGGCCCGCACCCCAGGTCGACTGCGGTGCCCACGTCGGTGTTGGGAATTGCCGCAACCAGGTCACGGACGGGGCGAGTGCGCTGCTGTTCGAACATCGTGTACTGCTTGGCGGACCAGGTCATCACAGCCTTCCTTCTTTGTTAGAGGTGGCGCCAGCCTAAATCTTGTGAGCCATGAGAACAAATGCTGGGGTTGGTGTGCTGCCTGTACAAAGGCACCCCGCGCGCGACGCCTGCCACGTCGACCATAAAAAACCCCCGATGCTTTCGCTATCGGGGGTTTTGTTTGTTCAGGGTCGGTCTTGGACCTTAGAACGGGATATCGTCATCAAAGCTGTCGAAATCCGGAGCCGGTTGCGGAGCAGCCTGTTGTGGTGCTGGGCGCGACTCACGCTGTGGCTGCTGGCTTGGCTGCGGACGCGACTGCTGTGGGCGCGGTGCCGAGTTGGACATGCCGCCCTGGCCCTGTTGGTCGCCCTGTGGACGGCCGCCCAGCAGTTGCATGGTGCCTTGCATGTCGACCACGATTTCGGTGGTGTAACGCTTGATGCCGTCTTTTTCCCACTCGCGGGTTTGCAGTTTGCCTTCGATGTACACCTGCGAACCTTTGCGCAGGTATTCACCGGCGATCTCCGCAACCTTGCCGAACATCGACACGCGGTGCCATTCGGTCTTCTCGACCTTCTGGCCGGTCTGCTTGTCGGTCCACTGTTCGCTGGTCGCCAGGCTCAGGTTGGTCACGGCGTTACCGTTAGGCAAGTAGCGAACTTCGGGATCCTGGCCGCAAGTACCGACCAATATGACTTTGTTAACCCCACGGGCCATAACGTTCTCCTAGGCTGGGCGCGCTGTCGGCACTGGGTTGACCAGTTGCTCGAGCGTCGCGCGATCCAATAATTCGGTGTCCAATTTGATGTAAATGGCCGCCTCTTCAGCGACCACGACTGCATCCGTTACCCCTACGACAGCCTTCAGGCGCTCTACCAGGCCGGCTTCGCGGATCGCCTCGGGCGATAGCGGCAAACGCAGACTGGTGACGTAGGGAGGTTCGCGCATGGTAACAGCAAAGACCAGCCAAAGTGCAGCCAGCCCGGCGCATCCGAGGAACACAACCGACAAACCGCCATGCTGGAACATCCAGCCGCCCATGATGCCGCCCAACGCGGAACCCAGGAACTGGCTGGTGGAATACACCCCCATGGCCGTGCCCTTGCCGCCTGCCGGTGAAACTTTACTGATCAGTGACGGCAACGACGCTTCGAGCAGGTTGAAGGCGGTGAAAAACACCACCGTACCGATCACCAATGCTCGCAGGCTGTCGCCGAACTGCCAGAAGAATAGTTCAGTGAGCATCAATGTCGCGACGGCGCCGAGTAAAACTCGTTTCATTTTGCGTTTCTTCTCGCCATAGATGATGAACGGGATCATGGCGAAGAACGAAATCAACAGCGCAGTGAGGTAGACCCACCAGTGCTGCTCCTTGGGCAGGCCGGCTTTTTCCACCAGGGCCAGGGGCAAGGCGACGAAGCTGCACATCAGCATGGCGTGTAATACGAAGATACCTAAATCCAGGCGCAGCAGGTCCGGGTGCTTGAGCGTGGGAAGCAACGCCTTGCGTGCGACGCCCGATTCACGATGCTGCAGGGTACCGGTGGAGCGCGGCACCATAAAGGCAACGATCAGGATGCCAAACAACGCCATGCCGCCCGTGGCCAGGAACAGCCCATGCAAGCCGAACGCGCGCGTGAGCAAGGGCCCGACCACCATGGCCACGGCAAACGACAGGCCGATGGTCATGCCGATCATCGCCATGGCCTTGGTGCGGTGTTGTTCGCGGGTCAGGTCCGACAGCAGCGCCATCACGGCGGCGGAAATCGCACCGGCGCCCTGCAGGATGCGGCCGGCGATCACGCCCCAGATCGAATCGGATTGGGCCGCTAGCACACTGCCAAGGGCGAATACGATCAGCCCGAGATAGATCACCGGGCGACGGCCAATGCGGTCGGAAATAATCCCGAACGGGATCTGGAAAATCGCCTGGGTCAGGCCATAGGCACCAATCGCCAGGCCGATCAAGGCGGGGGTCGCACCTGCGAGATCCATCCCATAGGTGGCCAGCACTGGCAACACCATAAACATGCCCAGCATACGGAAGGCGAACACCAAGGCCAGCCCGCTTGCCGCTCGGGTCTCGCCGCTACTCATGCGTTCGCTGTGGGGATCGTGCATGGAAAAACCTCGTGTGAACCGGCGGCGATTCTACCAGTCCCATCGATTGAGAGGGTATATGCGGCGCTTTGCCGCGCAGCTTTCATGTGAGGCTGCAGGCGGCGTTTTGACAGTGTATATTCATCCAGTCTTTAGCCGTATACTCCGGCATCATTTACGCCCGCCGTGCGAGGCCATCTTGGACAAGATCCTGATTCGTGGGGCTAGAACCCACAACCTGAAGAACATCGACCTGACCCTGCCCCGGGACAAACTGATCGTCATCACCGGCTTGTCCGGCTCCGGCAAATCGTCCCTGGCGTTCGACACGCTGTATGCCGAAGGTCAGCGTCGCTATGTGGAATCGCTGTCGGCCTACGCCAGGCAGTTCCTGTCGATGATGGAAAAGCCCGATGTCGACACCATTGAAGGCCTGTCGCCGGCTATTTCCATCGAGCAGAAATCCACGTCCCACAACCCGCGCTCCACCGTGGGTACCATTACCGAGATCTACGACTACCTGCGCCTGCTCTACGCACGCGTGGGTATCCCCCGCTGCCCGGACCACGATATCCCCCTGGAAGCCCAGACCGTCAGCCAGATGGTCGACCTGGTGCTGGCCCAGCCCGAAGGCGCCAAGCTGATGCTGCTGGCGCCTGTCATTCGCGAGCGCAAGGGCGAACACCTGTCGGTCTTCGAAGAGCTGCGTGCCCAGGGTTTTGTACGTGCGCGCATCAACGGCAAGCTCTATGAGCTGGACGAAGCGCCGAAGCTGGACAAGCAGAAAAAGCACTCCATTGATGTGGTGGTCGACCGATTCAAGGTGCGCGCCGACTTGCAGCAGCGGTTGGCGGAATCGTTCGAAACCGCGCTGAAGCTGGCCGATGGCATTGCCCTGGTAGCGCCGATGGATAACGAGCCGGGCGAAGAGATCATCTTCTCCGCACGCTTCGCCTGCCCGATCTGTGGCCATGCCATCAGCGAGCTCGAACCCAAACTGTTTTCCTTCAACAACCCGGCCGGCGCCTGCCCGACTTGCGACGGCCTGGGTGTGAAGCAGTTTTTCGACATCAAGCGCCTGGTCAATGGCGAACTGACCTTGGCCGAGGGTGCAATACGCGGATGGGACAGACGTAACGTCTACTACTTCCAGATGCTTGGGTCGTTGGCCTCCCACTACAAGTTCAGCCTGGAAGTACCGTTCAACCAACTCACGGCAGACCAGCAGAAGGTCATTCTAAATGGCAGCGGTTCGCAGAATGTCGACTTCAAATACCTGAACGATCGCGGCGATATCGTCAAGCGCTCGCACCCGTTCGAAGGCATCGTGCCGAACCTGGAACGCCGTTACCGCGAAACCGAATCGGCGAGCGTGCGCGAGGAGCTGGCGAAGTTCCTCAGCACACAGCCATGCCCGGATTGCCGTGGCACGCGCCTGCGCCGTGAAGCCCGGCATGTATGGGTGGGCGAGAAGACCCTGCCGGCAGTAACCAACCTGCCGATCGGCGATGCCTGTGAATACTTTGGCGTGCTGAAGCTGACCGGTCGTCGTGGAGAGATTGCCGACAAGATCCTCAAGGAGATTCGCGAGCGATTGCAGTTCCTGGTCAACGTGGGCCTGGACTATCTGTCGCTGGACCGCAGTGCCGATACCCTGTCTGGCGGTGAGGCACAGCGCATTCGCCTGGCCAGCCAGATCGGCGCCGGCCTGGTGGGCGTGCTGTATATCCTCGACGAACCCTCGATTGGCTTGCACCAACGGGATAACGACCGCCTGCTGGGCACGCTGAAACACCTGCGCGATATCGGCAATACCGTGATCGTGGTCGAGCATGATGAAGACGCTATCCGCCTGGCGGACTACGTGGTCGATATCGGCCCCGGCGCGGGCGTGCATGGTGGCCATATCGTTGCTGAAGGCACGCCTGCCGAGGTGATGGCACATCCTGATTCACTGACCGGCAAATACTTGTCTGGCCGTGTGAAGATTGAAGTACCCGCCAAGCGAACGCCGCGTAACAAGAAGATGGCGCTGCATCTCAAGGGCGCGCGCGGGAACAACCTGCGCAATGTCGACCTGGAGATTCCGCTGGGCCTGCTGACCTGCGTGACCGGTGTTTCCGGTTCGGGCAAGTCGACGCTGATCAACAACACCCTGTTCCCACTGAGTGCCACCGCCCTGAATGGCGCGACCACCCTGGAAGCGGCGGCTCACGACAGCATCAAGGGCCTGGAGCATCTGGACAAGGTGGTCGACATCGACCAGAGCCCGATTGGGCGTACGCCTCGCTCCAACCCAGCCACCTACACCGGGCTGTTTACCCCTATCCGTGAGTTGTTCGCTGGCGTGCCAGAGTCGCGCTCACGGGGTTATGGGCCGGGCCGCTTCTCGTTCAACGTCAAGGGCGGCCGCTGTGAAGCGTGCCAGGGCGATGGCCTGATCAAGGTGGAAATGCACTTCCTGCCGGACATCTACGTGCCGTGCGATGTGTGCAAGAGCAAGCGCTACAACCGCGAGACCCTGGAGATCAAGTACAAGGGCAAGAGCATCCACGAGACCTTGGAAATGACGATCGAGGAAGCTCGCGAGTTCTTCGACGCAGTGCCGGCGCTGGCGCGCAAGCTGCAGACGCTGATGGATGTGGGCCTGTCGTACATCAAGCTGGGGCAGTCAGCGACCACGCTGTCGGGTGGCGAGGCGCAGCGGGTCAAGCTGTCTCGCGAGCTGTCCAAGCGTGATACCGGCAAAACCTTGTATATCCTCGATGAGCCGACCACTGGCCTGCACTTCGCGGATATCCAGCAGTTGCTGGACGTACTGCACCGCTTGCGGGACCACGGCAATACCGTGGTGGTGATCGAGCACAACCTTGATGTGATCAAGACTGCCGACTGGCTGGTAGACCTGGGGCCAGAAGGTGGTTCTAAGGGTGGCCAGATCATCGCAGTGGGCACTCCGGAGCAGGTTTCCGAAATGCCTCAATCGCACACCGGTTACTACTTGAAACCGTTGCTGGAACGCGACAGGGCCTGATTTTTTCATCGCCCAATAAAAAGCCCCTGCCACTTTGCGGTGACGGGGGCTTTTTTATAGCCGGGAATCAGAACTGCGATTGCAGGTAATTTTCCAGGCCGATCAACTTGATCAGGCCCAACTGCTTTTCCAGCCAGTAGGTGTGATCTTCTTCGGTGTCATTCAACTGCACCCGCAATATTTCCCGGGTGACATAGTCGTTGTGCTGTTCGCAAAGCTCAATGCCCTTGCAGAGTGCGGCACGGACCTTGTACTCAAGGCGAAGATCGGCAGCGAGCATGTCAGGCACTGTGGTACCCACGTCCAGATCATCAGGACGCATACGCGGCGTGCCTTCGAGCATCAGAATGCGGCGCATCAGGGCGTCAGCGTGCTGTGCCTCTTCTTCCATTTCGTGGTTGATACGCTCATAGAGCTCGGTAAAGCCCCAGTCTTCGTACATACGCGAATGGATGAAATATTGGTCACGAGCTGCCAGTTCGCCCGTCAGCAACGTGTTGAGGTAATCGATTACGTCGGGGTGACCTTGCATCGCCCTACATCTCCCTGCTTGAAAGACTGTAGTTTGAACCATGCTGACTTGAAGGTCACGGGACAAACGGCAGAAAAGTGAAGATTTCCGGAGAAAAGTAGCTGAAATAACGCAAAAACCGCCCAAATGAGGGCGGTTCTGCTTATCGTTTAGAGTCAGTTAAGCGATACACCCAATGCCTTTGCAATTGCTTCTCCATAAGCCGGGTCGGCCTTATAGAAGTGCTGCAGTTGACGCTGGACCACATCGCTGGAAACCCCAGCCATTGCGCCCGCGATGTTATTGGTGAGCAACGCTTTTTGCTCATCATTCATCAGACGGAACAGCGCACCGGCGTGGCTGTAGTAGTCCGTATCTTCGCGGTGATCGTAACGATCGGCGGCACCGCTCAGGGCCAGTGCTGGCTCTGCATATTGCGGGGCTTGTTTTGGTGCGTCGGCATAGCTGTTTGGCTCGTAGTTCGGAGCCGCCCCACCATTGCTGCCGAAAGCCATGGAACCGTCACGCTGGTAGCTGTTAACCGGGCTACGTGGCGCGTTCACCGGCAGTTGCTGGTGGTTAGTGCCGACACGGTAGCGGTGAGCATCTGCGTAGGCGAACACCCTACCTTGGAGCATACGGTCTGGGGACAGGCCAACGCCTGGGACCATGTTGCTTGGGCCAAATGCAGCCTGCTCAACTTCTGCGAAGTAGTTTTGCGGATTACGGTTGAGCTCCAGCTCACCCACTTCAATCAACGGGAACTCTTTTTGCGACCAGGTCTTGGTCACATCAAACGGGTTCTCGTAATGGGCATTCGCCTGTGCCTCGGTCATGATCTGGATGCACACGCGCCATTTGGGGAAGTCACCGCGCTCGATTGCACCAAACAGATCGCGCTGGGCGTAGTCAGGATCGGTACCCGCCAAGCGGGCAGCCTCGGCCGGCGCCAGGTTCTTGATGCCTTGCTTGGTCTTGTAGTGCCACTTCACCCAATGACGCTCGCCCTGGGCATTGATCAGACTGTAAGTGTGGCTGCCGAAACCATGCATGTGGCGATAGCCGTCCGGGATGCCACGGTCCGAAAACAGAATGGTGACCTGATGCAGCGCCTCTGGTGAGTGCGACCAGAAGTCCCACATCATCTGCGCGCTTTTCAGGTTGCTCTGCGGCAGGCGTTTCTGGGTGTGGATAAAGTCCGGGAACTTCAGCGGATCACGGATAAAGAACACAGGGGTGTTGTTACCGACGATGTCCCAGTTACCTTCCTCGGTGTAGAACTTCAAGGCGAAACCACGTGGATCGCGCTCAGTGTCGGCCGAACCGCGCTCTCCACCTACCGTGGAGAAACGCAGGAACGTAGGGGTCTGCTTGCCAACGGACTCGAACAATTTGGCGCTGGTGTATTGGGTAATGTCTTTTGTCACCGTGAAGGTCCCGAAGGCACCCGAACCTTTGGCGTGCACGCGACGCTCAGGGATGTTTTCACGGTTGAAGTGAGCGAGCTTCTCGATCAGGTGAAAATCGTCGAGCAGCAAGGGGCCACGAGGGCCGGCGGAACGTGAGTTCTGATTGTCCGCAACGGGCGCGCCGCTGGCGGTGGTAAGGACTTTATTCTGGCTCATGCGCATCTTCCTCAGGTCGGGCTTGAAACTGCCGGCTAATCGGCTTGGAGGGAGTATTGACCATCCACATGACACCTACAAATTCATTAAATTGTAGGCTTCAATAGAAAATAACTACCAACATGCCCGACGCTCATAGTGAAGCGTGTCGCCTGAAGATTCTTGTACGCAACGCGCTTTTGTTACGCGCACAAAAAACCGGGCACTAGGCCCGGTTCTTCGTTGCAGCTTGTCGTATTACTCGGCGCTTACAGCTTCGCCGGCAGTAGCACGATCAACCAACTCGACGTACGCCATAGGCGCGTTGTCGCCAGCGCGGAAACCGCACTTGAGGATGCGCAGGTAGCCGCCCTCACGGGTAGCGTAACGCTTGCCCAGGTCGTTGAAGAGCTTACCAACGATAGCTTTCGAACGAGTACGGTCGAAAGCCAGACGGCGGTTAGCCAGGCTGTCTGTCTTGGCCAAAGTGATCAGCGGCTCAGCAACGCGACGCAGTTCTTTAGCTTTCGGCAGTGTAGTTTTGATCAGCTCGTGCTCGAACAGCGACACCGCCATGTTTTGGAACATGGCCTTGCGGTGCGAGCTGGTACGGCTCAGGTGACGACCACTTTTACGATGACGCATGGTTCATTCCTTACCAAACTCACGTTCGGTGATTACGACGATCAGGCAGTCGCCTTGTCGTCCTTCTTAAGACTTGCAGGCGGCCAGTTGTCGAGGCGCATGCCGAGGGACAGACCGCGGGAGGCCAGAACGTCCTTGATTTCAGTCAAGGATTTCTTGCCCAGGTTCGGAGTCTTCAACAGTTCTACTTCGGTGCGCTGGATCAGGTCACCGATGTAGTAAATGTTTTCCGCCTTAAGGCAGTTAGCCGAACGTACAGTCAGTTCCAGATCGTCAACCGGGCGAAGCAGGATCGGATCGATCTCGTCTTCCTGCTCGATTACCACTGGTTCGCTGTCACCTTTGAGGTCGACGAACGCAGCCAACTGCTGTTGCAGAATGGTTGCAGCGCGGCGGATAGCCTCTTCAGGATCCAGGGTACCGTTGGTTTCCAGATCAATAACCAGCTTGTCCAGGTTAGTACGCTGCTCGACACGGGCGTTTTCCACCACGTATGCGATACGGCGAACCGGGCTGAACGAAGAGTCAAGCTGCAAGCGACCAATGCTGCGGCTTTCGTCTTCATCGCTCTGACGCGAGTCGGCCGGTTCATAACCACGACCACGAGCTACAGTGAGCTTCATGTTCAGGGCGCCGTTAGACGCCAGGTTAGCGATTACGTGATCGGGGTTAACGATCTCGACATCATGATCCAGCTGAATATCGGCAGCGGTAACCACCCCCGAACCCTTCTTCGACAAGGTCAGCGTAACTTCGTCACGGCCGTGCAGCTTGATAGCCAGACCTTTAAGGTTCAACAGGATTTCAATTACGTCTTCCTGTACACCTTCGATGGCGCTGTACTCGTGGAGCACACCGTCAATCTCGGCCTCGACTACTGCACAGCCGGGCATTGAGGACAACAGGATGCGGCGCAGCGCGTTGCCCAGGGTGTGGCCAAAACCACGCTCGAGAGGCTCGAGAGTAATTTTGGCGCGGGTTGGACTGACAACCTGCACATCAATGTGGCGGGGTGTCAGGAACTCATTTACCGAAATCTGCATGGATGCACCTATTTTCTAGCCCTTACTTGGAGTAGAGCTCGACAATCAGGCTTTCGTTGATGTCGGCGGACAGATCACTGCGAGCAGGAACGTTCTTGAAAACGCCCGACTTCTTCTCAGTGTCTACTTCTACCCATTCTACGCGGCCACGTTGGGCACACAGATCGAGAGCTTGGACAATGCGAAGTTGGTTTTTTGCTTTCTCGCGAACTGCGACCACGTCACCAGCACGAACCTGGTAGGACGGAACGTTTACGGTCTGACCGTTAACGCTGATCGACTTGTGCGATACCAGCTGACGGGATTCGGCACGAGTCGAACCAAAGCCCATACGGTATACAACGTTGTCCAAACGGCATTCGAGCAGTTGCAGCAGGTTTTCACCGGTTGCACCTTTCTTGCCAGCAGCTTCTTTGTAGTAGCCGCTGAACTGACGCTCGAGAACGCCGTAGATACGACGGACCTTCTGCTTTTCACGCAGTTGGGTGCCGTAGTCGGACTGGCGACCGCGGCGTTGGCCGTGGATACCAGGTGCTGCTTCAATGTTGCACTTCGATTCGATCGCGCGCACGCCGCTCTTCAGGAAGAGATCGGTGCCTTCGCGACGAGCGAGTTTGCATTTTGGACCAATGTAACGAGCCATTCTTTACAATCTCCTGGATTACACGCGGCGCTTCTTCGGCGGACGGCACCCGTTGTGCGGGATTGGCGTCACGTCGGTGATGCTGGCGATCTTATAGCCACAGCCGTTCAAAGCACGGACAGCAGACTCACGACCTGGACCTGGACCTTTGACGTTAACGTCGAGGTTTTTCAGGCCATATTCCAGCGCAGCTTGACCAGCACGTTCAGCAGCTACTTGAGCAGCAAACGGGGTGGACTTGCGGGAACCGCGGAAACCCGAACCACCGGAGGTAGCCCAAGAAAGCGCGTTACCTTGACGGTCGGTGATGGTCACGATGGTGTTGTTAAAAGATGCATGGATGTGGGCGATGCCATCAACCACTGTCTTTTTAACTTTTTTACGAGGACGAGCAGCAGGTTTTGCCATGATAATTTTCCTGTCGATTCGCTGGGGCGATTACTTGCGGATCGGCTTACGCGGACCTTTACGGGTACGCGCGTTAGTCTTGGTACGCTGACCGCGTACTGGAAGACCACGACGATGACGCAGACCGCGATAGCAACCGAGGTCCATCAAACGCTTGATTTTCATGTTGATTTCGCGACGCAGGTCACCTTCAGTGGTGAACTTCGCCACTTCGCCACGCAGCTGTTCAATCTGCTCGTCGCTCAGATCCTTGATCTTAGCGGCTGGGTTTACCCCAGCAACTGCGCAAATTTTCTGCGCAGTAGTGCGACCAACACCATAGATGTAGGTCAGCGAGATAACAGTGTGCTTGTTATCTGGAATGTTAACGCCTGCAATACGGGCCATTCAGTGGGACTCCAATTGACAGCTACCTACGCCCCGGAAGCCAAGAAATAGGGCGCGAGATAATATCGCTGTAATAACAAATAATCAACCCGGCAGCGCACTAGCTGCCGGGCTTCAAGCGGATCACACTCAGCCTTGGCGCTGTTTGTGACGCGGTTCCGCGCTGCAAATTACTCGAACAACACCTTCGCGGCGAATAATCTTGCAGTTACGGCACAGCTTTTTCACCGATGCACGAACTTTCATCACCAACTCCTCGAACCTTATGGGGTACTCAGCGCAACATGCCGCTGCCGTAGCCCTTCAGGTTGGCTTTCTTCATCAGGGATTCGTACTGGTGCGAAACGAGGTGCGATTGTACTTGGGACATGAAGTCCATCACAACCACGACCACGATCAGCAACGAGGTCCCGCCAAGGTAGAACGGAACGTTTGCTGCAACCACCAGGAACTGGGGCAACAAGCACACGGCCGTCATATATAGAGCACCGAACAGGGTCAAACGGGTCAGAACGCCATCAATGTAGCGTGCCGACTGCTCACCTGGACGGATGCCCGGAATAAAGGCACCGGACTTCTTCAGGTTTTCCGCTACGTCTTTCGGATTGAACATCAACGCCGTATAGAAGAAGCAGAAGAAAATAATCCCTGCACTAAACAGCAGAATATTCAACGGCTGACCAGGAGCGATCGACTGAGAGAGGTCCTGCAGCCAGCCCATATTTTCAGACTGACCAAACCAGGTACCCAACGAAGCCGGAAACAGCAAGATGCTGCTCGCGAAAATTGCCGGAATAACACCGGCCATATTCACTTTCAGCGGCAAGTGGCTGGTCTGCGCAGCAAAGACCTTACGGCCCTGCTGACGCTTGGCGTAGTGAACAGCAATACGACGCTGGCCACGCTCAATGAACACCACAAAACCGATAATCGCTACTGCCAGCAAACCGATGGCAACCAAGGCGAAGATATTGATATCACCCTGACGCGCAGACTCGAAAGACTGCCCGATTGCTCTCGGAAGACCGGCGACGATACCTGCGAAAATCAACATCGAGATACCGTTGCCAACACCACGCTCAGTAATCTGCTCACCCAGCCACATCATGAACATCGCACCAGCCACAAACGTGGATACCGCGACGAAATGGAAGCCAAAGTCACCAGTGAACGCAACGCCCTGCCCTGCCAGGCCAACGGACATGCCGATAGCTTGAACCAGGGCGAGGACGACAGTGCCGTAGCGGGTGTACTGGCTAATCTTGCGACGGCCAGCTTCACCTTCCTTCTTCAACTGCTCCAGCTGCGGGCTGACGGCTGTCATCAGCTGCATGATGATCGATGCCGAGATATACGGCATGATCCCCAGTGCAAAGATGCTCATCCGCTCCAGCGCGCCGCCGGAAAACATGTTGAACAAGCTAAGAATGGTCCCCTCATTCTGTCGAAACAGGTCTGCGAGTCGGTCCGGGTTGATACCTGGAACCGGGATGTGTGCGCCTATTCGGTAGACGATAATCGCCAGGAACAGAAAACGCAGACGAGCCCAAAGTTCAGACATACCGCCTTTGCCGAGCGCTGAGAGAGCACCTTGCTTAGCCATTTATTCCTCGAACTTGCCGCCAGCTGCTTCGATAGCCGAACGCGCACCTTTGGTGGCGCCGATTCCCTTGCCGATAGTGACAGCGCGAGTCACTTCACCGGACAGCATGATTTTCACACGCTGTACGTTGACGTTGATCACGTTGGCATCTTTCAGGGTCTGCACAGTAACGATGTCGCCTTCCACTTTAGCCAGCTCGGACAGACGCACTTCTGCGCGATCCATAGCTTTCAGGGACACGAAACCGAACTTAGGCAGGCGACGATGCAGCGGCTGTTGACCGCCTTCAAAGCCTGGAGCAATGGTGCCACCGGAGCGGGAGGTTTGACCCTTGTGGCCACGGCCACCGGTCTTACCCAAACCACTACCGATACCACGGCCCGGACGATGCTTTTCGCGACGGGAACCCGGCGCTGGACTCAGATCATTGAGTTTCATCGATTAACCCTCTACACGCAGCATGTAGTAAGCCTTGTTGATCATCCCGCGATTCTCGGGAGTATCCTGGACTTCTACAGTGTGACCGATGCGACGCAGACCCAAACCTTTAACGCACAATTTGTGGTTAGGGATGCGGCCGGTCATGCTTTTGATCAGCGTTACTTTAACGGTAGCCATGATCAGAAGATCTCCTTGACAGTCAGGCCACGCTTGGCAGCGATGGACTCAGGAGATTGCATAGCCTTCAGACCCTTGAAAGTGGCGTGAACCACGTTTACCGGGTTAGTCGAGCCGTAGCACTTGGCCAGAACGTTCTGAACGCCAGCAACTTCGAGGACAGCACGCATAGCGCCGCCAGCGATGATACCGGTACCTTCAGAAGCAGGCTGCATGTACACCTTCGAAGCGCCGTGAGCGGACTTCATTGCGTACTGCAGAGTGGTGCCGTTCAGATCAACTTGGATCATGTTGCGACGAGCAGCTTCCATTGCCTTCTGGATCGCAGCAGGCACTTCACGTGACTTGCCACGGCCGAAGCCAACACGCCCTTTACCATCACCCACCACGGTCAACGCGGTGAAAGTGAAGATACGGCCGCCTTTAACGGTTTTGGCTACGCGGTTAACTTGAACCAGCTTCTCAATGTAGCCTTCGTCGCGCTTTTGGTCGTTATTTGACATAACTTAGAACTCCAGCCCAGCTTCACGAGCAGCATCAGCCAGCGCTTTCACGCGGCCATGGTACTTGAAGCCAGAGCGGTCGAAAGCCACTTGCGAGACGCCAGCGGCCTTAGCACGCGTAGCGACCAGCTGGCCAACCTTTGTGGCCGCGTCGATGTTGCCAGTGGCACCATCACGCAGTTCTTTATCCAAAGTCGAGGCGCTTGCCAGGACTTTGTTGCCGTCGGCCGAGATGACCTGGGCGTAGATGTGCTGCGACGAGCGGAACACGCAGAGACGCACGACTTCGAGTTCGTGCATTTTCAGGCGTGCTTTGCGAGCGCGACGCAGTCGAGTAACTTTTTTGTCGGTCATTTGCTATGCCCTACTTCTTCTTGGCTTCTTTACGACGGACGACTTCGTCCGCGTAGCGCACACCTTTGCCTTTGTACGGCTCTGGTGGACGGAAGTCGCGGATCTCAGCGGCCACTTGACCTACCAGCTGCTTGTCGATGCCCTTGATCAGGATATCGGTCTGGCTAGGAGTCTCAGCAGTGATGCCCGCTGGCAGTTCGTAATCCACTGGGTGCGAGAAGCCAAGGGCAAGGTTCAAAACCGTGCCTTTTGCTTGCGCTTTGTAACCAACACCGACCAGCTGGAGCTTACGCTCGAAGCCTTGGCTTACGCCTTGGACCATGTTGTTTACCAACGCACGCGTGGTACCGGCCATTGCGCGAGTTTGTTGATCGCCATTGCGAGCAGCGAAACGCAGCTCACCAGCTTCTTCAACGATCTCAACGGACGAATGGATGTTCAGTTCAAGAGTACCCTTGGCACCCTTCACCGAAAGCTGTTGGCCTGCGAATTTGACTTCGACACCGGCTGGCAGCTTAACGGGGTTCTTAGCGACGCGAGACATGCTTATCCCCCCTTAGAACACAGTGCAAAGAACTTCGCCGCCGACACCGGCAGCGCGCGCAGCACGATCCGTCATCACACCTTTGTTGGTGGAGACGATAGACACGCCCAGACCGCCACGAACTTTCGGCAGATCTTCAGCGGACTTGTACTGACGCAGGCCTGGACGGCTAACGCGCTTCACTTCCTCGATGACCGAACGGCCTTCGAAGTACTTCAGCTCGATGGACAGCAGTGGTTTGATTTCGCTGCTGATCTGATAACCCGCAATGTAGCCTTCGTCTTTCAGGACTTTGGCAACAGCTACCTTCAACTTGGAAGATGGCATGCTTACGACGGACTTTTCAGCCATCTGGGCATTACGGATACGAGTTAGCATGTCCGCTAACGGGTCCTGCATACTCATGGGCTAGACGCTCCTAATACAAAAAAATTAGCCTTGCGGCTACATATGTCGCCGAGAATCTCCGAGCACAAAAAACACGGGCTCAGGCGAGCCGCGTATTTTAGACATACTCCAGAAATGAAACAAGCCCCAAAAGGGGCTTGATCCAGATTCAAGGTCACCGGCGGTCAGTATCTTGCGATTCCGACCACCTGGACGTTGAAAGTACTTACCAGCTGGCTTTAACCAGACCTGGTACGTCACCACGCATTGCCGCTTCACGCAGTTTGTTACGGCCGAGGCCGAACTTGCGGTAAACGCCGTGTGGACGACCGGTCAGGCGGCAGCGGTTACGCATGCGCGAAGCGCTTGCGTCACGTGGCTGCTTCTGCAGAGCAACTGTAGCTTCCCAACGCGCTTCTGGACTTGCGTTCAGATCAACGATGATTGCTTTCAGTGCTGCACGCTTCTTGGCGTACTTGGCAACCGTGAGCTGACGCTTCAGCTCGCGGTTTTTCATGCTCATCTTGGCCATGGTCCTACTCCAATCAGTTGCGGAACGGGAATTTGAACGCACGCAGCAGAGCGCGGCCTTCATCATCGTTCTTGGCAGTGGTGGTCAGGGTGATGTCCAGACCGCGGAGAGCATCGATCTTGTCGTAGTCGATTTCCGGGAAGATGATCTGCTCTTTCACGCCCATGCTGTAGTTACCACGACCATCGAAGGACTTGGCATTCAGGCCGCGGAAGTCGCGGACCCGAGGCAGGGAGATCGACAGCAGACGATCCAGGAATTCGTACATACGCTCACGGCGCAGAGTCACTTTGACGCCGATCGGCCAACCTTCACGGACTTTAAAGCCAGCGATGGATTTCCGAGCGTAAGTCACAACGACTTTTTGACCGGTGATCTTTTCCAGGTCAGCAACAGCGTGCTCGATGACTTTTTTGTCGCCGATCGCTTCGCCCAGACCCATGTTCAGGGTGATTTTGGTGACGCGCGGAACTTCCATCACGTTCCCGAGCTTAAGTTCTTCCTTAAGCTTAGGGGCGATTTCCTTCCGGTAAATCTCTTGTAGTCGTGCCATGGTCTAATCTACCTAGCAGTGTTCAAGCATCAACCGCTTTTTGGGTCGACTTGAAGACACGAATTTTCTTACCGTCTTCTACTTTGAAACCAACGCGGTCAGCCTTGTTGGTTTCGCCGTTGAAGATGGCGACGTTAGAAGCATCCAGCGGAGCTTCTTTCTCGACGATACCGCCCTGCACGCCCGACATCGGGTTAGGCTTGGTATGACGCTTGACCAGGTTCAGACCACCGATAACCAGACGGTTATTAGCGAGAACCTTAAGCACCTTACCGCGCTTACCTTTGTCTTTGCCGGCGATCACGATGATCTCGTCGTCACGACGAATCTTTTGCATGTCGGATCTCCTTACAGCACTTCTGGGGCGAGCGAGACGATCTTCATGAACTTCTCAGTACGAAGTTCACGGGTCACTGGCCCAAAGATACGGGTGCCGATCGGCTCTTGCTTGTTGTTCAGAAGAACAGCAGCGTTGCCATCAAAGCGGATAATGGAGCCATCAGCACGACGTACGCCGTGACGAGTGCGGACTACAACAGCAGTCATCACTTGGCCTTTTTTCACCTTACCGCGAGGAATTGCTTCCTTCACGGTAACTTTGATGATGTCACCGATACCAGCGTAACGACGATGGGAGCCACCCAGCACCTTGATGCACATAACACGGCGAGCGCCGCTGTTATCGGCCACATCGAGCATGGATTGAGTCTGAATCATATAATTTCTCCGACCCCTAGTCCTTAGACTTCCACAGCGCGTTCGAGAACATCAACCAGTGCCCAAGACTTGGTCTTGGCCATCGGACGAGTTTCACGAATAGTGACTTTGTCGCCGATGTGGCACTGATTGGTTTCGTCGTGCGCGTGCAGCTTAGTCGAACGCTTAACATATTTACCGTAGATCGGGTGCTTAACGCGACGCTCGATCAAAACGGTGATGGTTTTGTCCATCTTGTCGCTGACAACACGGCCAGTCAGCGTACGGACAGTCTTTTCGGCTTCAGCCATGATCACTTACCTGCCTGCTGGTTGAGCACAGTCTTCACGCGAGCGATGTCACGCTTAACTTGCGAGAGCAGATGAGACTGCCCCAACTGGCCAGTTGCTTTCTGCATACGCAGATTGAACTGGTCGCGCAGCAGGCCGAGCAGTTGCTCGTTCAGCTGCTGTGCGGATTTTTCACGAAGTTCATTCGCTTTCATCACATCACCGTCCGTTTAACAAAGGAGGTGGCGAGCGGCAGCTTTGCAGCAGCCAGGGCGAAAGCCTCACGCGCCAGCTCTTCAGAAACACCCTCGATTTCATACAGGACTTTGCCTGGCTGAATCTGGGCTACCCAGTATTCCACGTTACCCTTACCTTTACCCATCCGAACCTCGAGAGGTTTTTTGGAGATCGGCTTGTCCGGGAATACACGGATCCAGATCTTGCCGCCACGTTTTACGTGACGGGTCAGAGCACGACGCGCTGACTCGATCTGACGAGCGGTGAGACGACCACGAGCTACAGACTTCAGCGCGAACTCGCCGAAGCTGACTTTGCTACCGCGCTGAGCCAGACCACGGTTGTGGCCTGTCATCTGCTTGCGGAACTTCGTACGCTTAGGTTGCAACATTTGGCGTACCCCTTACTTAGCAGCTTTTTTACGAGGCGCTGGTGCTTGTGGTTTCAGTTCTTCTTGGCGACCACCAATTACTTCGCCTTTGAAGATCCAAACCTTTACACCGATCACACCGTAAGTGGTGTGAGCTTCGTAGTTGGCATAGTCGATGTCGGCACGCAGGGTGTGCAGTGGCACACGACCTTCGCGATACCATTCAGTACGTGCGATTTCAGCACCGCCGAGACGACCGCTCACTTGGATTTTGATGCCTTTGGCACCAATGCGCATGGCGTTCTGTACGGCGCGCTTCATAGCGCGACGGAACATTACGCGACGCTCCAGCTGCTGAGCTACGCTCTGCGCAACCAGCATACCGTCGAGCTCCGGCTTGCGGATCTCTTCGATATTGATGTGCACAGGCACACCCATTTGCTTGGTCAGGTCCTGACGCAGTTTCTCAACATCTTCACCTTTCTTCCCGATAACGATACCTGGACGAGCGGTGTGGATGGTGATACGTGCAGTTTGCGCCGGACGATGGATATCGATACGGCTTACGGACGCGCTTTTTAGTTTGTCTTGGAGATACTCACGCACCTTCAGATCAGCGAACAAGTAGTCCGCATAAGTCCGACCGTCTGCGTACCAGACGGAGGTGTGCTCCTTGACGATTCCCAGGCGAATGCCAATGGGATGTACTTTCTGACCCATCTCTTCGACTCCGTTACTTGTCAGCAACCTTGACAGTGATATGGCAAGACCGCTTGACGATGCGATCAGCACGGCCTTTGGCACGTGGCATGATGCGCTTCAGCGAACGCCCTTCGTTGACGAAAACGGTGCTGACCTTCAGGTCATCAACGTCTGCGCCTTCGTTATGCTCGGCGTTGGCTACGGCCGACTCCAGCACTTTCTTCATGATCTCGGCGGCTTTCTTACTGCTGAAAGCCAACAGGTTGAGCGCTTCGCCCACCTTCTTCCCGCGGATCTGGTCGGCGACCAAGCGGGCTTTCTGGGCGGAGATTCGAGCGCCCGACAACTTAGCGGCTACTTCCATTTCCTAACCCCTTAACGCTTGGCTTTCTTGTCTGCCACGTGCCCACGATAAGTGCGGGTACCGGCAAACTCGCCCAGTTTGTGGCCGACCATGTCTTCGTTAACGAGAACTGGGACGTGTTGACGACCGTTGTGTACTGCGATGGTCAGACCGACCATTTGTGGCAGGATCATCGAACGACGCGACCAGGTCTTAACTGGTTTGCGATCGTTCTTTTCCGCCGCCACTTCGATCTTCTTCAGTAGGTGAAGATCAATAAAAGGACCTTTTTTCAGAGAACGTGGCACTGTCGTATCCCTCTATTTACTTGCGACGACGGACGATCATTTTGTCGGTACGCTTATTACCACGAGTCTTCGCGCCCTTAGTCGGGAAGCCCCATGGCGATACCGGATGACGACCACCAGAGGTACGACCTTCACCACCACCGTGTGGGTGGTCAACCGGGTTCATGGCAACACCACGAACGGTTGGGCGAACGCCACGCCAGCGTTTGGCACCAGCTTTACCCAACGAACGCAGGCTGTGCTCGGAGTTCGAGACTTCGCCCAGGGTCGCACGGCATTCAGCCAGTACTTTACGCATCTCACCAGAACGCAGACGCAGGGTCACGTAGACACCTTCACGAGCGATCAACTGAGCCGAAGCACCAGCGGAACGAGCGATCTGTGCGCCTTTACCTGGCTTCAATTCGATGCCGTGTACGGTGCTACCAACTGGAATGTTACGCAGTTGCAGAGCGTTGCCCGGCTTGATCGGTGCCAGAGCACCTGCGATCAGCTGGTCGCCAGCACTCACGCCTTTAGGGGCGATGATGTAGCGACGCTCGCCATCTGCGTACAGCAGCAGAGCGATGTGAGCAGTACGGTTTGGATCGTATTCGATACGCTCGACAGTGGCAGCGATGCCATCTTTGTCGTTGCGACGGAAGTCGACCAGACGATAATGCTGCTTATGGCCACCACCGATGTGACGAGTGGTAATACGACCATTGTTGTTACGACCACCAGACTTCGATTTTTTCTCGAGCAGCGGTGCGTGAGGAGCGCCTTTATGCAGCTCCTGGTTGACCACCTTGACCACAAAACGGCGGCCAGGGGAAGTCGGTTTGCATTTAACGATTGCCATGATGCACCCCTTCCTTACTCAGCACTGCTGCTGAAATCGAGATCTTGGCCTGGCTGAAGGGAGATAACTGCCTTCTTCCAGTCATTACGCTTGCCCAGACCGCGAGCAGTGCGCTTGCTCTTACCCAGAACATTCAGGGTAGTAACACGCTCTACTTTCACGCTGAACAGGCTTTCGACGGCCTTCTTGATTTCCAGCTTGGTTGCGTCAGTTGCAACCTTGAAAACGAACTGGCCTTTCTTGTCAGCCAGAACCGTAGCCTTTTCGGAAACGTGCGGGCCAAGCAGAACTTTAAATACGCGTTCCTGGTTCATCCCAGCAGCTCCTCGAATTTCTTCACGGCCGACACGGTGATCAACACCTTGTCGTATGCGATCAGACTAACTGGATCGGAACCTTGCACGTCACGTACATCAACGTGTGGCAGGTTGCGAGCAGCCAGGTACAGGTTCTGATCAACAGCTTCGGACACGATCAAAACGTCGGTCAGGCTCATGTTGTTCAGTTTGCCCAGCAGATCTTTGGTTTTTGGACTTTCAACAGCGAAGTCCTGAACCACGACCAGACGATCAGTACGCACGAGTTCAGCAAGGATGGAGCGCAGTGCTGCGCGGTACATCTTCTTGTTGAGCTTCTGAGAGTGATCCTGTGGACGAGCTGCGAAAGTGGTACCGCCGCCACGCCAGATTGGGCTACGGATAGTACCGGCACGAGCACGGCCAGTGCCTTTCTGACGCCAAGGGCGCTTACCGCCACCACGTACGTCGGAACGGGTCTTTTGCTGCTTGCTACCTTGACGGCCGCCGGCCATGTAGGCCACGACTGCTTGGTGAACGAGCGTCTCGTTGAATTCGCCGCCAAATGTCAGTTCGGAAACTTCGATCGCTTGAGCGTCATTTACATTTAATTGCATGTCAGCTTCCCCTTAACCGCGAGCCTTGGCCGCTGGACGTACAACCAGGTTGCCGCCAGTAGCGCCAGGAACAGCACCCTTGACCAACAACAGATTGCGTTCAGCGTCGACGCGCACTACTTCGAGGGACTGCACGGTCACGCGCTCAGCGCCCATATGACCGGACATTTTTTTGCCCTTGAATACACGACCAGGAGTCTGGCACTGGCCAATAGAGCCCGGGACGCGGTGGGAAACGGAGTTACCGTGAGTGTTGTCTTGACCACGGAAATTCCAACGCTTGATCGTACCCTGGAAGCCTTTACCCTTGGACTGACCGGTTACATCAACCAGTTGACCAGCGGCGAAGATTTCAGCGTTGATCAGATCGCCAGCCTGGTAGTCGCCGTCTTCAAGACGGAACTCCATGACAGTACGACCAGCTGCAACGTTTGCTTTAGCGAAGTGACCTGCTTGAGCAGCAGTCACGCGCGAAGCACGACGCTCGCCGACAGTGACTTGCACTGCACGATAGCCATCGGTTTCTTCAGTTTTGAACTGGGTGACGCGATTCGGTTCGATCTCAATGACCGTGACCGGAATGGAGACACCTTCTTCGGTGAAAATACGGGTCATACCGCATTTACGACCGACTACACCAATAGTCATGTTGTAAACCTCATGAGTGTACGGGGCTTTCACCCGCTATGGCCGCCCATTTCAGAGCGTTACACGACTAAGACCCAAGTCTTAGCCGAGGCTGATCTGTACTTCCACACCGGCCGCCAGATCGAGCTTCATAAGTGCATCAACGGTTTTATCCGTTGGCTGGACGATGTCCAGTACGCGCTTATGAGTACGGATCTCGTACTGGTCACGCGCGTCTTTGTTGACGTGCGGGGAGACCAGAACGGTGAACCGCTCTTTACGGGTAGGCAGTGGAATTGGACCACGCACTTGAGCACCAGTACGTTTCGCGGTTTCCACGATTTCCTGGGTGGATTGGTCGATCAGGCGATGGTCAAAAGCCTTCAACCTGATACGGATTTGCTGATTTTGCATTGGATTTCAGACTCCGGCTGCTATTCCCACCGGGCGCAATACGCCCGTTAAAAGGAGGCGCAATTCTATAGACGCCCTAGATAGGTGTCAACCCAATAAAAAAGGCCCCCGCTAAGCGGGGGCCTTTTCAAAACATCAGAGCTCACTCAAAAGAGAGATTACTCGATGATTTTAGCTACAACGCCAGCACCAACGGTACGGCCGCCTTCACGGATAGCGAAGCGCAGACCGTCTTCCATTGCGATGGTTTTGATCAGGGTAACAGTCATTTGAATGTTATCGCCTGGCATTACCATTTCAACGCCTTCTGGCAATTCGCAGTTACCGGTCACGTCAGTAGTACGGAAGTAGAACTGTGGACGGTAGCCTTTGAAGAACGGAGTATGACGGCCGCCTTCTTCTTTGCTCAGAACGTAAACTTCTGCGGTGAACTTGGTGTGCGGCTTGACCGAACCCGGCTTAACCAGAACCTGGCCACGCTCAACGTCGTCACGCTTGGTACCACGCAGCAGAACGCCGCAGTTCTCGCCAGCACGACCTTCGTCGAGCAGTTTGCGGAACATTTCAACACCGGTGCAGGTGGTGACAGTAGTGTCACGCAGACCAACGATTTCCAGTGGATCCTGAACGCGAACGATACCGCGCTCGATACGACCAGTCACAACAGTACCGCGACCGGAGATCGAGAATACGTCTTCGATTGGCATCAGGAACGGCTTGTCGGTCAGACGAACTGGTTCTGGGATGTAGCTGTCCAGAGTTTCAACCAGTTTACGAACGGCAGTGGTGCCCATTTCGTTTTCGTCGTTGCCTTCCAGAGCCATACGAGCAGAACCGATGATGATCGGAGTGTCGTCGCCCGGGAAGTCGTAAGTGCTCAGCAGATCGCGCACTTCCATCTCAACCAGTTCCAGCAGCTCAGCGTCGTCTACCAGGTCAGCCTTGTTCAGGAAAACCACGATGTACGGAACGCCAACCTGGCGGGACAGCAGGATGTGCTCACGGGTTTGTGGCATCGGACCATCAGCGGCCGAGCAAACCAGGATAGCGCCGTCCATCTGGGCAGCACCAGTGATCATGTTCTTCACGTAGTCAGCGTGACCTGGGCAGTCAACGTGAGCGTAGTGACGAATAGTCGAGTTGTACTCAACGTGCGCGGTGTTGATGGTGATACCACGAGCTTTTTCTTCTGGTGCGCTGTCGATCTTGTCGAAGTCAACACGAGCCGAACCGAAAACTTCGGAGCAGACGCGAGTCAGAGCAGCGGTCAGAGTGGTTTTACCGTGGTCAACGTGGCCGATGGTGCCAACGTTTACGTGCGGTAGGGAACGATCAAATTTTTCTTTAGCCACGACAATTAACTCCTTGCCTAAAGGACTGAATCAGCCTTGTTTTTTGGATACAGTTTCAGCGATGTGCGCCGGAGCTGTGTTGTATTTTTTGAATTCCATAGAGTAGCTTGCGCGACCCTGGGACATGGAGCGAACGTCGGTCGCATAACCGAACATCTCACCCAACGGAACCTCGGCGCGAATCACTTTGCCGGAAACCGTGTCTTCCATACCCAAGATCATGCCGCGACGACGGTTAAGGTCGCCCATGACATCACCCATATAGTCTTCAGGTGTAACAACTTCTACCGCCATGATTGGCTCAAGCAACTCACCACCGCCCTTCTGGGCCAGTTGCTTGGTTGCCATGGAAGCAGCCACCTTAAACGCCATCTCGTTGGAGTCGACGTCGTGGTAAGAACCGTCAAAAACGGTTGCTTTCAGGCCGATCAGCGGATAGCCGGCAACAACACCGTTCTTCATCTGCTCTTCGATACCCTTCTGGATAGCAGGGATGTATTCCTTAGGAACAACACCACCTACTACTTCGTTCACGAATTGCAGACCTTCCTGACCTTCGTCAGCAGGAGCAAAACGGATCCAGCAGTGACCGAACTGACCACGACCGCCGGATTGACGAACGAACTTGCCTTCGATTTCACAGTTCTTCGTGATGCGCTCACGATAGGAAACCTGAGGCTTACCGATGTTGGCTTCGACGTTGAACTCACGGCGCATCCGGTCAACCAGGATGTCCAAGTGCAGCTCGCCCATGCCGGAGATGATCGTTTGACCAGTCTCTTCATCAGTCTTGACGCGGAAAGATGGATCTTCCTGAGCAAGCTTGCCCAGAGCGATACCCATTTTTTCCTGGTCATCCTTGGTCTTAGGCTCTACGGCAACCGAAATAACCGGCTCCGGGAAGTCCATGCGAACCAGGATGATTGGCTTGGCAGCGTCGCACAAAGTCTCACCAGTGGTGACGTCCTTCATGCCGATCAGGGCCGCGATGTCACCAGCGCGTACTTCCTTGATCTCTTCACGGGCGTTTGCGTGCATTTGCACCATACGACCCACGCGCTCTTTCTTGCCTTTAACCGAGTTGATCACGCCGTCGCCGGAGGCCAACACGCCCGAGTAAACGCGAACGAAGGTCAAAGTACCCACGAATGGGTCGGTAGCGATCTTGAACGCCAGAGCCGAGAACGGCTCGTTGTCATCGGCGTGACGCTCCATTTCTTCTTCCTCGTTATCAGGGTTGGAACCCTTGATAGCAGGAATGTCGGTTGGAGCAGGCAGGTAGTCGATAACGGCGTCGAGAACCAGGGGAACACCCTTGTTCTTGAACGAGGAACCGCAAACAGCCAAGACGATCTCACCAGCGATAGTACGCTGACGCAGAGCGGCCTTGATTTCCACGTTGGTGAGCTCTTCACCTTCGAGGTATTTGTTCATCAGCTCTTCGCTGGCTTCGGCAGCAGCCTCAACCATGTTGTTGCGCCACTCGTCAGCCAGTTCCTGAAGTTCTTCAGGGATAGGCTTACGAACAGGAACCATACCCTTGTCGGAATCATTCCAGTAAACAGCTTCCATGTTGATCAGATCGATCTGACCCTGGAAGTTGTCTTCGGAACCGATAGCCAACTGGATAGGCACCGGAGTGTGACCCAGACGCTGCTTGATCTGACCGATCACGCGCAGGAAGTTGGCACCAGCACGGTCCATCTTGTTTACATAAACAAGACGTGGAACACCGTACTTGTTGGCTTGACGCCATACGGTTTCCGACTGAGGCTCAACACCCGAGGTGCCGCAGAACACAACGACAGCGCCGTCGAGTACGCGCAGGGAACGTTCAACTTCAATGGTGAAGTCTACGTGGCCCGGGGTATCGATTACGTTGAAGCGATGCTCGTCTTTGTACTGCTTCTCGGAACCTTTCCAGAAGGCGGTAATAGCAGCAGAAGTAATGGTAATACCACGCTCCTGCTCCTGAACCATCCAGTCCGTGGTCGCGGCGCCGTCATGCACCTCGCCCATTTTGTGACTTTTGCCGGTGTAAAACAGTACGCGCTCGGTGGTGGTGGTTTTACCAGCATCCACGTGAGCGACGATACCGATGTTACGGTAGCGGCTAATCGGAGTAGTACGAGCCATAAAGCCCTCGCAAAATTAGTGAAGCTAAAATTAGAAGCGGTAGTGCGAGAAAGCTTTGTTGGCTTCAGCCATACGGTGCACGTCTTCACGCTTCTTAACAGCAGCACCTTTACCTTCAGCAGCGTCCAACAGTTCGCCGGCCAAACGCAGAGCCATAGACTTCTCGCCGCGCTTACGGGCGAAGTCTACCAACCAGCGCATTGCCAGAGCGTTACGACGGGACGGGCGAACTTCAACCGGAACCTGGTAAGTAGCACCGCCTACACGGCGCGACTTCACTTCGACCAGCGGAGCGATGGCGTCGAGAGCTTTCTCGAAGATTTCCAGGGGGTCGCTGTTCTTGCGTTCTTTAACCTTTTCCAGCGCGCCATAAACGATACGCTCGGCAACGGCTTTCTTGCCGCTTTCCATCACGTGGTTCATGAACTTGGCCAGGATTTGGCTTCCGTATTTTGGATCGTCAAGCACTTCGCGCTTGGCTGCTACGCGTCTTCTTGGCATGGATAAGCCCTCAAACGGTCTTCAGGTTCGCTCGGAATCGGTGCCCTTTCGGGACGCCTCCGACCTTACTCTTATCGACTCAGAAAATAAGATGATTCAGGTTTACAAAAAGCCGCTACTACTTAGGCTTCTTGGTACCGTACTTCGAACGACCCTGGTTACGACCTTTAACGCCGGAAGTATCCAAGGAACCGCGTACGGTGTGATAACGAACACCTGGCAAGTCTTTTACACGACCGCCGCGGATCAGTACCACGCTGTGCTCTTGCAGGTTGTGGCCTTCACCGCCGATGTACGAGGAAACCTCGAAACCGTTGGTCAGACGCACACGGCATACTTTACGCAGTGCCGAGTTAGGTTTTTTCGGCGTGGTGGTATACACACGGGTGCATACGCCACGACGTTGCGGGCAGTTCTGCAGCGCAGGTACGTCGGATTTCTCGACGATACGCTTACGCGGCTGACGTACCAGCTGGTTGATAGTTGCCATCTACTAGCTCCACTGTTGTCTTGCGACGCTATTGTCTTGCAAGAAAAGCAAAATGGCAGGAACGAATTCCCGCCAAATTTAGGGGTACAAGAGTCTAAAGAGGATCTTGTCCCCAGTCAAGGCAAGGCCCCGACCTCCCCTCGCGTCGAACCGGGGCAAAAATGCCTCGATCCGACGAACGGGAGTGCCAGGGCCCAGACTCATCTATCGCAGAACTCAGTTACCGCTTGAGTTCAGCGCTTCGGTCAGTGCAGCTTCCACTTCACTGGCGCTTACGCGCAGCGGCTTGTCAGCATCACGGCGACGCTTACGCTCGCTGTGGTAAGCCAAACCGGTACCTGCCGGGATCAGACGACCCACGACTACGTTTTCTTTCAGGCCGCGCAGGTAATCGCGCTTGCCGGTTACCGCTGCTTCGGTCAGTACGCGAGTGGTCTCTTGGAAGGAGGCCGCCGAGATGAACGACTCAGTGGACAACGACGCCTTGGTGATACCCAGCAGCACGCGAGTGAACTTGGAGACAAACTTCTCTTCGTTCGCCAGGCGCTCGTTTTCTACCAGTACGTGAGTCAGTTCCATCTGGTCGCCCTTGATGAAACTGGAATCGCCGGATTCAGCGATTTCAACTTTACGCAGCATCTGACGCAGGATGGTCTCGATGTGCTTGTCGTTGATCTTCACGCCTTGCAGACGGTAAACGTCCTGGATCTCGTTAACGATGTACTTGGCCAGCGCACTCACACCCAGCAGACGCAGGATGTCGTGTGGATCGCTCGGACCGTCGGAGATAACTTCGCCGCGGTTTACCTGTTCGCCTTCGAACACGTTCAGGTGACGCCACTTCGGAATCAGCTCTTCATACGGATCGCTACCGTCGTTCGGGGTAATAACCAGACGGCGCTTGCCTTTGGTTTCTTTACCGAACGCGATGGTGCCGCTGACTTCAGCCAGAATCGACGCTTCTTTCGGACGACGAGCTTCGAACAAGTCGGCAACACGCGGCAGACCACCGGTGATGTCACGGGTCTTCGAAGTTTCTTGCGGGATACGCGCGATAACATCACCGATCGCGATCTTCGCACCATCCGCTACACCGACCAGGGCGTTGGCTGGCAGGAAGTACTGAGCGATTACGTCAGTGCCTGGCAGCAACAGATCCTTGCCGTTGTCATCGACCATCTTCACGGCAGGACGGATGTCCTTACCAGCAGCTGGACGATCTTTGGCGTCGAGTACTTCAATGTTGGTCATACCGGTCAATTCGTCAGTCTGACGCTTGATCGTGATGCCTTCTTCCATGCCCACGTAGGTCACGGTACCTTTCATTTCGGTAACGATTGGGTGAGTGTGCGGATCCCACTTGGCCACGATTGCGCCAGCGTCGACCTTGTCACCTTCTTTAACCGAAATCACAGCACCGTACGGCAGCTTGTAACGCTCACGCTCACGACCGTAGTCATCAGCGATGGCCAGCTCACCGGAACGGGACACAGCAACCAGGTGACCATCCACTCGCTCAACGTGCTTGAGGTTATGCAGGCGGACGGTACCGCCATTCTTCACCTGAACGCTGTCGGCTGCGGAGGTCCGGCTTGCCGCACCACCGATGTGGAACGTACGCATGGTGAGCTGGGTACCCGGCTCACCGATGGACTGGGCAGCGATAACGCCGACCGCTTCACCGATGTTCACCTGGTGACCACGAGCCAAGTCACGGCCATAGCACTTGGCGCAGATGCCGTAGCGGGTTTCGCAACTGATCGGCGAGCGAACGATCACTTCGTCGATGCTGTTGAGTTCGATGAACTCGACCCACTTCTCGTCAACCAGGGTGCCGGCAGGAACGATAACTTCCTCGGTACCTGGCTTGAATACGTCACGGGCAATAACACGACCCAATACGCGCTCACCCAGCGGCTCTACAACGTCACCGCCTTCAATGTGCGGCGTCATCAGCAGGCCGTGCTCGGTGCCGCAATCGATCTCGGTTACAACCAGATCTTGTGCAACGTCTACCAGACGACGAGTCAGGTAACCGGAGTTAGCGGTTTTCAACGCGGTATCCGCAAGACCCTTACGAGCACCGTGAGTGGAGATGAAGTACTGAAGTACGCTCAAACCTTCACGGAAGTTCGCAGTGATCGGCGTTTCGATGATGGAACCGTCCGGCTTGGCCATCAGGCCACGCATACCGGCGAGCTGACGGATCTGCGCAGCAGAACCCCGTGCGCCCGAGTCGGCCATCATGTACATCGAGTTGAAGGACTCTTGGTCAACTTCGTCGCCGTGACGGTCGATGACTTTCTCTTTCGAGAGGTTGGCCATCATCGCCTTGGACACTTCGTCGTTGGCCTTGGACCAAAGGTCGATCACTTTGTTGTACTTCTCGCCCTGGGTTACCAGGCCGGAGGCGTACTGGCTCTCGATCTCTTTCACTTCGTCAGTGGCAGCACTGATGATGCGAGCTTTTTCATCCGGGATAACGAAGTCGTTAACACCGATGGAAACGCCGGAGATAGTCGAGTAAGCGAAACCTGTGTACATCAACTGGTCAGCGAAGATAACGGTCTCTTTCAAACCAACCACGCGGTAGCACTGGTTGATCAGCTTGGAGATCGCCTTTTTCTTCATCGGCAGGTTGACGACGTCGTACGACAGGCCTTTTGGCACAACCTGATACAACAGCGCACGGCCGACAGTAGTGTCGACGATACGGGTGTTGCTCACGCTGCCGCCGTCACGGTCGTTGACGGTTTCGTGGATCCGCACCTTGACCTTGGCGTGCAGTGCGGCTTCGCCAGCACGGAACACACGGTCAACTTCTTGCAGGTCAGCGAACACACGACCTTCGCCTTTGGCGTTGATCGCTTCACGAGTCATGTAGTACAGACCCAATACAACGTCCTGCGACGGAACGATGATTGGCTCGCCGTTGGCTGGCGACAGGATGTTGTTGGTCGACATCATCAACGCACGCGCTTCCAACTGGGCTTCCAGTGTCAGCGGTACGTGCACGGCCATTTGGTCGCCGTCGAAGTCGGCGTTGTACGCAGCACAGACCAGAGGGTGCAGCTGGATAGCCTTACCTTCGATCAGTACAGGTTCAAACGCCTGGATACCCAGACGGTGAAGGGTCGGTGCACGGTTGAGGAGAACCGGGTGTTCGCGGATCACTTCAGCGAGAACGTCCCAAACCTCTGGCAGTTCGCGCTCGACCATTTTCTTGGCCGCTTTGATGGTGGTCGCAAGACCGCGCATTTCAAGCTTGCCGAAGATGAACGGCTTGAACAGCTCGAGTGCCATCTTCTTAGGCAGACCGCACTGGTGCAGACGCAGGGTCGGGCCTACGGTAATTACCGAACGACCGGAGTAGTCAACACGCTTACCGAGCAAGTTCTGACGGAAACGGCCTTGCTTACCCTTGATCATGTCAGCCAAGGATTTCAGAGGACGCTTGTTCGAACCGGTGATAGCGCGGCCACGACGACCGTTGTCGAGCAGGGCATCAACCGCTTCTTGCAACATACGCTTTTCGTTGCGCACGATGATGTCCGGAGCGGACAGATCAAGCAGGCGCTTCAAGCGGTTGTTACGGTTGATCACGCGGCGGTACAGGTCGTTGAGGTCGGACGTCGCGAAACGACCACCGTCCAACGGTACCAGCGGACGCAGGTCTGGCGGCAGAACCGGCAGAACGGTCAGCACCATCCACTCTGGCAAGTTGCCGGAACCCTGGAAGGCTTCCATCAACTTCAGACGCTTGGACAGTTTCTTGATCTTGGTTTCGGAGTTGGTTTGCGGAATCTCTTCGCGCAGACGACCAATCTCGTGCTCCAGGTCGATAGCGTGCAGCAGTTCGCGGACAGCTTCGGCACCCATGCGGGCATCGAAATCGTCGCCGAACTCTTCCAGCGCTTCGAAGTACTGCTCGTCGTTCAGCAGCTGACCTTTTTCAAGGGTGGTCATGCCTGGGTCGATAACGACATAGCTCTCGAAGTAGAGAACACGTTCGATATCACGCAGGGTCATGTCCATCAGCAAGCCGATACGGGACGGCAGCGATTTCAGGAACCAGATGTGGGCAACCGGCGAAGCCAGTTCGATGTGCGCCATGCGCTCACGACGAACCTTGGCCAGTGCGACTTCAACGCCACACTTCTCACAGATCACACCCCGGTGCTTCAAGCGCTTGTACTTACCGCACAGGCACTCGTAATCCTTTACCGGGCCAAAGATCTTGGCGCAGAACAGGCCGTCACGCTCAGGTTTGAACGTACGGTAGTTGATGGTTTCCGGCTTTTTAACTTCACCGAACGACCACGAACGGATCATCTCAGGCGATGCCAATCCAATACGGATGGCGTCGAACTCTTCGACTTGACCCTGGTTTTTCAGCAAATTCAGTAGGTCTTTCAAGGCCTTTCCTCCTGGCGGAGCAGAGAGCGGGCTAAACAGCCCCGCTCTCGATTCGCGTCACGTGTTATTCGGTTTCCAGATCGATATCGATGCCGAGGGAACGAATTTCTTTGATCAACACGTTGAAGGACTCGGGCATGCCCGGCTCCATACGGTGATCGCCGTCCACGATGTTTTTGTACATCTTGGTACGACCGTTCACATCGTCCGACTTCACTGTGAGCATTTCTTGCAGAGTGTATGCAGCACCGTATGCTTCCAGTGCCCAGACCTCCATCTCCCCGAAACGCTGACCACCGAACTGAGCCTTACCACCCAGCGGCTGCTGGGTAACCAGGCTGTACGAACCGGTAGAACGAGCGTGCATCTTGTCGTCTACCAAGTGGTTCAGCTTCAGCATGTACATGTAGCCAACAGTAACCGGGCGCTCGAACTTGTTGCCGGTACGGCCGTCGAACAGCTGCATCTGGCCGCTTTCTGGCAGGTCTGCCAGTTTCAGCATGGCCTTGATTTCGCTTTCCTTGGCACCGTCGAACACCGGGGTAGCCATTGGAACGCCGCCGCGCAGGTTCTTCGCCAGATCCAGGATTTCCTGGTCGGAGAAGGTGTCCAGCTCTTCGTTGCGACCGCCGATCTCGTTGTAGATCTCGTGCAGGAACTTACGCAGGTCTGCGACTTTGCGCTGCTCTTCGATCATGCGGTTGATCTTCTCGCCCAGACCTTTGGCCGCGAGGCCCAGGTGGGTTTCAAGGATCTGACCAACGTTCATACGCGAAGGTACGCCCAACGGGTTGAGGACGACGTCGACCGGGGTGCCATTGGCATCGTGCGGCATGTCTTCAACCGGCATGATCACAGAGACCACACCCTTGTTACCGTGACGACCGGCCATCTTGTCGCCCGGTTGGATGCGGCGACGGATTGCCAGGTAAACCTTGACGATTTTCAGCACGCCTGGAGCCAGGTCATCGCCCTGCTGCAGTTTGCGCTTCTTGTCTTCGAACTTGTCGTCCAGCAGACGGCGGCGATCAACGATATAGGCCTGGGCCTTCTCGAGCTGCTCGTTCAGAGCATCTTCAGCCATGCGCAGTTTGAACCACTGCCCGTGCTCAAGACCGTCGAGGATTTCGTCGGTGATGTCCTGACCTTTCTTCAGGCCTGCGCCGCCTTCAGCCTTGTGGCCTACCAGAGCGGAACGCAGACGTTCGAAGGTCGCGCCTTCAACGATACGGAACTCTTCGTTCAGGTCCTTGCGGATCTCGTCGAGCTGAGTCTTCTCGATGGACAGTGCACGAGCATCACGCTCAACGCCGTCACGGGTGAAGACCTGTACGTCGATGACCGTACCCTTGGTACCGGTAGGTACACGCAGGGAGGTGTCTTTAACGTCGCTGGCTTTTTCACCGAAGATGGCACGCAGCAGCTTCTCTTCAGGCGTCAGTTGGGTCTCGCCTTTCGGAGTGACCTTACCGACCAGGATGTCGCCAGCGCCAACTTCAGCACCTACATAAACGATACCGGCTTCGTCCAGCTTGTTCAGTGCAGCTTCACCCACGTTCGGGATGTCTGCAGTGATTTCCTCAGGCCCAAGCTTGGTATCACGCGCCACACAGGTCAGTTCCTGGATGTGGATCGTGGTGAAGCGGTCTTCTTGAACAACACGCTCGGACAGGCAGATGGAGTCTTCGAAGTTGAAGCCGTTCCATGCCATGAACGCGATGCGCATGTTCTGACCCAGAGCCAGTTCACCCATGTCGGTGGACGGGCCGTCGGCCATGATGTCGCTACGCTGAACGCGATCACCCTTGCTCACCAGCGGACGCTGGTTGATGCAGGTGTTCTGGTTCGAACGGGTGTATTTGGTCAGGTTGTAGATGTCGACACCGGCTTCGCCAGTTTCTACTTCGTCATCGGCAACACGAACCACGATACGGCTGGCATCAACGGAGTCGATCACGCCGCCACGACGAGCCACGACGCAAACGCCGGAGTCACGTGCTACGTTGCGCTCCATGCCGGTACCTACCAGCGGCTTGTCAGCACGCAGGGTCGGTACAGCTTGACGCTGCATGTTGGAACCCATCAACGCACGGTTGGCGTCATCGTGTTCCAGGAACGGGATCAGCGACGCTGCAACCGAAACTACCTGCTTCGGAGAAACGTCCATCAAGGTGACGTCTTCCGGCGCCTTGACGGTGAACTCGTTCAAGTGACGAACAGCTACCAGCTCGTCGACCAGGACTTTCTTGTCGTTCATCGTGGCCGAAGCCTGAGCGATCACGTGATCAGCTTCTTCGATGGCGGACAGGAATACGATCTCGTCGGTGACCAGGGCGTCTTTCACCACACGGTATGGGCTTTCGAGGAAGCCGTACTGGTTGGTGCGCGCATAGGCAGCCAGGGAGTTGATCAGACCGATGTTCGGACCTTCCGGCGTTTCGATCGGGCATACACGACCGTAATGCGTCGGGTGTACGTCACGGACTTCAAAGCCAGCACGCTCACGGGTCAGACCGCCCGGGCCCAGTGCAGAAACACGGCGCTTGTGGGTGATCTCGGAGAGCGGGTTGTTCTGGTCCATGAACTGCGAAAGCTGGCTGGAACCGAAGAACTCTTTCACCGCCGCAGCCACTGGCTTGGCGTTGATCAGGTCTTGCGGCATCAGGCCTTCGCTTTCAGCCATCGACAGACGCTCTTTGACCGCACGCTCAACACGCACCAGGCCAACGCGGAACTGGTTCTCGGCCATTTCGCCTACGCAGCGAACACGACGGTTACCCAGGTGGTCGATGTCATCGACGATGCCTTTGCCGTTACGGATGTCGACCAAAGTCTTCAATACCGCGACGATGTCTTCCTTGCACAGCACGCCCGAACCTTCGATCTCGGTACGACCGATACGACGGTTGAACTTCATCCGGCCGACCGCAGACAGGTCATAACGCTCAGGGCTGAAGAACAGGTTGTTGAACAGGGTTTCGGCAGCGTCTTTGGTTGGCGGCTCACCAGGACGCATCATGCGATAGATTTCGACCAGCGCTTCCAATTGGTTGCTGGTGGAGTCGATCTTCAGTGTGTCGGAGATGAACGGACCGCAGTCGATATCGTTGGTGTACAGGGTCTCGATGCGAACAACCTGGGCCTTGGCGATTTTGGCCAGGATCTCGGTGTTCAGCTCGGTGTTGCACTCAGCCAGGATTTCGCCTGTAGCCGGGTGAACGATGACCTTGGCGGTAGTGCGACCCAGAACGTAGTCCAGAGGCACTTCCAGCTCTTTGATACCGGCTTTTTCGATCTGGTTGATGTGGCGCGCAGTGATACGACGGCCAGCCTCAACGATGACCTTGCCTTTTTCATCCTGGATGTCCAGGACGGCAATTTCACCACGCAGACGCGAAGCGATCAGCTCCAGCTTGAGGGTTTCATCCTTCAGGCTGAATACGTTGGTGGTATAAAAAGCGTCCAGCACTTGCTCAGTGGTATAGCCGAGTGCGCGCAGCAGTACCGAGGCCGGCAGCTTGCGACGACGGTCGATACGTACGAACACGCAGTCTTTCGGGTCGAACTCGAAGTCCAACCACGAACCGCGGTACGGAATGATCCGCGCGGAGTACAGGAGTTTGCCGGAGCTGTGCGTCTTGCCGCGGTCGTGGTCGAAGAACACGCCCGGGGAACGGTGCAGCTGGGAAACGATTACACGCTCGGTACCGTTGATTACGAAGGTACCGTTCTCGGTCATCAATGGGATTTCGCCCATGTAGACTTCTTGCTCTTTGATGTCCTTGATCGCTTTGTTCGACGATTCTTTGTCGAAAATGATCAAACGGACTTTTACCCGCAAAGGTACGGCGTACGTAACGCCACGTAACACGCATTCTTTGACATCAAATGCCGGTTCGCCCAGGCGATAACCGACGTACTCCAGCGCAGCATTGCCGGAGTAGCTGATGATCGGGAAAACGGATTTGAAGGCCGCATGCAGGCCCACGTCGCGGAACTGATCTTTGGTCGCTCCCGCCTGCAAGAATTCACGATACGAATCCAGCTGGATAGCCAGAAGGTACGGGACATCCATGACGTCCGGCAACTTGCTAAAGTCCTTGCGGATACGTTTTTTCTCAGTATATGAGTAAGCCATCAGCGTTCCCCAGCTTGGTCACCTGCTTGTTTGGCCCCTCCGACGGGAGCAGCCAGAAAATCTTGCAAACCCCATGGTTTGCACCACCGCTTCGGGTGGCTACAGCGCGTTAATGGCGGCGACCGAGTCGACAGCCAAGAACGGAAAAAGGCCGGTGGCAAGAGCCACCAGCCATCAGCCTTCAGCTTAACGCTTGGGCTGGAGACGCAAGGTCGATGCTTACTTCAGCTCGACTTTAGCGCCTGCTTCTTCCAGAGTAGCTTTGGCTTTGTCAGCTGCGTCTTTAGTAACAGCTTCCAGAACCATGGCAGGAGCGCCGTCAACTACAGCCTTGGCTTCTTTCAGGCCCAGACCGGTCAGTTCACGTACTGCCTTGATCACGTTTACTTTCTTCTCGCCAGCTTCGGTCAGCATGACGTTGAATTCGGTTTGCTCTTCAACAACGGCAGCAGCAGCAGCTGGACCGGCGGAAGCAGCGGCAGCGGAAACGCCGAATTTTTCTTCGAAAGCTTTGATCAGCTCAACAACCTGCAGAACCGACATTTCAGCTACGGCGTTGAGGATATCGTCTTGGGAGATAGACATTGCTGTATTTCCTGAATTGGGGGACGGCCTACGCGGCCATCGAAATAAACAAAAATACGCGAGAGAGGTTGCTCAGCCTTAGGCTGCGGCAGCTTCTTTTTGCTCGCGAACTGCAGCCAGAGTACGAGCCAGCTTGCTGGTAGCGCCTTGAATCACGCTCATCAGCTGCGAAATGGCTTCGTCGCGGGTCGGCAGTGTTGCCAGTACGTCGATTTGGTTAGCTGCGAGGAACTTGCCCTCGAACGCAGCTGCCTTGATCTCGAACTTATCCTGACTCTTGGCGAATTCCTTGAACAAACGGGCAGCAGCGCCTGGATGATCTTTAGAGAACGCGATCAGAGTCGGGCCAGTGAACACGTCGTTGAGAACACTGTATTCAGTGTCAGCAACGGCGCGCTTGAGCAGGGTGTTACGTACAACACGTACGTATACGCCAGCTTCACGAGCCTCTTTACGGAGTCCGGTCATAGCGCCTACTGTCACACCACGGGCATCAGCCACGACAGCGGACAGAGCAGCTTTGGCAGCCTCGTTGACTTCAGCGACGATGGCCTTCTTGTCTTCGAGATTAATTGCCACGGGTTTAACTCCTGCTTGTTACCGTTTCATCTGGCCTAGGCCTGATGTCGTTTTGGTGTCTGATTCGGTAAGGAACCGGGAGCACCATCTGCGTAGGCTTGTTGGTTTAAGACTTGCGTCGCCTACGGTCTTGGATAGCCCCCGCCAGGCAGGGACCCCAATCTTTCAATTGGCGCAATTACTTGCGCCAATTTATGTCTTATACGTCCAGCGAGCCTTGGTCGATGACCAGGCCTGGGCCCATAGTGGTGCTCAGGGTAACGCGCTTGACGTAGATACCTTTCGAGGAAGCAGGCTTGATACGCTTCAGATCAGCGATCAGGGCTTCAACGTTTTCCTTCAGCTTGACGGCATCGAAGCCGACTTTGCCAACGGAGGTGTGAATGATGCCGTTTTTGTCGGTGCGATAACGAACCTGACCAGCCTTGGCGTTTTTAACCGCGGTAGCTACGTCTGGAGTTACGGTGCCGACTTTAGGGTTAGGCATCAGGCCACGTGGACCGAGGATCTGACCCAACTGACCTACAACGCGCATTGCATCCGGGGAAGCAATTACGACGTCATAGTTCAGGTCGCCGCCTTTCATTTCGGCAGCCAGGTCATCCATGCCAACGCGATCAGCACCAGCGGCCAGAGCAGCTTCAGCAGCTGGGCCTTGGGTGAAGACGGCAACACGTACAGTCTTGCCAGTACCGTGTGGCAGCACAGTAGCGCTACGAACGACCTGGTCGGATTTACGTGGGTCAACGCCCAGGTTCACAGCAACGTCAACAGACTCGCTGAACTTGACAGTCGACAGCTCGGTCAGCAGGGCAGCAGCGTCTACGAAGTTGTAGGACTTGCCCGCTTCGATTTTGCCGGCGATAGCCTTTTGGCGCTTGGTCAGCTTAGCCATTACACACCCTCCACGTTAAGGCCCATGCTACGAGCAGAACCGGCGATGGTACGCACGGCTGCATCCATATCAGCTGCAGTCAGATCCGCGTTTTTGGTTTTCGCGATTTCTTCCAGCTGAGCACGGGTTACGGTGCCAACCTTAACGGTGTTAGGACGAGCGGAACCGCTGGTCAGACCGGCAGCTTTCTTCAGCAAAACCGAAGCCGGGGTCGACTTGGTTTCGAAGGTGAAGCTACGGTCGCTGTATACAGTGATGATCACTGGAGTCGGCAGACCTGGCTCAAGACCCTGAGTACGGGCGTTGAAGGCCTTGCAGAATTCCATGATGTTCACGCCGTGCTGACCCAGAGCTGGACCGACGGGTGGGCTAGGGTTGGCCTGAGCGGCCTTCACTTGCAGCTTGATGTAAGCGGTAATCTTCTTGGCCATGAGGCACTCCAATTACGGGTTCAAACGCCTCGAAAGGCTCCCCGGTTACTTGCGCGTTTATCCCAGTGACGACAAAACCCCACAGCCTAGGCTGCGGGGTTGGGATGCTTGTCCTGCTAGACCTTTTCGACCTGGCTGAACTCCAACTCTACCGGGGTAGAGCGACCGAAAATGAGCACCGCCACTTGGATCCGGCTCTTTTCGTAGTTAACTTCTTCGACCGTACCGTTGAAATCAGCGAACGGACCGTCTGTAACGCGAACAACCTCACCCGGCTCGAACAATGTCTTCGGCTTGGGCTTGTCACTACCGTCAGCAACACGACGCAGAATTGCTTCCGCCTCTTTGTCGGTGATCGGAGCAGGCTTATCGGCAGTACCACCAATGAAGCCCATGACGCGAGGGGTATCCTTGACCAAGTGCCAAGTACCTTCGTTCATATCCATCTGTACCAGCACGTAGCCAGGGAAGAACTTGCGTTCGCTTTTGCGCTTCTGCCCATTCCGCATTTCAACCACTTCTTCAGTGGGAACCAGAATTTCGCCGAAGCCATCTTCCATGCCTGCCAGCTTTACGCGCTCCAGCAAAGAGCGCATAACATGCTTCTCGTAACCCGAGTAAGCATGCACAACGTACCAACGCTTAGCCACGGGACACCCTTAGCCAACAATCAAGGAAACAAGCCAGCCGAGCAGGGAGTCAAGCCCCCACAACAGCAACGCCATAACCAGAACAACAGCCACGACAATCAATGTGGTCTGAGTGGTTTCTTGGCGAGTCGGCCAAACGACTTTACGGATTTCGGTGCGGGCTTCCTTAACCAGTACCGCGAAGGACTTGCCTTTGGCAGTCTGCAGGCCTACAAAGGCAGCTACAGCAGCGAGGGCAAGCAAAGCGAGTACACGGTACAGGATCGGCGAAGCAGAATAGTACTGATTGCCAACAACGCCTACGACCACCAAGGCGACTACAGCGAGCCACTTTACCAGATCGAAACGAGAGCTTTGAGCTTCAGCCTTAGGAGTCATCTATGAAGATCCTGTGAAAAGAAAGCCAGACACACCACGTGAATCTGGCAGGTCAGGAGGGAATCGAACCCCCAACCTACGGTTTTGGAGACCGTCGCTCTGCCAATTGAGCTACTGACCTAAAACAAAATCAGGCCGACCATTATGCAGGCCTGAAAAAGACTTTACAACAACCAACCCCACAAGACCTGAAACATCGAACAACATTCAAGCCGAGGCAGCTGTTAAAACAAAGGCAGATATTTTCATATCTGCCTTGTCATATGGAGCTCTTGAGCGGATTTGAACCGCTGACCTCACCCTTACCAAGGGTGTGCTCTACCAACTGAGCTACAAGAGCGAAACACCTTGCACAACCTGCAAACTTGGAGCGGGTAGCGGGAATCGAACCCGCATCATCAGCTTGGAAGGCTGAGGTTCTACCACTAAACTATACCCGCGGAGCTTGCAGCTCACGCTAAAAATGGTGGAGGGGGAAGGATTCGAACCTTCGAAGTCGTAGACGTCAGATTTACAGTCTGATCCCTTTGGCCGCTCGGGAACCCCTCCTAAGCGAGCCGGCATTTTACATCACGCCGACCTTCTGTCAAGCATTTTCTCATTTAAATTATGAGGTTAGCTGCATTGACGGTAGCTTTGCACTGTAGCCCTTAAAGGTCTTCACTGCGAAGCGGGCGCCATTCTATGCAAACTATTCGAGAGTTGCAATGCCTTCGCACAGCATTATTTTATGTTTTAACTCATTGAATTCATTAGCAAGGCTTTCAAAGGGGAGATCGTCAGCCAGGCGACGGCTCTCAGGGGCCACACGCAACCAATAACCCGAGGCGCTCTGTGCATTCAGCAACTGGACCGTGACCTTTATATCCAGGCTCGTGAGCCTCTGCTCAAGAGAAGAGGCTTGGCGTCGATCCGAGAAACCGCCGATGTACAAGCAGGTATTCTGCGCCTCCGCCGACCTCGCTCGATCACGCCGAGCCACCGCATCTGCCGACTCACTCAAGAGGCGAATATCTTGCTGCGCTCCTCGATGGAGATTCAAGGGCGTGACATCCTTGGCCCGCAATGGCGCCTCTTGCTGATGCCAGACGTAATAAAAAACATTGAGAACCAGTAAAAGTAAAAACAGCCAGCGCATAATTACCTCAAGACAAAGGACACGCCATCGCCAGACCAACAAACACCAGGTCCGGGACCAGCCGAGCCTGAGGCGCAGCATCCCTGACGAGGTCGGCATCGCCTCCAGTGAGAAAGACCGTGAAGTCCTCACCCCAATAGCCTCGCGCCAACTCGAGCTGAGTGAGCACGAAACCTCTAAGCATGAGCGTACAACCACGCTCGACGGCCTCTACGGTCGTGCGACCTGGAGAGAGACGCTCCAGCGCCCGCTCAGCGGCCGCGTCGTCGTAGCGTATCTTGCGAGTATGGGTTCGCAGTTGATTACGCATAAGCGGCATACCCGGACAAATAAAACCACCCAGGTGCTCACCGTCCGGACCGATAAAATCTGCGGTCGCCGCCGTACCAAAATCGAGTACCAGGCATGCACCTGACGCCAACTTGAACGCGCCTAGCATGGCCAGCCATCGATCCATTCCTAGGCGCTGGAAGTCTTCGTAGCCGTTGCGCACTCCGCTCATTTCTCGAGCAGAGGTGGCACAGGAAACAGCAACGCCAAATGCCCCTACCAACGCGGCTATCAACTTATCGGTCTCCTCAAGCGCGCGAACACTCACCAACCGACAACGCGTGAGCAATAGACCAGGCAAAGCCACCAAACTGTCGATAAGCGCAATATCCGAACCTGCGATGCCTTCGGCGCGGACACTTGCATCACTCGACTCAAGAACACGCCACTTGATAAAGCTATTTCCACAGTCGAGCTCAAGAATCATCACGCAACCTCAGGCTTAGCTCACCACCGCTGTATATTTTCTCAACGCCACCGACATCCAAACGCAACGCGCCCTGACAATCCACACCGAGCACAACCCCATCAATCTGATTGACGCCCGCAATAAGCGACACACTCTTCCCTTGCCACGCGTGATGCTGCTCCCATTCTGCTTGCAGCCCGGCAAAACCGGCAGCCTTGTGTCGGTCTAGGTAGGCTTGTAGTTGCAAGCCCAGTCGCGCCACCAGGTGATTGCGATCAACAGAAGAGCCCGTCTCGAGCTGCATCGAGGTCCACTGCTGATCAACCTCTCCAGCCTTCTGCATATTCACATTGATACCTATCCCTAGCACAACGTGACAGATATCTGCGGGATCTCCCACCAACTCAAGCAAGATGCCTGAGACTTTCTTGTGCCTAACCAGGACGTCGTTTGGCCACTTCAAAGCTGCGCCCTCCACGCCCGACTCACGCAGAGCCTGCAGGACTGCCAGCCCCACCACCAGACTCAGCCCTTCCAGTTGCCGCAGGCCGCCCTCAACACGCAATACAAGGCTGTAGTAAACGTTTTGCGCAAATGGACTGACCCATTTGCGGCCTCGTCGCCCCCTACCAGCCGTCTGCTGCTCCGCTAGCACAATAAAAGGAGCCGCACTGCCCGCATCGACAAGACGTAAAGCCTCAGCATTAGTGGAGTCAATGGAGTCGAAAATGTGAACGGGCCAAGTCAAGGAAGCCGCCCTCTGAGAAATTTCCTGCGCATTCAAAAACATCAATGGCGCAGCCAATCTATATCCGCGCCCCCGGATCTTATGAATGGGGAGATTCAATTCTGCCTCAAGATGCTGAAGCTGCTTCCACACGGCACTGCGACTGACGCCTAGGGCGGCACCAAGCGCTTCTCCAGAATGAAAGCGACCATCTTTCAGAAGTTTCAACAACGTCAGCATGCACATATCGCCACAGAATGAGGCACGCATGATAGCCATGCGCAGGGTCATTGCATAGAAAGGCTGGATATCAGTCATGATCGACGCCCCACCAGATTTTCGAGCGCCCAAAACAAAACCCCAACTGCTTTCGCAATTGGGGTTTTGGAATTTAATCTTGACGATGACCTACTCTCACATGGGGAAACCCCACACTACCATCGGCGATGCATCGTTTCACTGC
>NZ_JAEKCY010000012.1:0-176733 GCF_016405475.1 Pseudomonas sp. MF6767 | reverse complement strand
TAAGCGCGCATGTTTAGCCAGTAGCGAATGATGATCTTGACACCCGCCAGTGCCTGCTGCTGGTTGACGCCATGCAGCAAAACCTCCGGTGGGACCTCATACGCCAGCCCCTGGTGGCCGGGCAGACTGTCTTTGTCTTCGCCACCGGGGCGAGTCAGGCTGACCCGTAACTTGATTTCTTCGGTGAATGACTCATTGCCGCTGCTGCGCCTTAGCATGCCACGTACACCGTCGACCAAGTACGGGACGATATGGTGCGCGGGAACAGTCATCGGGAACAGGTCAAGGTTTTGCTCGCCTTCGCGAATCGGCGTAGAGGCCACGGGAATATTACGGTTGCCCCAGAACAGTGAGGCAACACTGCCCGGAGTGACGCCATCTTTGGGGTTGATCAGGTAGACCACCAACGGCACCTCGGTATGCCGCAGGCCGATACCGCCATGCGCCCCTTCGATATCACCATCAATGGCCGGTTCCATCAGCGGAACAACGATGGGCGGCAAGAGGGGGTCAAGTGTTTTGTCCTTGGGCATGGCGAGAGTCCTCACGGTCGTGCGCTGTTGGCTTACCGCTATCAAACGCCTGAAATCGCGGCGTGCCTACTGTCAGAATTAACAGGTAGTGCAGGATGCCCCTGGATCGGTACCTGTTAATTCTGACAGTAGCCAATGCCCCGATTCAGGCGTTTGATAGCGCCAACAGCACACTTCGCAGGAACAGGAGAACAGCTATGCCAGCCCAGAAAAACCAGACATCCGCGCCTGCGACCAAGCCAGCAGCGGCAGAGGGAAAGACCAAGACCAAAGCCTCTGCCAAACAGAAGGTTCCGGCCCCATCACACACCATCATGACACTGGAGGAAAAGAAGGCGCCCAAGTACCTCGACCGGCTTTACATTCCCGGCATGAGTGAGAACGTCAAAGGCTACGACGCTGGCGTCCCGAAGTGGTTGTTTGAGTCGGGCATGACGATTCAGGTAGACAAAGGCTGGGCCGCGGCCCCCGGCGATGTCATCACGGTCGGTAAACTACTCGACGACGGCACCGTGTCGGTACTCGCCACCAAGCAGCTCAAACCTGGCGAGGAGCTGAACAACGCCTACTTTTTCGCCGCCGAACAGAAGGACCTGCCCGACGGCCCGTATGCCCTGGTGTATGTGGTCCACTATGCCGGAGGCACGGACTACGACAGGTCTTACCCGCTGCTGACGCTGATCAAGACCGACCTTCCCGCCGGTGACGACGACGACGGCCCTACAGTACCCGGGCATTCAGGACTGAAATTCAGCGTATCCGAGACGGTCATCGTCCCAGGCAACGCCAGCAAAGGCGTCACTATCACGCTCCAGCCGCCCCCAAACACCAACCCAACCGATGAAGTCGATCTTCACTGGGGATCGGTGATCAAGACGCAAAACATTGCGGGGGCACTCAAGCCCACAGTGATCCTGGTGACCTATGCGGATTTGCTTGAAGCCGGCGACAGTGATCGTCTGTACGTCTGGCTGGAGGTGCGGGATCTGGTGGGGAATGTCTCGACGCCCGGCTCGGCCAGCGTGGAGGTCTCGGTGAACCTGGGCCAGCACCTGACGGATGGCCCCGTCATCGTCAATGGCGGGCCACCTGGCTATATCGACCTTGAAGTCGTGGGGGAAAACCCCCTGGAGCTGCAGGTTCGCACGCCGTCTAGCGTGGGCGGTGTGGGTGATATTTATGATGTGATGTTCCGCATCTACCCGCCTAAAGGTGGCGTCAAAATCATTCACAAATTTGTCGAGATCCGGCGAGGTGGCCAGGTCTATTCAGTGTTCATCGATTACCTGGATGTACGGATGGCCGCTGAAGGCCGGGTGGAGACCAGCTTCGTATTGAGAAAGTCCGGCCCGCCCTACGAGGTGTACTCCAAGAAAACCGCCGCCGAGGTCAGAGGCTCAGTGGTTCGCCTGGAGCCACCGGACCTTGAGGGCTACCCAGACGATCACATCGGTAACGACCCGGCGCATGTCATCGCACGCTGCCCCTACTATGCCTGGCGGCAACCCACCGACGAGATTCTGTGGATCTTTCGACTTGTAAAAGGGTTGAACGAGGTGATCCTCCACACCGAGACACAAGTCGTCGGCCAATCCTGGCCCGTCGGTGCGCCGGTCAAGCAGGTGTTTTACTGGGAACAATTGCGCCAGTTCAAAGGCTACAGCTTCGAGTTCTATTACGTGATCTCAAGCAGCTTCACCCGCGCGCGCGCAATAGACCTGAATGAATCCTTGCGTCGGATATTGACCATCAGCTAGATACGTCAAACCCCAAGGCACTCTCGCGAGTGGCTTGGGGTTTGACTCCCTCGACAATCAGTTTTGAATCTTGTGATCCAGCGCCGCATAAAAGTTGGCACTCTGTTGCAGGTATTTCTGGGTATAGGCTGTGACATTGGATTTTTTGCCGGTGACTTCCACGCTGGCGGCGGCAGGCAAGGCCACAGTGGCGGAAACAGCAGAAGCAGCGATGATCGAGAAGAGATTGAAGTTCATGGCGGTAACCCTTGTGTTCGTTTGGTTGGGTGGCCTGGGAAGGCCTTGGAACCCAACTTACGCCCGAGGGTTGAACCTTAGAAATGCTTTGAAACAGTAGCCGTTATCACTGCGATTAATACAACGGCTCAGGCCCCGCATTGCGGGGCCTGTGGCTTATTGACGCACCAGGAACTTAAGGTCACTGGGGGCATCAATCGGCAATTTCTGCACGGTTTTACCCAGCAGGCCGGTCTTGGCGTCGCGCTCAACTACAACGATTTCATTGCTTTTCTGGTTGGCGATCAGCAGGAATTTTCCGCTAGGGTCGAGGCTGAACTCACGCGGATGGTCGCCTTCGACAGAACGCCGCTGGATTTCCTTGAGGTGCGCGGTGGCTGGATCGATGCTGAACACCAGCATCTGATTGGCCGTGCCACGGTTGCTCACGTACAGGAATTTGCCGTCGTTTGACGCATGCAACGCCGCACCGGCCTTGTCGGACACCGGTTGGCCGGCGGCATAGTCGAGCAACTGGGTTTGCGTCAGCTTGCCGTCGTTGTAATCGAACACGGCTACCTGGGCGCTCATCTCAGTGGTCAGCCAGGCGTGTTTGCCGTCCGCGCTGAACAGCAAGTGACGCGGCCCGCTGCCGGGTGGCAACTGCACCGACGCCGGGTCGGCCGCTGTCAGTGGCAGTTCGTGATTGGCCTTGGGGTCGTAGCGGTAGGCAAACACCTTGTCCGCGCCCAGGTCCTGCACGAATACATACTTGCCGTCCGGCGACGACACGACCGAATGCACATGGTTGGACGCCTGGCGCTCCGGGTTCACACGGCTGGCCGGGTGCCCGCTCAATTGCACCGGTGCCGACAGCTTGCCGCTGGCATCCACCGGCAGGATCGCCAGGCTGCCACCCGGGTCTTCCACCACCGAATAGTTGGCGACGAACAGGTAGCGCCCATCGGCGGCCACACTGGAATGGGTCGGCTCATTGCCCAGGCTCTGCACCTGGTTGATCAGGGTCAACTGGTGGTTCTGGGGGTCGATGCTGTAGCTGCTGACACGGCCCACCGGGTCTGCCTGGCCGGGGCCGTTCTCATTGACCACAAACAACTGCTTCTGGTCTTTGGAGATCGTCAGCCACGAAGGGTTGGCGGTTTTCGCCGCCAGCACTGGCTTGCCGCTGAACTGCCCGGTGCTACTGTCGAATTGCAGGCGGTAGATCCCTTCACTGGTGCCGGCTGTATAGCTGCCGACCAACAGTTCATGGATATCGGCCGGTGCGGCCTGCACCGACATCGCACCGACACTGCCTGCCATCAGCAGGGGCCAGAATTTACGCATCATCTGCTTCTTCCTCGTCGTTATTGTTGTCGCCCTGGATGGCGCTCAAGCAGACCAGACGGTGTTCACCGTCGTCGTTGATCAGCAACCAGCTTTGCAAGCTCTCGTCAAAGGTAGCCGCCTCTAACTGTTCTGGACTGAAGGTCCAGCGCTTGAGTTCCCGGCCATCCATGCTTTGGATCTGCAGTTGCTGATCAAGCTCGAAGTCAAAAGCGTGCAGCCCATTGATGATCAGCATATCGCTGGTAGCAAGGACGCGAGTCAGGGTGTCGGCAGTCATGGCAGTCAATCATTTTGGGGAAAGCCGCAATGATAGCCCAGGCTGTAACCTAGAAGTTGAACACTGCGGTGATGCTATCGCAGCATAGGTATCTACAACTTCGGTACGACGCTAAACCTGTGGCGAGGGGGCTTGCTCCCGTGACGGCCTGACAGCCAACGCCCGCCTATCTGACACCCCCACGATCAAACTGTGGGAGCTGGCTTGCCTGCGATGTCGGCCTGACGGCCGACGCAGTTATACCGGGTAAATATCCATTCCTGCGGTATCAGACATGTAGGCGCTCTGATCCAACATCCCAGTTGGCTGCCAGGCCGTCTTCGCAGGCAAGCCAGCTCCCACACTTGGCACGGTGTGTCAGTTGGATCAGCTTCGGCTGTCAGGCCGTCACGGGAGCAAGCTCCCTCGCCACAGGTCCAGCTTTGCGCCAACGTTGTGTAGATACCTATGCCTATCGCAGGCAAGCCAGCTCCCATACAAGCCCGCTCCCGCCTTTTGGGAGCAGGATCAGTGTGCGAACAACGAGTTGCCCTTCTGCCCTGCCAGCTTTTCAGGCTTGATCAGGAATCGCGCCAGCGCCGGCAACAGCCACAGCGCGCCGAACATGTTCCACAGCAGCATGAAAGTCAGCATCAGGCCCATGTCGGCCTGGAACTTGATGGCCGAGAAGATCCAGGTGCACACGCCGATGGCCAGGCACAAGCCGGTGAACAGTACGGCCTTACCGGTGGACTTCAACGTCTGGTAATAGGCCTCTTGCAACGGCAAGCCAGCGCGCAGGAAGCTTTCCAGACGGCTGTAGATGTAGATGCCGTAGTCCACGCCAATCCCCACACCCAGGGCTACCACCGGCAAGGTTGCGACCTTGACGCCAATGCCCATGAACGCCATCAGTGCGTTACCCAGTACCGAGGTCAGCACCAGCGGCAACACGATGCACAGGGTCGCCGCCCAGGAGCGGAAGGTGATCATGCACATGGTCGCCACGCACAGGTACACCAGGATCAGGATGATCAGTTCCGACTCCTTGATCACCTCGTTGGTGGCCGCTTCGATCCCGGCATTACCCGCTGCGAGGATGAATTCCAGGCCGTCCTTGTTGTTTTCCTTGGCGAACTCCTGCACCGCATGCACCGCGCGGTCGAGGGTTTCGGCCTTGTGGTCATTGAGGAACACCAGCACCGGCGCCAGTGAGCAATTGTTGTTGTACAAACCATCGGCACGGGCGATGGAGTTGTTCAGCACATCCGGGTTGCGCGACAGGGTTTCCCATTTCAGGTTGCCCTCGTTCATGCCCTTGATCATTTGCTTGGACACGGTCACCAACGAGATCGCCGACTGCACGCCCTCGGTGTTCTGCATCTTCCACATCAACTGGTCGATGGGCGCCATGGCTTCATAGCGCGAGCAGCCTTCGGCCTTGGTCTTGACCATCACCACCAACACGTCGGAGCTGGTGGAGTAATTGCTGATGATGAAGTTGTTGTCCTTGTTGTAGCGCGAATCCGGGCGCAGTTCCGGTGCGCCTTGGTCCAGGTCGCCAATCTTCAGGTTCTGGCTGTACCAGAGGCCGCCACCAAAGGCGATCAACGCCAGGAATACCGAAACCGGCGCGACTTTCGGGCTGGCAAATTTGGACAGCAGGCGCCAGAAGCTATGTTCGCGGTTCGCGTCTTTCTTGCTCTTGGCGATGGCGCGCTTGCTGATGCCCACGTAGGAAATCGCGACCGGCAGCAGGATCAGGTTAGTGAACACGATCACCGCCACGCCGATGGACGCGCCGATAGCCAGTTCGCGGATCACGCCGATGTCGATGATCAGCAGCGTGATGAAGCCCACCGCATCCGCCAGAATGGCGATCATCCCCGGCAGGAACAGTTGCCGGAAGGTGCGCCGCGCGGCGGTGAGGGCGTTGTCTGCCTCGCTGGATTGCAGGGCAATGCCGTTGATCTTTTGCACCCCATGGGAAATGCCGATGGCGAAGATCAGGAACGGCACCAGCATCGAATACGGGTCCAGTCCGAAACCGAAGAAGTGCATCAACCCCAGTTGCCAGACCACCGCCACCAATGTCGTGCTCAACACCGCAATGGTGCTGCGCAGGCAGTTGGTGAACCACAGCAGCAGAATCAGGGTGATGACGAACGCAACGCCGAAGAACAGCACCACCATCACCAGGCCATCGATCAGGTCGCCGACCTTTTTGGCAAAGCCGACAATATGAATCTTGACGTTGGGGTTCTGGGTTTCGAACTTGTCGCGGATCTTGTCTTCGAGTTCATGGGAGAACTTGCGGTAGTCCAGGGCCAGCAACTTGCCCTGGTCTTGCGGGTCCGGGTAGGACTCCAACAGCGGGATATCAACGATGCTCGACTTGAAGTCATTGGCGACCAGCCGCCCGACCTGGCCGGACTTGAGCACGTTATTGCGCAACTGGTCGAGGCTCTGCGGCGAACCGTTGTAGCTCTGCGGGATGACCTCCCCGCCGGCAAAACCTTCTTCGGTCACCTCGGTCCAGCGCACGCTGGGGCTCCACAGCGACTTGAGGCCCGAGCGGTCCACACCGGAGATGTAGAACACCTCGTCGTGGATCTGGCGCAGGGTCTCCATGTACTCCTTGGTGAAGATGTCCCCGTCCTTGGCTTCCACCGAAATACGCACGGTGTTGCCCAGGTTGGCCAAATCGTTGCGGTGCTCCATCATTTTTTCGATGAAGGGGTGCTTGAGCGGGATCATCTTTTCAAAACTGGTGGACGGGCGAATCAAGGTCGCCTGCCAGAACAGGAAGAGGCTCACCAGCAGGCAGATGACGATCACCGCCGGGCGATTGTTGAAGATCAGACGCTCAAGAAAGGTCGCTTTATCGTTGTGATGACTGCTCATTGGATCCCCGCCTTCTTATTATTTTGAGAGCTCTGCGCCGGCCGATGTGGCAACCCGCACGCCACCCTGCCCCGCGAGGATCAAATTGCCATTGCCGGCCGCCGTGACCGCCGAGAGTGAAATACGGTCCGGGCGATTGAACACACTGAAGGTCTGGCCATCGTCATGGCTGACCACCACGCTGCCGCCGTTGCCGACCACAACAATGGAACCGTCCTCCAGCAAGGTCGCCCCCGACAGGCCAAACTCCAACGCGCCACGCGCTGCGTTCAATTGGACCTGTTCCCAAGTGCTGCCGAAATCGGTTGAGCGGTAGAGGTTGCCGCGCAAACCATACGCCAACAGGGTCTGTGGCTGTGCGGTGCTGATCACGCCAAACAGTGAACCCTCGTAGGGGCCTTCGAGTTTTTCCCAGGTCTGGCCGTCGTCGCTTGAGCGAAACATGCTGCCTTGCTCACCGACGATAAACAGGCCGGCGCCCTTGACGTGTGCAATGGCGTTGAGGTGGTACTGGTCTTCGTTGTCGAGGCGCTCGCTGACATCGTTCCAGGTTTTGCCGGCGTCGGTGGTCTCGATCAACGCACCGTAGGCGCCCACGGCCAGGCCGTGGTTGGCGTCGTTGAACCACACATCGAGCAACGGCGCTTCGCGTTTGAGGTCTTGATATTGCTGGGTCCACGTGGCGCCGCCATCGGTACTGGCAAGAATCTGCGCATCGTGGCCGACGGCCCAACCGTGCTGATCATCAACGAAAAACACCGCCGTGAGCAGTTGCCGGGTGGGTACTTTGGCTTGGGCCCAGGTGTTGCCCTGGTCATCGGAATAAAGGATATGCCCCCGATCACCGACCGCCACCAGGCGCTTGCCCGCGTGAACCACGTCGATCATCAAGCCTTTGGCGGCCTTGGGGGATTCAATTGCAAAGACTGCGGCGGCGGAGGTATCGCTGGCGGCCAGAACCGGCAGCGACAATGCGCTGCCAGCAAGCAGCGAGAGCGCTGTGGCCAGCAACGCAACCCTGCGTGCGGCGCGTGGGCGGCAAACAACCCAACCCATGACAGGCTCACTCATAGACCTTTCTCCCATTTATTATTGTTAGGTCGTCTTCTCTGCCAGGACCTTGAAACCTGCAATCTAGAGCGCCTGGAGGAAGCAGGAGCCATCCTATCGGGCTTTGGAATCGTCTGACAATCGGCGCTACGTTATCTTTTGTTAACTGGCGGCGTTTGGCCATGTGCTGAATATAGCTATATCAGCTGAAATGATGGCCCCACGTGATCGACGTGATCATTCCCACGCTCCGCGTGGGAATGCATCCGCTGACGCTCTGCGTCCTCACCGCGCAAACAGCGGGGCGCAGAGCGCCCGGGCGGCATTCCCACGCGGAGCGTGGGAACCATCAGGAGAAATGAATTTTTATTCTATCTATTGAATTCAGTGAATTTTTATTCCATTAATAGCTTTCCTGAAAACAATAATCCAAAGGACCACGACGATGCGTGAACTCGGAATCGGCTTGATCGGCACAGGCTTCATGGGCCGCGCCCACGCGCTGGCGTTCAACAACGCCCGGGCGGTATTTGAACTGCCGGTGCAGCTCAAGCTGGCCGCCCTGGCCGATGCCGACACCGAACGCGCCCAGCGTTGCGCCAGCGCCTGGCGGTTTGCCCAGGCCCATGGTGACTGGCAAGCGCTGATCAACGACCCAAAGGTCGACGTCGTGGCCATCACCACCCCCAACCATTTGCATTACCCCATGGCCATGGCCGCGATTGCGGCCGGCAAAGCCGTGTATTGCGAGAAACCCCTGGCCGTCAGCCTCGAACAAGCCGACGCCATGCGCCGCGCAGCCCATACCGCCGGGGTGGTGACGCGTGTCGGCTATAACTACCAGCACAACCCCATGATCGTGCTGGCCCGGCAGATGATTGCCCAGGGCGAACTGGGCCAGATCATCAGTTTCCAAGGTGAGTTCAGCGAAGACTTCATGGCGGACCCGGCCTCCCCTTGGTCGTGGCGCTGCGAAGTGGAGCATGCTGGCGGCGCCCTGGCTGACCTGGGCAGCCATTTGCTGTCAATGGCCCGCTACCTGGTGGGCGACGTGACCCATGTCTGTGCCGATACCCAGACCGTGCACAACCAACGCCCCGCCACCGCCGGCAGCCCAACCTCAAAAGCCATTGCCGTGGATGACCAGGTGCATGCCCTGTTGCGCTTCGCCAACGGCGCCCGTGGCACGGTGAGCAGCAGTTGGCTCAAGCACGGCTACAAGAACCATCTGAGTTTCGAGATCAGCGGCACCCAAGGCACGCTGGCGTTTGACCAGGAACGCTTGAATGAACTGCGCCTGCACCGCATCGGCCAGGACGGCTTCCAGCGCCTGCTGGCTGGCCCCGCCCTGCCCGGCTATGCGGCATTCAGCCCGGCGGCGGGGCATCAGTTGGGTTACAACGAATTGAAGACGTTGGAAGTGCACGAGTTGATCATGGCGCTGGCCGGCCAAGGGGCCCAGGGGACGGACTTTGAGGCTGCATGGGAGGTAGAGCGATTGGCGACGGCGATTCGAGTGGCCGCCCTTGAGGAACGCTGGGTCAAAGTGGACACGGTTTAAAAAGTGGGAGCGGGCTTGCTCGCGAATACGCTGTGTCAGTCGGCACCTTCACTGCCTGAACCGCCGCATTCGCGAGCAAGCCCGCTCCCACATTTGGTCGTCTGAACCGTAGATCAGCGCAAGGCCCGGCGCAGCACTTTGCCCACCGTGGTCTTGGGCAGTTCCGTGGTGCGAAACTCCACATATTTTGGCAGCTTGTACCCCGTCAGGTACTCCCGGCAGTGCGCAAGAATCTGCTCCTGGGTCAAGGTCGGGTCCTTGCGCACGACGATGATCTTGACCTTCTCCCCGGTCACTGGGTCTTCGACCCCAATGGCCGCCACTTCAGCAACCCCAGGGTGCATGGCCACCACGTCCTCGATTTCATTGGGGTACACGTTGAAGCCCGAGACCAGGATCATGTCCTTCTTGCGGTCCACCAGGCGGATATACCCGCGTGCGTCCATCACGCCGATGTCCCCGGTGGACAACCAGCCCTCGGCATCCAGCACCTCGGCGGTTTCCTTCGGCCGTTGCCAGTAGCCCTGCATCACTTGCGGGCCACGTACTTGCAACTCGCCCTGCTCGCCGATATCCGCCAGTTCGCCGTCTTCGCGCAAGAAGCGCACCCAGGTCGAGGGCAATGGCACGCCAATGCTGCCGGTGAATTCCATCTCGCGCATGCGGGAAATATCAATAGGGCTGATGCTCACCACGGGCGAGCATTCGGTCAGCCCGTAGCCTTCGATGATCGGCAGCCCGGTCACCTCTTTCCAGCGCTTGGCCACGGCGGTGTGGGTGGCCATGCCGCCAGCAATCACCAGGCGCAAATCGGAAAAGTCCCGCGCACAGAACTCCTTGTTCTCCAGCAACCCATTGAACAGCGTGTTCACCCCGGCAATGCCATTGAAGCGTTCCTTGCGCAGAATCATTTGCACGCGCTTCACGTCCCGAGGGTTGGCGATAAGGATATTGCGCCCGCCCAGGCACATGAACATCAGGCAGTTCACCGTCAGGGAAAAGATGTGGTACAGCGGCAGCAAGGTCACGTTGGTTTCCTGCTTGTGCTGGTCCAACTGATCACCAACCCAGGCCTTGGCTTGCAGCAGGTTGGCGATGATATTGCGATGGCTGAGCATCACACCCTTGGCATCGCCGGTGGTGCCGCCGGTGTATTGCAGGAAGGCCAGTTCATCGCGGTGCAGGCTGACCGGCAAATGGTGCATGGCCCTGCCCTGTTTGAGCACCTGGTTGAAACGCAGCGAACCGGGCAACCTGAAGGCCGGTACCTGCTTCTGCACGCTGCGCAGGATGAAATTCATTGCCGCGCCCTTGAAGGTGCCCAGCAAGTCGCCAATGGCCGCGACCACCACTCGCTTGACGCTGCTGCCCACCATGGCTTTTTCCAGGGTATGCGCGAAATTTTCGAAGATCACCACGGTTTCGGCGCCACTGTCCTTGAGCAGGTGCTTGAGTTCGTGGGCGGTGTACAACGGGTTGACGTTGACCACCACCGCCCCGGCCAGGATCGTGCCCAGCAGGCAGATCGGGTACTGCAAGCAGTTGGGCATCATCAGGGCCACGCGGTCGCCCTTCTTCACGCCCTGGTCCTGCAGCCAGGCGGCAAAGGCAATGCCCTGGGTGCGCCAATCGGCATAGGTCATTTGCGTGCCGATGCTGACGTAGGCCACCCGTTCACGGAACTTCTCCAGGTGCTCCAGGAACACTTCGCGCAGCGACGGGTAGTCCTCGATCCCCGCGTCAATGTCCGCTGGCACGCCGGGCAGGTAAGTGTTCAACCAAATGCGTTCGGTGTGTTCCAGGCTGATAGCGTTCATCGCAGTGTCCTTATTGTTGTTTTTGATAGCGCTACTTTTCGACGATGGCGGTGATGCCCAACCCACCCGCCGCGCAGATCGAAATCAGGCCGCGACCGCCACCGCGTTCATGGATGGCCTTGGCCAGCGCCGCCAGTTGCCGGCCACCGGTGGCCGCAAAGGGATGGCCGCAGCCCAGTGAGCTGCCGTTGACGTTCATCTTGGCCCGGTCGATGGCGCCCAGGGGGGCGTCAAGGCCGAGTCGCTCGCGGCAATACTGCGGGTCTTCCCACGCCTTGAGCGTGCACAACACCTGGGCGGCGAACGCTTCGTGGATCTCGAAGAAGTCGAAGTCGGCAAAACTCAAGCCTTCCCGCGCAAGCATGCGTGGCACAGCGTAAGCCGGCGCCATCAGCAGGCCCTCGGTGCCGTCGACAAAATTCACCGCAGCCGTTTCGCCGGTGCGCAAGTAGGCCAACACCGGCCAGCCATTGGCGGCGGCCCATTCTTCACTGGCCAGCAGCACCACCGAGGCGCCATCGGTCAGGGGCGTGGAGTTGCCGGCGGTGAGCGTGCCGTTCTGGCGGTCAAAGGCCGGCGACAAGCCGGCGAGCTTTTCCAGGCTGATATCGGCACGCAGGTTGTTGTCACGGGCCAAGCCGCGATGGGGGCTGATCAGGTCGTCGAAGAAGCCGCGTTTATAAGCCGCATCCAGGCGCTGGTGGCTGGTGAGGGTCAGCTCGTCCTGGGCCAGGCGCTTGATCTGCCAGCGCTTGGCCATTTCTTCGCAGTGCTCGCCCATGGACAGGCCGGTGCGCGGCTCGCCATTGCGCGGCAGCAACGGTTTGAACAGCATCGATGGGCGTACTTTCATCAAGGCCTTGAGCTTGTCGCCCAGGCTTTTGGCGCGATTGGCCGCAAGCAAGGTATGGCGCAAGGATTCGTTGATGCCAATGGGCGCGTCGGAGGTGGTGTCGGCACCACCGGCAACGCCCACTTCGATCTGGCCGAGGGCGATTTTATTCGCCACCAGCAGCGCAGCTTCAAGCCCTGTGCCACAGGCTTGTTGCACATCATAGGCGGGGGTTTGCGCCGACAACGTGGTGGACAACAGCGCCTCGCGGGCCAGGTTGAAATCCCGCGAGTGCTTGATCACCGCTCCGGCGGCAAACTCACCCAGGCGTTGGCCGTGCAGGTTGTAGCGCTCCACCAACCCTTGCAGGGCGGCGACCAGCAGGTCTTGGTTACTGTCGTGGGCATACACCGTGTTGGAGCGCGCAAATGGAATACGGTTGCCGCCGATAATCGCCACGCGGCAGGTCGGGGCTGGGGTAAAACTGTAGTCACTCATTGCTGGCTCTCTTTCCAAATGAATAGCCCGCGCATATGGGGCTTGTCCCCGGCGAAATTGCGCACTTCGAACTCGCGCCGTGGCCCGCTCACGGGGTGGCCCCACAGGGCGACCTGGCCGGGCAGGAAGATCGGCAATTTGAATTCGCAGTGGGCCTCGGCCTGATCCAGGCCACCGGGCGGCTGTTGCGCTGCCAATGCGCGGCCCAGGGTCCACATGCCATGGGCGATGGCGCGACGAAAGCCGAACAGCCTGGCACCGATGACCGACGTGTGAATGGGATTGAAATCCCCCGAGACCTTGGCAAAGCGTCGCCCCAGGTCGGCGGGCAGTACCCAGCGCTGGGTGCGTAACAGGCCGTCTTCCTGTAGCGGCAGAGGGTCATTCCAGGGTTCACCCACCGGATTGCTGACGTCACGGCGCAAATACAGACTGTCGCTTTCCCACACCAGGGTTTCCTGGCTGTAGGCACGGGTGGCGATATTCAAGGCCTGCCCTTTCGGATGAGCCACCCAGCGCTCGCAATACACCTCCAGGCGCACCGCCTGGCCCTCGTGCAAGCGTTGGTGCTGACGAATGCGATTGGCCAGGTGCACCATGCCACTGGCCGGGTACGGGAAGCTTGGCCGGGTCAGCAGCATGAGGTGCAGGGGGAACGCCAGCACATGGGGATAGGACAATGGCACGCCCTGTTCGCGACGAAAGCCACACGCCCGTGCGTAACCGGCGATACCGGCCGGCGAAAGCTCCACCGCGCTGCGCACCAGGCGCGCTGTAGGCAATGGCGGCGCACCGTCTAACTTGGGTTTGCGCAAGGCGCGCAGGCCGTCGAGCAACAACTGCGTGCGCGACGGCGATGGGTCGATAATCTGCGTCACGTAGTCCATCGGTCAGGCTCCCAACAGGCTTTGGCCGCACACCCGCACCACCTGGCCATTGACGCCGCCCGACGCCGGATGCGCCAGCCAGGCAATGGTCTCGGCCACGTCGATGGGTTGCCCGCCCTGGGACAACGAATTCATGCGCCGCCCCGCTTCGCGGATCATCAGCGGGATCTTCGCGGTCATCTGGGTCTCGATAAAGCCGGGCGCCACCGCGTTCACCGTGACCTGCCGGGCTGCCGCACGCGGTGCCAGGCCCTGTACCAGGCCTATCACACCGGCCTTGGACGTGGCGTAGTTGCTCTGCCCCAGGTTGCCGGCGATACCGGAAATCGACGACACGCACACAATGCGCCCACCAGGGTTCAAACCCTGACTGTCGAGCAAGGCCTCACTGAGCTGCCACGGCGCTTCGAGATTGACCGCCAGCACACTGCGCCAGGCGCCCTCGGTCATTTTGGCGATGGTCTTGTCGCGGGTGATCCCGGCGTTGTGCACCACCACATCAAAGGCGCCGTATTGGCTGACGTGGGTTTGCAACAGTGAGGCGGTGTCGGCGGCGGTGATATCCAGGGGCAACGCCGAACCGCCCACGCTGGTCGCCGCCTGCTGCAAGGCTTCCTGGGCCTGGGGCACGTCCACACACACCACATGGGCACCGTCCCGCGCCAGCACCTGGGCAATCGCCAGGCCGATGCCACGGGAGGCGCCGGTGACCAGGGCGCGTTTGCCGGCAAAGGGTTTGTCCCAGTTGATGGCGGCATGGCCATCGACCGGTTTTTCCAGGCGCACCACCTGCCCCGAGACATAGGCGGAACGGCGCGACAGGAAAAACCCCAGGCTGCTGTCCAGCGCGTCTTCCGCGCCCGGCGCCACGTACAGCAGTTGCACGGTGATCGCGCGGCGCAGCTCCTTGGCCAGCGACCGCACCAAGCCTTCAAGGGCGCGTTGGGCGATGGCCTGGGGCAAGTCGTCGCAATGCTCGGGTGCCGTGCCGAGCACCACTACTCGGCCATGCTGGCTGAGGCGCTTGGCATTGCTGTGAAAGAACAGGTAAAGCTCATCCAACTGTTGCAGGTCGGTCACGCCGCTGGCGTCGAACACCGCGCCTTGCACCTTGACCGTGGACGGTGCCTTGAGCGTCGCCGGGCTCGCGGCGACGGTGTCGGTGGCGCTGAACACGCGCTGCACCGAGGCCACCAGGCGCCCTGCCCCGGCGATGATCACAGGATTAGCCAGGCCGGCCTGGCCGCTGCGATGCCGTTGCAGGGGCAAGGGTTGCGGCAAGCCGACCGCCTGGGCCAGACGCCGGCCCCAGGGGGAATTGACGAACGAAAGGTAGCTGTCACTCATAAGGAGTCCACTCACAACACAGTTCTTGCCTGATAAACCGGTCAAATGTGGGGAACTGGATAGCCCTCTGTAGGAGCGAGCTTGCTCGCGAAAAACGTCAACGATAACGCTGGCTTCCTGAATCAACGCGGCGCCTGTGAGTTCTTCGCGAGCAAGCTCGCTCCTACAAAAAGCCTTCTGCCTGGTATTCAAGGCAAGCAGTTCCCACCTGTGGACCGGGTTTTCTCTTAATTGACCGGGACGCTGCGCCGTTTGGCCACCGGCTCGAGCGCCTGCTTACGCTGCTGCAGAGCCTCCAGCAAACCAAAGTCCTGGGGAAAGTCGTCCACCTGGATACCGTGGTCGGCGTATTGCACATAGCGCGCCAGCAAGGCGTCTTCGTCGTCGCTGATCAAATCCAGCGCCCGCGCCTTCACGCGCCAATCGGTGAAGGCCGTGGCAGAAATCGGCAGCGGGCCGAGCAGACCTTGCTTGATGGCGGGCTTGAGCCGCGCCTCGATCAGCTCCACTTGGGGCAGCAAACGGAAACCCAATTCGCCGTAGGCCAGCTTGTCGACTTCCGGACGTGGGATGTAGGAGTTGGCCAGCAAACGGTCGCGGGTCTCGCCAGGGGTCTGCACCACCTCCGCCACCTGCGCCAACAGGCGGTCCGACGGTTTGCGCAGCGGGATGCCAAACGGAAAGCTCAAGGTGCGCACTACTGCTGCTGCGGGTTTTGAAGGGTAGTTGTCGAGCACTTCGGCCAAGGCTTCGTGGGCGCGCAACAAGGCGTCCTGGGCCGCCCAGTGCACCAGCGGCAAGTCCGCCTGGGGCCTGCCGTCATCCTCGAAGCGCTTGAGCACGCAAGACAGGATGTACAGCTGCGACAAAATATCCCCCAGGCGCCCGGTAATACTTTCCTTGCGCTTGAGGGCACCGCCCAGCACGCCCATGGAGATATCCGAGATCAGCGCCAGCACCACCGACAGCCGATTGGCCTGGCGATAGTAGGCAGCCAGCGCCGGGTCGGTCTTGGCCGGGGCCGCAATCAGGCGCCCGCCGGTCACGGCATGCACCGCTGCGCGTACGGTGTTGGCTACTACAAAACTCACATGGCCAAACATTGCGCTGTCGAAGTCTTCCAGTGCCTTGCGCCGGTCGGGGTTGTGCGCCGCCTCCATCTCGCGGAACACGTAGGGATGGCAACGAATCAAGCCCTGGCCAAAGATGATCAGGCAGCGGGTCATGATGTTCGCGCCCTCCACCGTAATGGCGATGGGACTTTGCTGGTAGGCACGGGCGAGGAAGTTATTGGGGCCCATGCAAATGCCTTTGCCGGCGACGATGTCCATGCCGTCGTTGACGATGATGCGCGCCCGCTCTGTGACGTGGTACTTGGCAATGGCCGAGATCACCGACGGTTTCTCGCCGGCGTCCAGGGATGCCACCGACACCTTGCGCACCGCATCACAGGCATACAGATGCCCGGCCATGCGCGCCAGCGGCGCCTGTACACCTTCGAACTTGCCGATGGGCAGGCCGAATTGCTTGCGCATCGCCGCATAGGCTGTGGTACCGCGCACCGCCACTTTACCCAGGCCGACGTTGGCCGAAGGCAGGGAAATCGCCCGACCTGCCGCCAGGCATTCCATCAACATGCGCCAGCCGTTGCCGATTTGTTCGCGGCCACCGATCACCCATTCCAAGGGAATGAACACATCCTTGCCAGTGGTAGGACCATTCTGGAATACCGCATTCAACGGCCAGTGGCGTCGGCCGCTGTTCACCCCTGGATGGGAGGTGGGGATCAACGCACAGGTAATGCCCAGGGAACCTGGCGCGCCAAGCAAACCCTGCGGGTCTTCGGCGCGGAACGCCAGGCCCAGCACCGTGGCAATCGGGCCGAGGGTGATATAGCGCTTGTCCCAAGTCACTTTGAAACCCAGTACTTCCTCGCCCTCATGCATGCCTTTGCAGACAATGCCCAGGTCGGGGATCGCGCCTGCATCCGAGCCGGCATACGGGCTGGTCAGGGCGAAACACGGAATGTCGTCACCGCGTGCCAGGCGCGGCAGGTAGTAGTTGCGCTGGGCGTCGGTGCCGTAATGCAGCAGCAGCTCGGCCGGGCCCAGGGAATTGGGGACCATCACCGAAATCGCTGCCGCCGAGCAGCGTGTCGACAGCTTCATCACCACCTGGGAATGGGCGTAGTGGGAGAAGCCTTTGCCGCCGTACTGCTTGGGAATGATCATGCCGAGGAACCCGGCCTCCTTGGTGTACTGCCAGCCTTCGGGGGACATGTCCTGCCAGACCTGCGTGGTTTCCCAGTCGTTGGCGATGTCGCACAGGGTTTCGACTTCGTTGTCGAGGAAGGCTTGCTCCTCCGCGCTGAGGCTGGCCGGCGCGGCTTGCAGCAGGCGCTGCCAGTCGGGTTTACCGCTGAACAGCTCGGCATCCCACCACACGGTGCCGGACTCGATGGCCGCACGCTCGGTATCGGACATCGCCGGCATGATCGTGCGAAACAGGCCCAGAGCCTTGGTGGTCAGCAGCTTGCGGCGCAGGGGTTTGATTGCCAGCACCAAGGCGGGCAGCACCACCAGCAAAGCCGCGACAGTAAGGCCCAGGCCGGCCACCGCGTTGAACAGGTAACCAACCGCCAGCCAAAGGATGCCGGCGCTTAGCCACAGGGCGGCGGCGGCTTGTCGGTAAGCCAGGGCAATCGCTGCTGCGATACCCACCAATAACCAGATAAGCATGGGGGAGACCTCTACTTGATTCAGGACGTGAAACCACACTACAAACTTCAAATCATTAATTCAAATTTTGTTTTGAAATTTTTATTTAATTCCTTGCCGAAAAAATAGGCTGACCGGGTCAGCCTGACGAAAGAAGGAATCAATGCACGTCGCCGAAAACAACAGCCATGGCAAGGCCTCCAGATGCGCTGAGTGCCCTGCCTTGCACGCGCTTCAGAACTTATAAGTCGCCGACAGGCTGACCACGTCACCTGAGGATTCAGCTTTGCCGTCCAGCTGCGCGCCTCCAAGGCGGTCAACGTTCTTGGTCTTCAGATTGACCTTCTGGACGAATTGGTGCGAGTAGGCGGCATCCACCGACAGGCCTGGTACCGCCTTGATGTCATAACCTGCACCAAACGCAAGGAAGTAGCGATCCCCGTCGGGGATCCGAGGGTCACGGGTGGAGTTTCGGGTCGGTGTCTGGTCGTAAGCCACGCCGGCACGGAGGGTGAGTTCGTCGGTCGCTTTGTAGTCGCCGCCGATAGAAGTCATCCACGCGTTCTTGTAGTTGTAGGGTATGGCAACGATGGTCGAGCCTTGTGACTTGAGCGTGAGGTCCTTGAACGAGGACCACTCTGTCCACTGGGCACTCACGCCCAGCGTCCAGCGCTCATTGAACTGGTGGACCCAGTCAATCGCCGCCGTCGCCGGGATATCCAATTGAGCACTGGCATGCGCGCCATCCGGGAACAGTTTGAGACCAGGGTAGGCCATTTCAACCAGCGTTTCGCCGTTCGGACCAATCGGGTTGGTCATCGCGTTACGGCCAATCGCGTCTGTATAAACGTCGTACTTGCCCGTCATCTTGTTTTTGATCTTGGCGTGATAATTCACGCCCAGCGTGTCTTGCGCTGTCGGCTTCCAAACCACGCCGCCAAACCAGCCCACTGAGATATTGTCGACTTTCACGCGTATCAAGGAATGCCCGACGCCGGTCGGAAAACCGGTGCCTCCCAGACCGGGAGAGACATCCGCGGCAGCCAGCAGGTCAACGTTCTGGCTGACGTTCCCTTGGCTACGTTGAACGATGGCACCGGCACCGACGGAAAACTCATCATTGACCTTGAATGACAAGGAGCCTGTCAGGCCAATGGTCTCGATCTTGGTGTCAACGGCGAAATCTCGCAGCTTAGAGTTTTCGTTCCACGTACTTTTCATGCCTTGCGGTACGACTTGGCTCAGGCCAAAAGCAAAACGGTCGCCGATGGGCATGACCATAAAGCCAGTAGGTAGCCATGCGGTGAAACCACCCTGGCCGCCATTATTCGTATTCAGCGTCGGATCGCCCAGGTTGCCCTGATCATCCAGCACCGGCGTATTGGTCACCGGGTTACCGTTATGGTCATACGCCTGGCCAGAATATTTGATCTTGATCCGGGCGTAATCGACGGTCTGCTGCACGATGGTTGAATCGATGAACGCCATGGCCGCCGGGTTGTTGTACGCGGCACTGGGGTCGTTCTTGAACAATGAACCGCCACCAAACGCGCGCCCCCAGCCAGGCGCACCGTAGGTTGGCGTGGAAAAGCCGCCCGCCTGCACATTTCCTGTGGTCAACAAGCCTCCCAACAGCGCCAACCCCAGTAACGTGTGAGCGTGTTGTTTCTTATTATTCATGCGCTGCTCCTTATTATTATTTCGCCCGGCCCCTGCCGGTGGGTCGTGTGGCCGTAGGCAGACCGTAAGTACCCTGCCCAACCGATGCCTCGCATGAGGCATCGGCCTTTCAACGGGTGATCAGCCCTCTGGAGTCACATGCTTACGGGTTAACCGTCAGCGTCGGGGCAACAACATTCAGCGATACGACGGTGCAGTTGCCGGTCAGCGACTGATTGGTAGCCGAAAGTGTTTTGGTACCAGGAGTCCAAGCCACGGCAATGGTGGTAGGGCCGCAGTTAGTGGCCGGAATCGAGGAGATTTTGTAGCCTACGTTGGTCACGGTGCCGGTGGTGCCCGTCGCAGCGGTAAGAACCCAAGGCAGGTTGGTCAGCGTGGGCAGTGCGCACAGGCCGCCGCCGGTCAAGGAAGCACCGTTGATAGAAGCCACGCCACCGCTAACGTTGCCGGTAAAGGTAATGCCGCAAGTCACTGCCGCACCAAAGGATGAGGGCGACTTCACCACGATGGTACCGGCATTAGTCGAGAACGGACCGTCTGGAGAAACGGAAGCCGCGCTCGCCATGGAGGCGGCACCAAAGCACAGAGCAAACGAAGTTGCACAAACGAGGGTTTTCAAGCTTTTCATTGTTTTTCCTCACATGTAATGGCGATTCATTTCGCCAGGGGGTAATGGCCATGATCGAGAGGTCACGGTGAAACTGCAAAACTTCCCTTTCCAGCCAAATTTCAATGCATTTACCGCTACAACTGTCGGAACGTGTTATTCGACAACTTTGAAGTTGGGCGGCATCTTGATCGACACCGTCTTGATCTTGCAGTCTTCGCCAATCGCAACATCAACGGCTTCCAACTTGCCGGTGGCGTTATCCCAAGTTCCGTCGACCGTCGACGGCCCACACTTGCCGCCCAGGCCAAAGGCATGCACGTCCACGCTGATCTTCGACATGGAGCCGCTGTTTTTATCTTTGGCGATTAACACCCAGGGCAAGTTGATGGCTTCGACACGGCTGCACTTGAGGCCACCGTCGAACTCGACTTTGTCGACATTCACCGATGAACCATCGGCTGCAACCTTGCCGGCTACCTTGATGGTGCAGTCGGCACTGATGAGCTTGCCTTTGGAAAAGCTGATAGGTCCTTGGGCGGTGAAGGCACTGCCAGCGGGTTCGATACGCGCAGCCTGGGCCTGGTGGTAAGCAATCAGGCCCATGGCCGCCAACAGGATGTGGGCGGTGAACTTGGCAGAACTTTGCATGGTGTACGTCCTTCCCTTGAAATTATTGTTGTAGGGTCAAACCAGGTTCTTGCATTTCATTACCGGGGGCGATCAGAACCTGCGCGATACACAGATCCCGAGTACGCCCTGAACGCTTACTTCATCTCAAAACGGCTTGGCACTACCGCTGTACTTCTCCAGATACTTCAAACGCTTTGACGGCTGAAGATTGGTCAGGTTGATATCGCCGGCATAGTGATTCAGTACACGATGGTCCATGCGACGCCGCCACAAGTACGGCACATAAGCCCAGACAATCATGCTGGCGTAGCCATACGGAAGTTGCGGTGATTCATCAAAGTGACGCAGCGACTGATAACTACGGGTGGGGTTGGCATGGTGATCGGAGTGCCGCTGCAACTGGAACAGAAAGATATTGGTGACAATTCGATTACTGTTCCACGAGTGACGCGGTGAGCAGCGTTCATAACGGCCATTGGGCAACTTCTGACGCTTGAGGCCGTAATGCTCGACGTAGTTCACCACTTCCAGCAACGAGAACCCGTAGACGCCCTGGATAATCAGGAACGGAATTACCGCCGCCCCCAGCCAGGCAATCATTGCGCCCCACAACACCACGCTGTACATCCAGGCGCTGAGTACGGCGTTCTTCCAGTGCAAGGTCGGCAGGCCGAGTTTGCGCAGGCGTTCGCGCTCCAGGTTCCAGGCCGACACGGCGCTGAACCACACCGAACGCGGCAGGAATGCCCAGAAACTTTCACCGAGGCGCGAGCTGGCGGGGTCTTCCGGGGTGGCGACCCGTACGTGATGGCCACGGTTATGTTCGGTGTAGAAGTGGCCGTAGAAGGTCGGCGCCAGGGTGACCTTGGCCAGGAACACTTCCAGGGGTTTGGGTTTGTGCCCCAGTTCATGGGCGGTATTGATGGCAATACCGGTGGCGGCACCGGTGGACATGGCCATGCCCACATAAGTCAACCAGCTGACTGCACCGTGAAGTTCAGTGCGGGCGGTGATGAACGCGGCGGTCCTGGCCAGCCAGTTCGAGGGTTCCAGGGTGGCCGTGGCGTGCAACAGGCCGCCGTTGATGATCCAGTCTATACCGCCCGCAGCGAGCCAACCGGTGATGACCACCGAGGCAATCACAAACAGCACGCCGGTGTAGACGATCCAGCGGTAGTAGCGTTGGGACTCAAGGTGGCTGACCGCAGATTCGGGCGGGTTGCTGACGTCTTCGCCGAGCAGGCCGTCAATCAGCGGGATCAGGCCGAAGATCACGAGTACGCCCACCCACCACAGTTGTTGCACGCCTGTGGTGATGGCAAGGGCGCCGGAGAGCAAGGGCGTCGCCAGCGGCATGATGCCGAGCCACCACAGGTGGCGTTTGCCGTCGGCCCAGACATGCGGGGCTGCCAGAGTCTGGTTCATGGCAGCCTCCGAACGCATTCGGTGGGCAACGAGGCAGACGACAGGTATACGGAGCATTGACTGCTCCGGGAAATCAACCATGCGATAAAAGGCGTTTTTTTCATTATTTTATTCGCTCTTAGGCATTTCAAAAATAATTTCAAATTACACATTGAAATAATTTTTTTAAATAAATAGCGCGGAATCGTTAGGTCGTCAACTAGTTTCTCCAGCCCTTTTTTCCGTGACCGAGCAGTCTCTTTTCAGCCGTTTGGTCAGGTACTCAGGGGCAGGCGTCAACGCCAGGCGCCGCAGTCAAGTGGCACTGTTACTGGCTCGCCAGGGCGACAGGTGGGTTTATCGGCCGGACGCTCTCGCCGGGTCGAGCCCGCTTGGCCACCTGCTCCACCAGCGCCGCCACGCGCTCGGTGGCGGTGATCGGCAACATATGCCCACGGCCTTCGATCACCTGCATTTTCAGCCCTGGCACCTTGCTGGCCAGGGCCTGGCCGTGTTTCTGGAAGTCGAGCACCTTGTCCTGCGCCCCGTAGATCAGGCCGATGGGCAGGGTCAATCGGGAGTAGCGCTTGACCATCTCCGGCAGGTGGTCGTTGACCCGGTTGATCTCGGTGGACGCCGCGTAGAAATTGTCGGGTCGCATGCCCAACAAACCGCCGCCACGGGTGGCGAAGTCCGGCGGCGCAGGATCGGGGGCAAATACGCCCTTCACCACCGAGTCTTTGGTCAGCAGGCCGATGGGTAGGGTCAAGGTGTGGGCCACCCAGCGCCGTAGCCAGGCCGGGCGCACCGCCAGAGACAGAAACACCAGCGGCAGCATGCGTTGGGGGTGAGTCAAGGGCGCAACCAGCACCAGCCCGGAAACGGCATGGGGATGGTCGAGGGCCAGCGCCAGGGCAATCGCGCCGCCCAGGGAGTGCCCCAGTACCAGCGGTTTACCCAGATCCAGCGTATTGATGAAGGCCGCGATTTGTCGCGCCTGGGCCGGCAAGTCTGCCGGCGTGCCGCTGTGCCGGGTGGAATAGCCTGAGCCCGGCCGGTCGAGGCTGATGACCCGAAAATGCTCACGCAACTGACCGGACAAGGCATAGGTCAGGTTGCGACTACTGCCCATCAGCCCGTGAATCATCACCAGCGGCGGGCCCTTGCCCTCTTCGACATAATGAAAGCGCTCGCCATCCACCTCGACGAAGCGCCCGTTGATCGGCACAGTCGCTTCAATGCGCCGCGTCATCCAGGCACTCAAGCCCCATAACGCAGCACTGGCGCCCGCCAGCACACCCGCAGCGACAACCCATTCGACAGCCATAGCTCGGTCCTCTGCTTCCCTGCTGCTGGCGACCCGACCGGAATTGATCTGGCCCCAGCCATCGTCCACACCCTGGACCTAGACTTCATGCATACCACGTTCGTCCGTCGGACAAATCGCTCATGCGCAACAAGGCCCTAGCGTAGGCGAATTTTTCAGGTAGATTATTTAAAATCTTTTTTAAAATAAATAATTCAATTTTCCTTTGCAATGGTGTTCTATCTAAAAGACAAAACAAAAACAGGAGCACATCCGATGCCCAAGCGCTTTATTGACGAGGCAGCCCTATGAATGCCCCCAGTGACTCAATCGACATCGCCATCATTGGCTCCGGGTTCGCGGGCCTGTGCATGGCGATCAAACTCAAGGAAGCCGGGCTCACCGACTTCTTTATTGCCGAACAGGCCGAGACCCTCGGCGGTACGTGGCGCGACAACCACTACCCAGGTTGCGCCTGCGACGTGCAGTCCCATGTGTATTCGTTTTCCTTTGCGCCCAACCCGAACTGGACGCGACAGTTCGCGGCGCAACCCGAGATCCGCGCCTATCTGGAAGACTGCGCCAGGCGCTTCGAACTGGCGCCCTACCTGCGCTTTGGCATGGGCCTGCAACGTGCGGTGTTTGATGAACAGCAGCAGCGCTGGCAGCTGACCTTCAGTAACGGCCGCCACGTCAGCGCACGGGTGCTGGTGTCGGGAATGGGGGGCTTGTCGCGCCCGGCAATGCCGGATATCCCAGGGCTGGACAGTTTCAAGGGCAAGCGCTTCCACTCCCAGCAGTGGGATCACGAGTACTCCTTGAAGGGCAAGCGCGTGGCGGTGATCGGCACCGGTGCCAGCGCCATCCAGTTCGTGCCACAGATCGCCCCGCAGGTAGCGCACCTGGACCTGTTCCAGCGCACACCGCCGTGGATCATGCCCAAGCCTGATCGGCCGATTTCCGCTGTCGAGCGCTGGTTGTTCAAGCATGTACCGCTCACCCAAAAGCTGGTGCGCGCTACGCTTTACTGGGCGCTGGAAGGCCGTGTGGTGGGCTTTGCCCTGCATCCACGCCTGATGAAAATGGTGCAGAAAATCGCCCTGCGTCATCTGCGTAAACAAGTGGCCCGCCCTTCCCTGCGCAAAACCCTGACGCCGGACTACACCATCGGCTGCAAGCGCGTGCTGATCTCCAACGATTACTACCCGGCACTCTCGCGCAGCAATGTCGAGGTGGTCACCGACAACGTGCTGCGCATCGAAGCCGACGGCGTGATCACCGCCGACGGTATCAAGCACCCCGCCGATTGCCTGATCTTCGGCACGGGTTTCCAGGCCAGCGACCCGTTGCCCCGTGGCTGCATCATCGGCCGTGACGGCATCGACCTGATGGACGCCTGGCGCGATGGCGCCCATGCCTACAAAGGCACCACCGTGCCGGGCTACCCGAACCTGTTTCTGATCGTGGGCCCCAACACCGGCCTGGGGCATAACTCGATGATCCTGATGATCGAGGCCCAGGTCGCGTACATCCTCGACGCCCTGAAACACATGCAGCGCCAGCGCCTTACCACGGTAGAGGTCAAGCCCGCCGTGGAGCACGCCTACAACCAGCAGTTGCAGGACAAGCTCAAGCGCACCATCTGGAACACCGGCGGCTGCCAGAGTTGGTACCTCGACCCGCGCACCGGCAAGAACACCACGCTGTGGCCCGGCTCGACCTGGCGCTTCAAACAGGTCACCCGGCATTTTGCCCTCAAGGACTACAGCGTCAGCCAGGCGCCGGCGCCAGCCCTCCCGCGAGCGGTTGCAACGCACTCCACCACAGAAGGCAGCCTGTCATGAAGTCATTCAACGGCCGCGTCGCGGCGATCACCGGCGCGGCTTCCGGCATGGGCCGCGCACTGGCCCTGGCGCTGGCGCGGGAGGGGTGCCACCTGGCGCTGGCAGACAAAAACAGCCAGGGCCTGGAACAGACCCTGGCGCTGATCCGCACCTCGACCTTGTCGCCCGTCACTGTCACCACCCAAGTGCTGGACGTGTCCGACCGCCAGGCCATGCACGATTGGGCAGCACGCTGCGCGGCCGAGCACGGCCAGGTCAACCTGGTCTTCAATAATGCCGGGGTGGCGCTGTCGAGCACCGTCGAAGGGGTGGATTACGCCGACCTGGAATGGATCGTCGGCATCAACTTCTGGGGAGTGGTACATGGCACCAAGGCATTCCTGCCGTACCTCAAGGCCAGCGGTGACGGGCACATCATCAATACGTCCAGCGTGTTCGGCCTGTTCGCCCAGCCCGGCATGAGCGGCTACAACGCTACAAAGTTCGCGGTACGCGGCTTCACCGAAGCCTTGCGCCAGGAACTCGACCTGCAACGCTGCGGCGTCTCGGCCACCTGTGTACACCCCGGTGGTATTCGTACCGATATCTGCCGCAGCAGCCGCATCGACGCGAACATGACCGGTTTTCTCATCCACAGCGAGCAACAAGCCCGCGCCGATTTCGAAAAACTCTTCATCACCGACGCCGACCAGGCCGCCAAAGTGATCCTGCAGGGCGTACGCAAAAACAAGCGCCGCGTGCTGATTGGCCGCGATGCCTATTTCCTCGACCTGCTCGCCCGTTGCCTGCCGGCGGCCTATCAGGCCCTGGTGGTGTTTGCCAGTAAACGCATGGCGCCCAAGCCGCGCACGCCAGTGTTTGAAACCAACGACGAGCCCCGACTCTGAACAGGAGCACGCACCATGCTGCCGATCCGTCGCGATATCCGTTTTGCCTTGCCTGCCGAGCGCATCAAGAACTGGCACGAACAAGGGCCTGTGGTCAGCCATTTCTTCAATGCCCTGTCGTTGCTGTTTCCCCAGGGCGAGCTGTTCTTCATGGACAGCGTGCGCCACTACCGTGGGCAGATCGACGATGCCGAACTGAAAAAAGAGATCCAGGGGTTTATCGGCCAGGAGGCCATGCACAGCCGTGAACACGTGGCGTATAACGACTTGCTGCAAGCGGCCGGCCTGCCGGCGCACACCCTTGACCGACGCCTGAAGTTCTTCCTCGACCTGCAGAAAAAACACCTGCCGCCGTCGTTCAACCTGGCGGTGACCATCGCCCTGGAACACTACACCGCCATGCTCGCAGAAATCCTGCTGAGCGACCCGTCGCGCTTTGGCGACTCACTCAAGGGTTACCAGCAGATGTGGTATTGGCACGCCCTGGAAGAAACCGAACATAAAGCCGTGGCGTTCGATGTGTGGAACACCGTGATCAAGCCAGGGCCGGCACGTTACCTGCTGCGCACGGGAACCATGCTGACCACCAGCGTGCTGTTCTGGGTGGTGGTGCTGGATTTTCACGTGCGCCTGTTGATTGCCGACCGCACTTCGGGCGGCACGCTGAAGGGCTTGTGGCGCATGGTGAAGTTCTTGTATGGGCCCAAGGGGGTGTTTCCACGGATGTTCCGGCCGTGGCTGCATTATTTCAAGCCGGGCTTTCATCCTTGGGATCATGACAACCGAGCACGGTTGGCGGGCATTGACCGGTTGGTCGAAGAGATAGAGCGCACGCGCCGCAGCTATGAATCGGCCTAGTGCCAGGGATCAATCCTGCCGCCTGTAGGAGCGAGCTTGCTCGCGAAAAACGTCAACGATGACGCGTGCTTCCTGAATGAACGCGGCGCCTGTGAGTTCCTCGCGAGCAAGCTCGCTCCTACATAAAGCAATGAGGTTTACGCCAGGCTCTTGCTGACCACCTCAAACACATCGCTGGACAGCTTACCCGCACCCAGGATGCGCTCCAGCTCCGCTTTCATCAGCGCCTGCCGTGCGCTGTCGTATTTACGCCAGCGTGTCAGCGGCGCCAGTTGGCGCGAGGCGATCTGCGGGTTCAACGTATTGAGCTGGATCACCAGGTCCGCCAGGAAACGGTAGCCCGAGCCATCCGCCGCATGGAAGTTGATCAGGTTCTGCCCGGCAAATGCGCCCACCAGCGCGCGCACCTTGTTGGGGTTCTTGATGGTGAACGCCGGGTGCTCCATCAACGCCTTGACCCGTGCCAGCCCGCCCGGCAAGGTGCTGCCGGCCTGTACGCTGAACCATTGGTCCATGACCAGCGGGTTGTCCTTGAAGTTTTCGGCAAACACCGCCAAGGCCTGGGCTTTCTCTGCTTCGAACGGCGAGTTCACCAACACCGCCAACGCCGTCAGGCGTTCGGTCATGTTATCGCTGGTGTCGAACTGATCCAGGGTGGCCGCCAATACTTCTGGCTTGCCGCTGAGCATCAAGTAAGACAGCGCGATGTTCTGCAGCGCACGGCGGGCGAAGTGCTCGGCCTCTGCCACGTAAGGCGTTTGCTTGGACAGCTCGCGGTTGGCCTGGTAGCGCAGCCACAAGCCTTCGAACAGGTTGTCGGCCAGTTGCTTGCGGGCAAACTCGCGGGCAGCGTGGATGGCATCCACATCCGCCACTTCGCTGATTTCCGTGAGATAGGCTTCGCTCGGCAGCGAGAGCATTTCGGCGACCATGGCCTGGTCCAGGCTTTCATCGCTCAACACCGTGCGCAGCGCGTCGATCAAGCGCTGATCAAGCTTCAGCGGCTGGCCAGCCTGGTGTTGGCCGATCAGTTCCTGCAATACCTGCACAGCCAACTGCTGGCCAGCATCCCAGCGGTTGAAACCGTCGCTGTCGTGCTGCATCAGGAACATCAGTTGATCGCGGCTGTAGGGGAAGCTGAGCTTCACCGGCGCCGAGAAACCACGCAGCAACGAAGGCAAGGGTTTTTCAGCGATGTCGACGAAGGTAAACGTCTGCTCCGCTTCGGTCACCGAGACTACCCGCGAAGTGTCGCCCGCTGTCGCTTCACCGGCCAGGCGCAAGGCAATGCCGGCGCCTTGCCCGTCCAGCAAGCCCAGCGCCACCGGGATCACAAAGGGCAGTTTCTCGACCTTGTCCGGAGTCGGCGGGCAGCTCTGGCGGAAGGTCAGGCTGTAGGTCTTGGCCGCCGCATCGTAGGCCTCGCTTACCGCCAGGCGCGGGGTACCTGCCTGGCTGTACCAGCGCTTGAACTGGCTGAGGTCGGCGCCATTGGCGTCTTCCATGGCCTTGATGAAGTCGTCGCAGGTCACGGCCTGGCCGTCATGGCGTTCGAAATACAGGTCGCTGCCTTTGCGAAAGCCCTCGGCGCCGAGCAAGGTGTGGATCATGCCGACCACTTCCGAGCCCTTTTCATACACGGTCAGGGTGTAGAAGTTGGAGATCTCGATAAAGCTGTCCGGGCGCACGGCGTGGGCCATGGGGCCGGCATCTTCAGCGAACTGGTGGGTACGCAGGTACGCCACGTCCTGGATGCGTTTGACCGTGGCCGAGTTCATGTCGGCAGAGAAGCCCGAGTCACGGAACACGGTGAAGCCTTCCTTGAGCGACAGTTGGAACCAGTCGCGGCAGGTCACGCGGTTGCCCGACCAGTTATGGAAGTATTCGTGGGCGACGATGGCTTCGACGCGCTGGTGGGCGGCATCGGTAGCGGTTTCGGCGCGGGCCAGCACGGCGCTGGAGTTGAAGATGTTAAGGCCCTTGTTCTCCATGGCGCCCATGTTGAAATCGTTGACCGCCACGATCATAAAGATGTCGAGGTCGTACTCGCGACCATAGGTTTCTTCGTCCCAGCGCATGGATTTTTTCAGGCTGGTCATGGCGTGCTGGCACTTGTCGATATTTTCCGGCTCGACGTAGATGCGCAACGCGACTTCGCGGTTGGTCATGGTGGTGAAGCTGTCTTCGACGCACCACAGGTCACCGGCCACCAGCGCAAACAGGTACGCCGGCTTCTTGAACGGATCTTCCCAGGTCGCCCAATGCCGGCCGTCTTCGCCAGGGCCGCTGGCAATCGGATTGCCGTTGGACAACAGCACCGGGTAGCTGTGTTGCTCGGCGATCACCGTGGTGGTGAACACACTCATCACGTCCGGGCGGTCGAGGTAATAGGTGATCTTGCGGAAACCTTCGGCCTCGCACTGGGTGCAGAACATACCGCTGGATTTGTACAAGCCTTCCAGGGCGGTGTTGGTTTCCGGGTGGATCTTGACGGTGGTGTCGAGGGTGAAAGTCTCACTCTTTGGCTGCACCGTCAGGTGGCTGTCGGTCAACTGGTAGTCAACGTCCGTGAGCGGCTGGTCGGCCAGGTTGACACTCAACAGCTCAAGTTGCTGGCCATCCAGTACCAATGGAGGCAAACCGGCGCCGCGCTCGGGGTTGCGGCGCATCACCAACTGCGCGTGGACCAGGCTGTGGTCCTCGAACAACTCGAAGGTCAGGTGCGTCTCGTCGATCAGGTAGTCCGGCGCCTGATAGTCCTTCAGGTAAATCATCTTCGGTTGTTCGGTGCGCATGCTTGGGATCCTTCTACTGATGCACGGCGAGCTGGTAGGCCGTGTATTTACGAATGTTGATGACGCCGGTGTCGAAGATCAGGTATTGGCCCTTGATCCCCAGCAGCGTGCCTTCGGCAATCGGGTTCTTGTCCAGGTTGAAGCTGACGATCTTGGTCGGATACTGCTCGACCGGGTAGCGGATTTCAATCGGCTCGATGTCGGCAATGGTTTGGATGGCTTGCAGGCCAAAGCGTTCCTGCAAACCCAGCAAGCCCTCGGCGCAAGAGGCGAACAGCTCATCACGCACCTGCTTGAGGTCCACCGATTGCGCGTCGCCCTTGAGCAAGGCACGCCAGTTGGTCTTGTCGGCCACCTGGCTGCGAAACAGATCTTCGACGAAGCCCGATTGCTGGCGCGTCGCCACGCGCATGATCGGCAGCGCCTGGCTGGCGCCCTGGTCCAGCCAACGGGTGGGCAACTGTGTAGCGCGCGTAATGCCGACCTTGATCCCCGACGAGTTGGCCAGGTACACCACGTGGTCGGTCATGCAGAATGTCTCGCCCCAACCCGGATCGCGGCAGGTGCCGGCGTCGTAATGGCAACGCTCGGGGCTCATGATGCACAGGTCACACTGGGCCAGCTTGGTCATGCACGGGTAGCAATAGCCCTGGCTGAAGCTGGTCTTGGTCTTGCGCCCGCAATGGCTGCAATGAATCGCGCCCAGGTATTCCAGGCGTACATGGGTGCCGATCAACGGATTGACCGGCACCTCGGTGTCGCCCAGGCGAAAGGCGTATTGAACGGTCGGCTCACCGAGTTGCGCCGACATTTTGCTGACTGCACCGCGACCAATTTCAATCAATGGATCGCATCCGACTTGAACAGGATGTTCGCCACCGGTTCTGACTTGGACGCGCACTCCTGCGGGCCCATATAGCCGGTGCGCTGCTCTTCGGGCAGGTTCTGGATCTCCCAGGCGATCATCGCTTGCAACGACAATTCGCGCTGCTCGGCGGTGAGCTTGCGGCCATCGGACCATTTGCCGATCTCTACCGCGAGCTTGAGGCTCTCGTAGATGTCCGGGGTGATGTTTTCGATCATTTCAGCAAAAGAGGACATAAGGCTCTTCCTTATCAAAGAGACGCTTTGCGACGGTTGTACAAACCACCGAGCAAACCCGTCAAGCAACCGATGACCAACCCGCCCACATGGGCCGCGTTGGCGATTTCGCCGAAACCGATCATCGAGACCAGCCCCGACAGGCAGAGCAGCAACCACACCAGCATCATCACCAGCACCCCACGGGGCAGGCGATAGGCCGGGTTGGGCGACAATAACTGAAAGATCCAGCAGTGCCCGAGCAGGCCGTACAACACGCCGGACAAACCGCCAAACAAGCCGGGGCCACCGTAGGCGTATTGCGCGTAGTTGGAAACCAGGCTGAACAACAGGGTCAGGCCCAGCAGGTTGATGCTGCCCTGGCGCGCTTCAATGCGCCGACCCAGCTCCCAGTACCACATGCCGTTCATCGCCAGATGCAGGATGCCGAAGTGGATCAGCATCGGCGTGACCAGGCGCCACCACTGCCCCGAGGCAAGCGTGTCGGCCAACGGTGTGAACTGGATGTACTCGCCCAGCACCCGGAACGGCAGGAAGGTCAGCCAGGCCATGGTTTGCAGGTTTTCACCCAGCAGGGTCACCGCACCCACAATCAGGCTGGCCAACAGCACCAGTGCGGTGACTGGGCTGTGGCGCACCTGCTGGACAAAGCCTGGCCGCGCAACCGGCGCCTGCTCGGGAATATCCAGTTGCTGGTCGGGGTCGCCAGCGGGGAAGCGTTGATACAACACGCGCACATCGTCGCTGATGGCCTCGGGCACCCACAGCACCTGTTCACCGGCCTCCTCGCTGACGCGGTGCGGCACCTGCATGCGGTGCAGCAACTTGACGAAACCACCCAGGTCAACGCTCAGGGGCAAGCGCAATACAGCTACGGTACTCATGGAATGGCCTCTGGTCGCTCAACGTCGACCCATACGAATTTACGCGGATCCAGCTGGGTTTCCTGGTCCAGCCGATACGCCACCAGCTTGCCGTACAGCACCGCGCTGTAGTCCAGGCAGGCCAGGTTCGGGCGGATCGGCGCCGGTTTGCCGCTGCGCCAGTAGTGGCCGACGAACAACAGCGGTTCATCGACGCCATAGCGCAGCAGGGAATTCTTTTGCGTGGACGACAATGGCGTGCGTGCCACCGGCTCTGGCAAGGCGTCGGGCTGGAACACGATGTCGCCGTAGGTCTTGGGGTCGTCTTCCCAGAACTTGGTGCGAAAGAACGACCGCGTCAGGCCATCGCCACCGGTCAGGGTGAGCCCATCGGGCAGGCGCATATCGGTGCCGCGCAACAGGCGATCGAATGCATTGCAGGCAAAACTGCCCGGTACGGCGGCGGCTTGCAGGAAGTGTTGGTCGATGCAGCCGTCCGGGAAGGTGGCGCGCAGCGGCTGGATAAAACTGTCGTCCCAGCACGCGTGCACTACGCGAAAACGCCCGGCGTCGACAAACAGCGGCATGTCGTAGAACCAGCCGAGGAAGTCGTGCCAGTCGGCCGGGTGGTGTTCGAACTGCGTCAGGGTCTCTTGGATCAAGCGGGCGTGGCGCGGGTTGTGCTCACGCACGAACTGCTTGCCACTGCCCGGCGGGGCCGGCGTGGTCCAGCCCAACGCATTGAACTCGTGGTTACCCATGATGCACAGCGCCTGGCCGGCCTCGGTCATATCGTGGACGATATGCAGCGCCTCACGGATGCGTGGGCCACGGTCGATGATATCGCCCAGGAACACAGCCATGCGTGACGGATGGCGCCAAGTGCCGCCCTGCTTGTGGTAACCCAATTGGTCGAGCAAGTGCTCAAGGGTATGAGCGCAACCGTGCACGTCACCAATCAGGTCGTAGCTACGCGCGGGATCGAGCATCAGTCGCCTCCACCTCCCAAGCGGCTGCCCCAGCCCAACTTGGTACGGCACACTTCGTAGTAGTTGTGATCCAGCGGGTGGATCAAGCGCAACTTCTGTGCCTTCTTGCTCACGGTGATGGTGTCACCGGGGGCGCAGGTGAAATGGTTCTGCCCGTCGCAGGAGACTTGCGGGTAGATTTGCATGTCTTTGGACACCACGATTTTCAGCTCACTGTTGCCATCGACCACAATTGGCCGACTGGACAACATATGGGGGTACATCGGCACGATCACAATGGCATCGAGCTTGGGATGCATGATCGGGCCTCCCGCCGACAGCGCATACGCGGTTGAGCCGGTAGGCGTGGCGACGATCAGGCCGTCAGCCTTCTGGCTGCACACGAACTGGCCGTCGATATACAGTTCGAACTCAATCATCCGCGTGGATTTGCCCGGGTGCAGCACCACATCGTTGAGGGCATCGCCCTGGCCGATCGCCTCGCCATGGCGGCGCACTTCGGCCTGCAGCAGGAAGCGGTTCTCCACCAGGTAATGGCCGTCGAGCACCTTGGCCACTTCGACTTCCAGCTCATCGGGGCGTATATCGGTCAGAAAGCCCAGGCTGCCACGGTTGATGCCCAGCACCGGCACGTTATGCCGCGCCAGTGCCCGGGCAGCGCCGAGCAGGCTGCCATCGCCACCGACCACGATGACCATGTCGCACACCTCGCCGAGCATCTTGCGCGACGAGGTTTGCAGGCCGTGGCCGGGGAGGATTTCAGCGATGGTGTCTTCGAGGATCACATGCAGGTGGCGCTCGAGCAGAAACTTCTTCAGCCGGCGGACGGTGTCCAACACCTGGGTACTGCCCAGGCGACCGATAATGCCGATATTGCGAAATTGCTCCATGGGGCTCCTGCGGGATCTGGGGTGAGGCAAAAAGAGCGATTATGGGCGAAAGGCCGTCTCAGGCAAAATCCTTTGTCGCCGCCAAGCCTTGATGACAATGGTTCTCAGGCACCTTCTGCACGCTGAAAAGGCTATGCTCGGACCATGACCCCATTCCCCGACTTGCACACCCTGCCCCGCCAACTGCGCCACCCCGAGGTGCGCGACCTGGCGTGGGTGATGCTCGCGCCGCCGATGCTGGCGCAGACGCCTTGGCCGCAGCGCCATCCGCTGGCGGGCAGTGACTGGGTGCAAGCCCCTCACCAACTCGAAGCCTGGCTGCGCCAGCTGGACCAGGACAGCAGCGCGTTGCAGCAGTGGCTGAGCCTGTCACGTACCCGGCGCCTGGGCCTGTACTACGAGCGCTTGTGGCAATTTGCGGTGCAGCAGGCGCCGGGTGTGGAGTTGCTGGCCGCCAACCTGCCGATCCGCCGTGCCGGGCACACGCTGGGCGAACTGGACATGCTGCTGCGCGACCGCGATGGGGTGCACCACCTGGAACTGGCGATCAAACTCTACCTCGGCCCGCAGGACGGCAACGGCCAGGACGCTACGCAATGGCTGGGGCCTGGCTGCCATGATCGGCTGGACCGCAAACTCGCGCACCTGGCCGAGCATCAATTGCCAATCTCCGCGCGGGCAGAAAGCCGCGAGGCATTGGCGGCGTTGGATATCCAAGCGTTCGATGCGCATTTGTGGCTCGGCGGCTATCTGCTCTACCCCTGGCCCGGCGCGGCGCACTCCCCCCTCGGCGCTCACCCGCAGCATCTGCGTGGGCGCTGGTTGCATCAGCGCGACTGGACAGACTTTGTCAGCACCCGCCCGGCGGGCCGCTGGCAACCCCTGCCCCGCCATGCCTGGCTGGCGCCCGCGCATTACCCGGCCGATGAAGTGTGGAGTGAGGTGCAGATGCAAGGTTGGCTGGCAGAGCTAGACCCAATGGCCCCGGCGCAGTTGCTGGTGCGCATGGTGCCGAACGGTGAGGAGTGGGAGGAAGCCGAGCGGTTGTTTCTGGTGGCTGATCTTTGGCCGAATGTGCCGGGGACAGGCTGATAGGTGTGGGGTGTTTGAGGGCCTCATCGCAGGCAAGCCAGCTCCCACAGTTTGACCGCGCCGCTGGCTTGCCTTTTGTAGGAGCGAGCTTGCTCGCGAAAAACTCACTGACTCCGCGTTCATTCAGCAAACACGGGTTATCGTTGACGTTTTTCGCGAGCAAGCTCGCTCCTACAGAATTGACCGCAGCGCCGATTCCATGTGGGAGCTGGCTTGCCTGCGATGGCGATAGCCCAGGCGCTACAGCTTATCGATGTGCTGATACTCCAACTGCAACCCCACCGCCAATTCCTCAGCCCGCCCCAACCTGATCGGCCCACGCTCGATGTCAATCAACATGCCTGGGCACTCCAATCGCGGCAGCGCGCCAATCGCCTTGAGCCGCCCATCGGTCACCACCAGCAACTTCTGTTGCTCGGCGGGATAGCGCTTGCGCCGTGCCGCCAACCAATGCCCCGCCTCCGTCAGCGCAGCCAGCAACGGCGTCCCGCCGCCTGCTCCCAACTGCTCCAACCAATCGGACAAGCCTTTCGCCGCCTTCAAACCTTGCACCTGCCACTTCGGCGATTGCCCGCTGGCCGTCAATAACGCCATACGCGCCCGTTGGCGATAAGCATCATCAAACAGCTGGGCCAGCAGCCCCTTGGCATCGGTCAGTGCCCGATGGCGCCGCGTGGACGCCGAGGCATCGACAATCACCAGCCACAGTTCAGGAGCCGACCGGCTGCGCAGGTGGAACAGCAGGTCCTCACGGCATTGCGGCCGCCCACCCAGCAACGTGCCCGGCCAATTGATCGCCCCGCGCTGTGCGCTGCGGGCCTTGCCCTGCCTGCCGGTGTTCAATCGCCCCGCCTGGGGCCGGGCATCCGCCCCCGCGTCAGGTCGGGGGCGGATGCCTAGGGCTTTTTTGGCCAGGTGGGTACATCGCGGCGTGCGCCCGTGGGCAAGGCGGGTGCGGGCATATCGCCCCACTGGCCTTGGCCGGGTGAGGTGTCAGAGGGTGACGATGACGGCCCGTCATCCGGCTGGGGCGGCGCGCCTGCCGGGGTTTGCTGCTGGCGGCGATGGCGCAAGGCGAACTCCGCCACCGCGTCGATATCTTCCTGCTCGATAGCAGCGGCGCCACGCCACGCCGCATGGGCGCGGGCGCCACGCAACCAGACCAGGTCGGCACGCAGGCCGTCGACCCCTGCGGCAAAGCAGCGCTCGGTGATGCGGGACAACGCCTGGTCATCCAGGGCGATACTGTCTAGCCGTGCCCGCGCCAGGGTGCAGCGTTCGCGCAAGGCAGCTTGCGCTGGCGCCCACTGCGCGCAGAACGCAGCCGGGTCAGTGTCGAAATCCAGGCGACGCCGGATGATCTGCCCGCGCTCGGCGGGCAGAGTCTGCCCGCTCAAGGCCACGTTGAAGCCGAAGCGGTCGAGCAACTGCGGGCGCAGCTCGCCCTCCTCCGGGTTCATGGTGCCGATCAGTACAAAGCGCGCCGCATGGCGATGGGAAATCCCGTCGCGTTCGATCAAGTTGGTGCCGCTGGCGGCTACGTCCAGCAGCAGGTCCACCAAGTGGTCGGCCAGCAGGTTGACTTCATCCACGTACAACACCCCACCGTCAGCCTTCGCCAACACACCCGGGGAGAATTGCGCACGGCCTTCGCCCAGTGCTGCGTCCAGGTCCAGGGTGCCGACCAGGCGCTCTTCGGTCGCCCCCAGGGGCAAGGTTACAAACTGACCGCTGGCCAGCAGGTCTGCCAGCCCACGGGCCAGGGTCGACTTGGCCATGCCGCGTGGCCCTTCGATCAGCACGCCGCCGATCTTCGGGTCGATGGCGGCCAGGCACAGTGCCAGTTTCAAGTCGTCGGCGCCGACCACGGCGGACAGCGGGAAATGGGGAGTATCAGTCATAGTCAACTCTTAATAACGCGTTCAAACGCTCCCGCGTGGGAACGCTTCGCTGGACGCTCGGCGTCCGTTCTTGTGACGCAGAGCGTCACGGGCTGCATTCCCACGCGGAGCGTGGGAACGATCAGCGGAGCGCGGGAATGATCACTCAGCTGTCTTCTTCTATGTCCAGCAACAGGTTTTCCAAGGCTTCGCGGTACGCCCCCGGTGCCTGCCACAAGCCACGTTGCTGGGCTTCGAGCATGCGCTCGGTCATGTCGCGCAGGGCATCGGGGTTGTGCTGTTGCACAAAGGCACGGGTGTCAGGGTCCAGCAGGTAGGCATCAGCGAGCAAGGCGTATTGGTGATCGTCAATCAGCGCGGTGGTAGCGTCGAAGGCGAACAGGTTGTCCACGGTCGCGGCCATTTCAAACGCGCCTTTATAGCCATGGCGCTTCACGCCTTCGATCCACTTGGGGTTGGCCGCTCGGGAACGGATCACCCGGTTGAGCTCTTCCTTCAAGGTGCGGATTTTCGGCACGTCCGGCTGGCTGTGGTCGCCATGGTAGCTGGCGGCCTTTTCGCCGCTCAGGGTTTCCACGGCGGCCAGCATGCCGCCCTGGAATTGGTAGTAGTCGTTGGAGTCGAGCAAGTCGTGCTCGCGATTGTCCTGGTTCTGCAACACCGCCTGCACCTGGCTCAACCGCTGGGCAAATTGCTCGCGGGCCGCAGTGCCTTCGTCAGCCCCCCCGTAAGCGTAGCCACCCCAGTTCAGGTAGACCTCGGCCAAGTCCTCGCGGCTCTGCCACAAGCGCCCGTCAATCGCGCCCTGCACGCCCGCGCCATAGGCACCCGGTTTGGCGCCGAAAATGCGCCAGCCGGCCTGCTTGGCCGCGGCACCTTCATCCAGGCCCGCCTCAAGCAATGCTTGGCGTTCACTGCGTACTTTGGCGGCCAGCGGGTTCATGTCGTCGGGTTCATCCAGGGCGGCCACCGCCTGCACCGCCGCATCGAACAGGCGGATCAGGTTGGCAAACGCATCGCGGAAGAACCCGGACACGCGCAGGGTCACGTCCACGCGCGGACGGTCCAATAAGCTGATCGGCAGGATCTCGAAATCGTCCACCCGCTGGCTGCCGGTGGCCCATACCGGGCGCACGCCCATCAGCGCCATGGCTTGGGCGATATCGTCCCCGCCAGTGCGCATGGTGGCAGTGCCCCATACCGACAGGCCGAGCTGACGCAGGTGGTCACCGTGGTCTTGCAGGTGCCGCTCAAGAATCAGGTTGGCCGACTGGAATCCGAGACGCCAGGCCGTGGTGGTTGGCAGGTTGCGTACGTCCACGGTAAAGAAGTTACGCCCCGTAGGCAGCACATCCAGCCGACCGCGACTCGGCGCACCGCTGGGCCCTGCCGGGACAAAGCGCCCACTCAAGGCATCAAGCAAGCCGCGCATCTCCGCCGGCCCGCAGGCATCCAGGCGTGGCGCGACGACAATGCGCAGGCTTTCGATCACCGACTTCACCTCCTGCCAGCCGGGCTCTTCCAACTGTTCGATGGGGCCTTCCAATGCCTGCTCGATCAAGCGCGCCGCGTACAACTCCAGACGTTCACGGGTATCCCCGGCCGTACGCCACAGCTGATCGTCAATCTTCTGCAACACCAACGGGCGCCGCCCCGTCCAGGGCTCGGCCAGTGCACAATCGAGCGGATCAAACCCCAGGTCGAATGCCTTGGCCAACACACGCAGCAGACTCGACTGCGGGCCCCGGCCATCGCCACGGGGAATGCGCAACAGCGCCAGCAAGGTGTCGATACGCAAACGGCCCTCGGGCGACTCGCCAAAGATATGCAGGCCATCGCGGATCTGCGATTCCTTCAAGTCGCACAGGTAGGTATCCAGGCGCGGCAGCCACACCGCCGCGTCCGCCTCACTGCCCAGTTCAAGCTCCTGGTCGATACGGGTTTCGCGCACCAGCTTGAGGATGTCTTTTTGCAGCTCCAGCGCACGGCGCGGGTCGAGCAATTGCGCCTCGTAATATTCGTCGGCCAATAACTCAAGGTCACGCAGCGGGCCGTAGGTTTCGGCGCGGGTCAGCGGTGGCATCAGGTGGTCGATGATCACCGCCTGGGTGCGCCGCTTGGCCTGGGCGCCCTCACCCGGGTCGTTGACGATAAACGGGTAGACATTCGGCAGCGGCCCCAGCAATGCATCCGGCCAGCAGTGCTCCGACAGGCCCACGCCTTTGCCGGGCAGCCACTCCAGGTTGCCGTGCTTGCCCACATGGATCACGCCGTGGGCGCCGTAGGTGTGGCGTAGCCAGAAATAGAACGCCAGGTAGCCATGGGGCGGCACCAGGTCCGGGTCGTGGTACACCGCGCTGGCATCGACCTGGTAACCCCGGGCCGGCTGGATGCCGACGAAGGTCAGGCCCAGGCGCAGGCCGGCGATCATCATGCGGCCATCGCGGCACATCGGATCGTTTTGGGGGGCGCCCCAACGCGCCAGCACGGCCTGGCGATTGGAGGCCGGCAAACGATCAAACATCGCCTGGTATTCCACAAGGCTCAGGCTTTGATGGCAGGGGCGCAGGTCGAGGCTGTCGAGATCGTTGGTGACGCCCCCGAGCAGTTCATGGATCAGCGCGGTGCCGCTATCGGGCAGCCGCTCCGCCACCGGGTAGCCCTCGGCTTGCAAGGCGCGCAGGATATTCAGCGCTGCCGCAGGGGTGTCCAAGCCTACGCCGTTGCCGATGCGACCGTCGCGGGTCGGGTAGTTGGCGAGGATCAACGCAATCCGTTTCTCGGCATTGGGCACCCGCGCCAACTCGACCCAACGGCGTGCCAGCTCAGCGACAAAATCCATGCGTTCGGGCGCTGCGCGGTAGCACACCACATCCGACTGGCTGCGCTCGCTGCGCCAGGCCAGGTCCTTGAAACTGATCGGCCGGCTGATGATGCGCCCGTCAAGCTCCGGCAAGGCAATGTGCATCGCCAGGTCGCGGGGCCCCAGGCCTTGTTCGCTGGCCTGCCAGCCGGGTTGGTTGTCCTGGGCGCAGATCGCCTGGATCACCGGGATATTGCGGCGAAACGGGCGCAAATGCGGCGCTTCCGGGCTCGATTGGGCAAAGCCGGTGGTGTTCAGAATTACCGCGGCTTGCACGTCATCCAACAGGTCCTCGACCACCGAGAGGCAGCCGGGTTCTTTCAAACTGGCCACCGCGATAGGCAAGGGGTTGAGGCCCGCCGCCTGTAAGCGCTGGCAGAACACATCAATAAAACCGGTATTGGCAGCCTGTAAATGGGAGCGGTAGAACAGCACCGCAGCCACAGGCCAATCGGGCTGCCAATCGGCCTGCCAGTCATTGAGGCGGGCATTGGCGTTGTGCGGGTGATAGATCGCCGTGCGCGGCAGCACTTGCGGCTCGGCCCAGGCATAGTCGCGGCCCAGGTGGGCACTGGCCAGGCAGTGATAAAAATCCAGGGCATTGCCCAGGCCACCTTGGCGCAGGAAGTGCCACAGGCGCTCGCGGTGTTCGGCCGCAACGGTGCTCAGGCTGCTGAGTTCCGGGTCCGGGCGGTCGTCACCCGGCACCAGGATCAGGGTGACGCCGCGTTCGGCCAACTCCACCAGGCGCTCGATGCCGTAGCGCCAATACCCGATGCCGCCGTGCAATGACAGCAGGATGACCTTGGCGTGGCGCAATACCTCGTCGACGTACAGGTCGACCGAGGCATGGTTCTGCACCTGCATCGGGTTGGCCAGGCGCAGGCTGGGGTAATCCTCGGGCAATTGCTGGGCGGCTTCGGCGAGCAGCGCCAGGCTGGAATCGCCGCTGCACAGGATCACCAGTTCAGCGGGGGTCTGGCCAAGGTCGGCTATATTGTCGTCCGCGACGAAACCACCGGGTTGGGTCCTGAGCAGGTGCATGGTTAAACGCTGAGGGCAGCGCGCAATTGCGCTTCGAGGCCAGCGGCGTCCAGTTCCTGGCCGATCAGCACCAGGCGCGTGGTGCGTGCTTCGTCAGCGCCCCAGGCACGGTCGAAGTGTTTGTCAAAGCGCGTGCCCACGCCCTGGATCAGCAGGCGCATCGGTTTGTTGGGGATCGCGGCGAACCCTTTCACCCGCAGGATGCCGTGCTGCACCACCAATTGGGTCAGGGCGTCGAGCAGCAGCGCCTCATCGGCTTGGGGCAAGTCGATGGAGATGGAGTCGAAGGCATCGTGATCGTGGTCGTCTTCACCTTCGTGGTGATGGTCGTGATGGCTGTGACGCCCGTCGATATGTTCCTCGGAACCGGCGCCCAGGCCGATCAGCACGTCCAGAGGCAGGCGACCGCTGCTGGCTTCGATGATCTTCACCGCGGCCGGCAGTTCTTCGGCGACTTCCAGGCGCACGCGGGCCAGGTCTTCGGCGCTGATAAGGTCGCTTTTGTTGAGGATCACCAGGTCGGCGCTGGCCAGTTGGTCGGCGAACAGCTCATGCAACGGCGACTCGTGGTCCAGGTTCGGGTCAAGTTTGCGCTGGGCGTCGACCTGGTCCGGGAAGGCGGCAAAGGTACCGGCGGCCACGGCCGGGCTGTCGACCACGGTGATCACCGCGTCAACGGTGCAGGCGCTGCGGATTTCCGGCCACTGGAAGGCTTGCACCAACGGCTTGGGCAGGGCCAGGCCCGAGGTTTCGATGAGGATATGGTCCAGGTCACCGCGACGGGCGACCAATTCGCGCATCACCGGAAAGAACTCTTCCTGCACCGTGCAGCACAGGCACCCGTTGGCCAGTTCGTAGACGCGGCCATTGGCTTCTTCTTCGGTGCAACCGATAGAACACTGCTTGAGGATTTCACCGTCGATGCCCAGCTCGCCGAACTCGTTGACGATCACCGCAATGCGACGGCCCTGGGCGTTGTCGAGCATATGGCGCAACAGCGTGGTTTTGCCCGAGCCAAGGAAGCCGGTAACGATGGTGACGGGAAGTTTGGCCAGTGTTTTCATCGAATGCCCTTTGGGGCGGGCATACGGGACGACAGGCCCTGCGGCGGCGCGCAGCAGCGGATTTCGTCACCGGATCACCCCGCCCGGTTGAATTGGAAAATCGGTTGCGAGGCAGGTCTCCTGGCTTGGGGTGTGCAGGTCTTGCGACCAACGCTGACTGCGCCTTCCCGCCCTATCGGCAGTGGCGTGGCAGTCAACTGAACCCTTCACAGTTGCGGGGGCAGCCGCGGCTTGAACCGCGTTCCCTTCTTAGCTTCGGCCTGGGCCGAAGAACCTCGAAGGTGCAAGGCTACAGTGGCTTGCAGCATTTGACTACCGTCCCGGCCCATGCTCTCCTACACGCCTTGTTTCGGGTGCCCTTCACAGGGTGAAACGGGAAACCGGTGCGTCATAGACCTATGACCAGTCCGGTGCTGCCCCCGCAACGGTAAGCGAGCGAAGCGTCACGGCCACTGTGCTTTATGCATGGGAAGGCGATGCTTTCAGGAGGACTCTTTCAAGAGCCGCCCCTCGCAAGCCCGGAGACCGGCCCGAAAAATTCAGATAACAAACCCGCGGTGGGCGGGCGCTGTTCAGAACCCTGCGTGCCTGGCGCGTGGGGTTTTCATGCGCTCGTTTCACCCTGACACCTGAAAGGGACGCGCCATGTCGATCATCAGCAGCACTTCGCACACCGCTACTAGCACCGCCACCCTCAGCCAACGCCTGACCGCCGCCATCGGTGCGTCGATACTCGGCGCGTGTTTGGTGTATTTCGCCGGGTTCTCGCATATCGAGGCGGTGCACAACGCCGCCCACGATACCCGCCACAGCGCCGCGTTCCCGTGCCATTGAGAGCTGCCGACATGATCAAGCGTATTGCGCAAACCGCAGGGTTCACTGGGCTTTTGGCTGCCTTGCTGCTGACCCTGCTGCAAAGTTTCTGGGTGGCACCGCTGATCCTGCAGGCGGAAAGCTTTGAAAAAGCCCCGCCAGCCGCTGAAGTGGTGCACGAGCACGCCGCTGGCGCTGCTGCCCACAGCCACGATGCCCAAGCCTGGGAGCCGGAAGATGGCTGGCAGCGTGTGTTGTCCACCACTGGAGGCAACCTGGTGGTGGCCGTAGGCTTTGCACTGATGCTCGCCGGCCTCTACACGCTGCGTGCGCCGACCCGCATCGCCCAAGGCCTGCTCTGGGGCCTGGCCGGCTACGCGACCTTTGTACTGGCACCCACCCTGGGCCTGCCACCGGAACTGCCGGGCACTGCGGCGGCTGACCTGACGCTACGCCAGACCTGGTGGATCGGTACCGCAGCCTCCACCGCCGCCGGCCTGGCGCTGATCGTGTTCGGCCGCAACTGGCTGTTGAAAGGCCTTGGGCTGGCGATCCTTGCCGTACCCCACGTCATCGGCGCTCCGCAACCTGAGGTACATTCAATGCTGGCCCCGGAGGCGCTCGAAGCGCAGTTCAAGATCGCCTCGCAGTTGACCAACGTCGCCTTCTGGCTGGCCCTGGGCCTGATCAGCGCCTGGTTGTTCCGCCGCAACGGCGACGACCAATACTCGGCATGATGCTGGTTGTCGGTTTGGGCTGCCAGCGTGGCTGTGAGGTTCACAGCCTGCTGGCGTTGCTGGACGGAGCCCTGGCCGCGGCAGGCATTGATCGCTCACGCATAACTGCGCTGGCAAGCATTGATCGCAAGCGCGATGAACCTGGGCTGCTGGCGCTGGCCCAGCGGTTGAACCTGCCCTTGCAGTGCTTCAGCGCCGAGCAACTGGCGGGCTATGAGCATCGGCTAAGTCATCGCTCAACGCTGGCGTTTGCCCATACCGGCTGTTATGGGGTGGCCGAAAGCGCCGCCCTGGCCCTGGCGGAGCACCTGTCCAACGGCCCCGCGCGCCTGCTGATCACCCGCCAGAAAAGCGCACAGGCCACCATTGCATTAGCCTGCGCGGGCTAAAATCCCGATAATTGCCGCTTTTGAGCATGAGCCGTGTTCATGCTCACCCGTTTCTGAACAGGACTTCTCCATGACCGTCTACTTTATCGGCGCCGGCCCCGGCGACCCGGAATTGATCACCGTCAAGGGCCAGCGGCTGATCCGCAGTTGCCCGGTGATCATCTACGCCGGCTCGCTGGTGCCCGCCGCCGTACTGGAAGGTCATCAGGCGTTCCAGGTGGTCAACAGTGCCGAGCTGCACCTGGAACAGATCATGGAGTTGATCAAGACGGCCCATGCCAAAGGCCAGGATGTGGCGCGGGTGCACTCCGGCGATCCCAGCCTGTATGGGGCGATTGGTGAGCAAATACGCCATTTGCGTGAGCTGGGCATCCCTTTCCAGATCATTCCAGGGGTCACGGCGGTCGCGGCGTGCGCGGCCTTGCTGGAGACCGAACTGACCCTGCCGGACATCGCCCAAAGCGTGATCCTGACCCGTTACGCCGATAAAACCAGCATGCCGCCCGGTGAAGACTTCGACAGCCTGGCGCGACATGGCACCACGATGGCGATTCATCTGGGGGTCAATCATCTGCAGAAGATCGTTGCTGAACTGTTGCCGCACTATGGCGCAGACTGCCCGATTGCCGTGGTACACCGTGCCACCTGGCCGGATCAGGATTGGGTGGTCGGTACGCTGAGTGACATTGCCAAGAAAGTCGCGGCGAAGGGGTTTCGGCGGACAGCGTTGATTGTAGTGGGCCGGGTGTTGTCCAGTGACAGTTTCAGCGAGTCGTCGCTGTACCGCGCAGGGCATGCGCACCTCTACCGCCCCTGAAGCAATGCGAACAACAATAATGTGGGAGCTGGCTTGCCTGCGATGGCGGTGTAACAGTCAGCGGGTCGGATGACTGACACACCGCCATCGCAGGCAAGCCAGCTCCCACACTTGATCTGCTTTGTCAGATATATTTTGCAACTCTCTGAATTTAAATAATAAAAAACGGCGCTCACGGGGCGCCGTTTTTTATGCTCGCAGTGAACACCTTACTCAGTAGTAGGCGTTTTCTTTCTGCGTGTGGTCGGTCACGTCACGTACGCCCTTGAGCTCCGGGATGCGTTCGAGCAGGGTGCGCTCGATACCTTCGCGCAGGGTTACGTCCGCCTGGCCGCAGCCTTGACAGCCGCCGCCGAACTTCAGTACGGCAATACCGTCATCCACCACGTCGATCAGGCTCACCTGGCCGCCATGACTGGCCAGCCCCGGGTTGATCTCGGTTTGCAGGTAATAGTTGATGCGCTCATTGACCGGGCTGTCGGCGTTGACGTTCGGCACCTTGGCGTTGGGGGCCTTGATGGTCAACTGGCCACCCATTCGGTCGGTGGCGTAGTCGACCACTGCGTCGTCAAGGAAGGCTTCGCTGAAGGCGTCGATATACGCGGTGAAGCTTTTGAGCCCCAGCGCGGTGTCTTCAGGCTTTTCTTCGCCGGGCTTGCAATACGCGATGCAGGTCTCTGCGTACTGGGTGCCGGGCTGGGTGATAAAGACGCGGATGCCGATACCTGGGGTGTTCTGCTTGGACAGCAGGTCAGCCAGGTAATCGTGGGCGGCGTCGGTAATGGTTATGGCAGTCATGGAAACTCCTCACAGGCTTGCCCGCAGTTTACGCCAAATTATTACGCAGGTACAAAGTCCTAGTATTTTTGTCGGGAAAGACTTGTCTCTGTTGACCTGACGCATCGTGACACCTGGCCATTTCTGCGAAAACCTGTGCCTACCTATATAGCCCCCCCGCAAAACCCGGCTCAATAGAGTGAATCCTCTTCGACTACGGATTGTGAGGATTGAATGAATAACGCGTTGCAGAGTTTCTATTTCAAGGGTTTGCCGGAACAGCAAGCGCATCTGGACCATCTGATTGATTTCGTGACGGCACAAAGCTCGCTGACGGCATCCGCCGCCGAGGTGTACTACTCCCCGCCGCACAACAGCGAACTGCATCGCGAATGCAAGGAAGCCTTTCGTGTCTTGGCAAAGCTGGAAGCCGATGAAGACTTTCAGCAGTTCCTGCGGGAAAAGCCCGAACCAGATGCTTCCATTCTCGGCCGGGACTTTCTTTACGACCTGCTCTCCACCATGCTCAGCAGCGTGCGCGCACCGATACCCGACCCTGCCGAGACGTTCAGCATCGCCGACCATTCGGTGATCCTGCGCCATATACCCACCTATTGGTACATCGACGCCGACGTGTTGCTGGATATCAACCGGCGTGTGGGTAACGGCCTTAAAAGTGATGGCTCGGTGCGGTTTGACCTGGTGCTCAAGTATTACTCGATCATCCCGGCACAGCCCAAAACCCGCGAACAGTGGAAAGCGGTTCTCGCTGGCTTGCAGGAACACCACACTCTGAGAAAACTCGGACACGAAGGCGACCTCAGCGATTTGCAGCACTTGCTGGATGCGCCTGCCGACCAGAAAATCAAAGAGGTTATCCGCCAGATCGAAACACAAACACGTCAATCGCTGTTCCGTCATGTATTGCCCGAAACATTTACCGCCTCACAACAGGACATGCTCACCACCACCCCCACCGTGCTGCTTGAGCAATTGCTCAATAGCCCCGATAACCTGGCGCTGGGCGAACGGATCGCCAAGGCCTTGGACTGGTATGGCAGCCAACAGGACGAAATCTGCCCAGACCCGGTACGGGTGAAATTACTGTGGCGCGCGCTGTGGCTGACGATCATCCCCAACCCCGACTCGCCGGTGGATAACGAATTGAAGTTATTCATCTCGCCGGGGGCATCTTATAGGACGATCCGCCAACACCTGATCAGCCGCTATCACCACGACTTGTCGATCAGCACTGACGCAGCGCTATTGGCCGTGTGCGTGATCAAGGCCAATGTCGCCAGTGAAGTGTGGGTGGCCGATATTCCCGATGACCTGCCCTACGCTGCAACCAGTACCTGGGTCAATTTCAGAAGCGGCTTTCTGCTGGCCGAAACGATTGCACCTGGTTCATCGCGCCACATGAGTTTCGAACAATTGCTCAACCTGGCGGCGGAACACTTTCGCGCCAGTGGCGATGACATCAAACAACAGGCACTGGTCGCAGCGGCCAAATTGGCCCCCACCGTGCAATGGGCACAGGCCAACGGCCTGATCGCCAACCGATCGTCGGGCCACTCCCGCGACGAGCTCACCCAGGCCGTCACTGCACTGGAGCAGCATGAATATGAGATGTTCAACGCGGTTCAGAACCTCAAACTCAAGCTGCCCAGCCGTTGGCGCTTTGCCTCGGACACGGAGTACGACAAAGCCTTTCACGAAGCCCTCCAGGTGCCGAGAAACGCCTATAAGACCTTAATCCAATCACTGCTTGCCCACCTGGGCAGCGCGACTCTGAATGTGGATCAGGACGAGATCACCGTGTATTCATTAAGAGAAGCCCTGAAAAAGGTGCCCATCGAATATGAAACCAAAGCCAAGACCGATGCCATTCGTTACCGGACAGGTTTTATCCTACGCATCGTCAAGCCCCGCTCGCCCTTCCATGCCATTTACATCGAGGTATTCCCCTTCGCCGGTCTGCTGCGTCGACGTAAAGACCTGCAAAGCCTACCGCTGAACGGCAAAGTGGTAGAGCTACGCGACGCCATGAGCTGGTGCAAATACCGATTGGCCACCGACGTGCCATTAGATCGCGAGGCCTACCGCGAGAACAAAGCGCCCAGACCAGGCAAAAAAGCCGAGTTGATCGTTGAACAAGTCGGCGAGACACTGCCTGCCATCGACGCAGGGCCGCGTATCCAATCGTTCGCGCCCAACACGCTGTATGCGCCGCGCAGTGAAACCCTGGCGAGCATGATTGCCCGCGAGCTGTTTTTCTGCGACGAACAGGCCCTGCTGGAAAAAACCCGTAAAGCCACACGGGAAGTAGACATCCCCGCTGAGGTACTCGAAGACTTGGCGTTCTGGGGCAAGATATTTGTGCCGTTCTGGGGCGGCATCGACGACATCGCTTCCGGCGATCCTCAGCGCATCAAATCCGGCGTCGCCAGCCTGTTCATCGACATCGTGGCTTTCGCGCTGCCGGTGGGGCGGTATGTGGCTGGCTCGACTCGCTTGCTCATCCAGGCGGGTAAAACCGGGCTACGCCTGGCATTGCCTAAACTGGCGAAACTGACCGGAAAACTGGTGATCGCCACACTCCAGGAACTCAACCCCCTGGCCGCCCTACCAAGCCTGCTCAGGCTCGCGCGCTTTGGTTTGCTCAAGCTGGGCCACAAACTGATGCGCCATGCACAACGGGGTATCGCCCAACTGCGAGATGGGGCGATCGCCGCAAGGCATATGCGCTCGGTCGACCCTGACAGCTGGAAGCCGCTGCAGGCGGGCGATCAACTGTTTACCGTGGACGGCTTCGCCAATGTCCCAATGCGCAACGTCGGCAGCCTCGAGGCGCCGGATTATCGCTTGATCGATACCGCGTCCAACCAAGCCTTCGGGCCGCGTTTTAGAGAACCGATCACGGTCATCAGCAACAGCAGCCCGTTGATCCGTCAGTACGCGGTTGACCCAGAGTTGATCAGAGGCCTCAAGCCCGACGCGCGCGGTATCTTCTCCCGGGCGGACTACAACCAGAAGTTCATCTGTAATGTCGATGACAAGGGCAAAATCGCGGTGTACCAGATCCGCGACAACTCCTATGGGTTCATTCAGGAGGCCGCCACGAGCGCCGACAACAGCTTTTCTATCGTGCTGGTCAATCCGAGGACCAACCGGGATTCGTCGATCACGCTGTCGTCGGTGGAACCCGGTCATTGGTATTCAGGCCCGATCAAGCTCACGGGCGGCGCGACGGATGCGCCAAGCGTTGTAACGCCCTCAGTGCTGTTGAAATGGACCGAAGCCAGTGAAGACGCCCTGAAAAAAACCATGGACAAGTTCGTCAGCACTTACAACCTGGACCCCAGCGCCTTTCGGCAGTTCGTCAACAGCCGCAACACCCTGACACCTCGGGGGCTAAAGATGCTAGACCGCGCGGGAACCGCCCGCACCAGCGTCACTTACGAGCATATGGAGCACTGGAGCAAGGCGTCCCAGCGCGAGCGCAACAACCTCACCCTTGAGGGCTTCGCCGCCGACCATAACCTGGACCCGGTGGCCCTTGCCGAGCATGTAAACCTTGATGGCACCTATAGAGCGGCAGGCAAGGTACTGGCCAAATACGCCAGGGGTGAACAATTCGACGACCTGAAACCCGAACACCTGCAAGAGTGGAACAAGCACTACAACGCCCCCAATTCAAGGGTGTCCATGCACGCATTTGTCGAGCAGAACAACCTCAATCCGGTTATCTGGAGCAACTACGTCAATGACAATGGCAGCATGACCCGCGCCGGTAGAGAAAGGTGGCTGTTCGGACAGAGAAGCCCGCTGGACGAGCCTGTGGCCAGGAAGCGGCCTGCGCCGCCCACCGCAAGCAGCTCAAAACGTCCGCGCCTGGAGGACGACACCGCAACCACGCGGCGCCGATCCACTTCAATCACCGCGTCTTTTGATCATAAAATCAACAATAATGCGCCAATTCTGCAAGACCCCAACGACGTCAGGCGCAGCTTGACCCTTGAACTTGAAGGTCCGTTGCAAAACATAGAGATCACCGACGCCAACCAGTTTTTTGACGAGTTCACAGGGCTGCAACACGTCGAAGTCAAAGAGGCTGCAACCAAGAGTATCCGCGACTGGATCTCTAAAGAAGGCAACCATCATCGCAAACTCGATCGACTGCTGGAGGTCAGGAAACTGGCCGAGGGCCCGGAGCGTGGCCTGTCGGTGGTGGCCCGAACCGATATAAAACGTTTTGATGTCATTGGGCCGTACACCGGCAAGGTGCACTTGAATCAAGCCTCGCTCAATACCGAGATACTGGAAAAAGGTGAAGCGGCCGTCGGCACGTATTTATTCCAAACCCACACTCATGGCGCGACTATCAGCGGCCACGGTAACAGCAATACGCTGAGCCTGATCAATGCGGTCAAGGTGCCCAACCTGCCCGACGTTGGCATCGAAAATGTCGGCGCCCTGTACGTAGGCAAATACATGGTGTTTATAGTCGCTTGGCGGGACATCCCTGCCGGGACCGAGTTGCTGATGGACTATGGGAAAGCCTACTGGAAGTACGTGAGGCCCTGAGCCGCCAAACAGCAGTCCTAATGCTTTTGCCTTATGGGTAACGCATCATCAATGCCAAACCAATGTTTGAGCCTGCGATGCGTAGCCTGCTCCAACACTTGATAACTGGCCAAGGCGCCCAGCGCAATGACGGCGATGCACACCGGTATCATTGCGTAGGGGTCTATTGCCCTGTGTTCGATGGCCCAGCGCCCAGCACACAGCACCAGTACGTGAAGCAGATAGACCGAGTAGGAGCAGTCCCCCAGCAGTTTTATCAAGCGCGAACCATGGAAGTAAGGCTCCAGCGCCACACAACTGATCACTAACACGGCGCTGGGCACTCCCCATTCCAATACTCGGGGTACATCCGCGCCGTGGTAAATCGCTGCCAATGCCGCGACGACACCCAGCAACGCCAGCCAAGGCCTGGCTCGGCACAGACCGCGGCGGTAAAGTATGCCGATTGCCATGCCCATGAGAAATTCCAGAGCAATGTCATTACGGTAAAACCCATCGGCCAAGTCAAAGGCGGGGCCAATGACGTAGCACAGCAGATACAGCAGTACCGCCACCACCCAGAGCCTATAGGCTTCACGCACCAGCAGCGCAACAGCAAACAGGCAGTAGAACAGCATCTCGAAATTCAGTGTCCAGCCCACATCCAGCAGTGGATACACGCCGTAGCCCGCCGGGTTTTGCGCGGGAATAAAGAGCATCGACAGGAGCGCATGACCCAGTTCTAGCTGAACGTCTGGAAACATCCAGGGCATGACCGTGACCAGCACAGCCAAAAGCACGGTATAGAACCAGTACGCCGGAGCAATCCTGGCCACGCGCATCAGCATGAAGCGCCAGGGCGTGAGCGCTTTATCGGCGCTCGCGAGGAAAATCACCAAGCCACTGATGACGAAGAATACGTCCACCCCGGCGCCGCCCTTTTCGACCAACAGGTCCTCGAAGGCGTTGTGGGCCTCGAAGTTGAAAAACAGCTGCATGACATGGTGACCCACCACCACCCATGCAGCCAACGCGCGCAACAACTGCACTGAAATCAGCATCGGCCTACCCCTTTCCAATCTGTAGGTAAATATCCGACTGCTTCAGCCCCACATGGAGAAATGACCGGATCAATGCACTTCGTTATAGGTTCTCATAGCGGTTCATGTCCAATACACCCTCTTCCACCGGCGTGGTTTCGCGGATGTACTGCGACAAGTCGTGGAAATACTGCCAGAACAACGGATGGCTGCGCCGCACACCCCAGCGGTCGACGATTTTCTCGAAGCTCTTGGCGTCCTTGGCCTGCTCCATCAGCGCGACAAACTCAGGCACTTGCCGGGCCGGTATATTGAACATGAAGTTCGGGTAGCTGCTGAGCACGCCAGGGTAAATGGTCACAGTGTCCAGGCCCGGCTGATAGCGATACGCCTCTCCCAGCAGGAACGCCACGTTACTGTGGGCACGGTTGCGCAGCAGGCTGTAGACCTCGCGCTTGCCGCTGGCAGTTTCGATGCGCAGCATCGTGGCTTCGGGCAATTGCTCGATCACCTTGAGCCCTGCCGCCGGCCGCGAGGTCAGGCGGCTCAGCGCTTGTTCGGCATCCTGCAAGGCCGGGTCGATGCCGTCGCGGGAGCAGAACGCGCCGCTGCAGCGGTTGATCGGGTCGGGGTTGGCGTTCAGATGGCCGTAGCGGGTCAGCAACTGGTTGGCGAAGTCACGCTTGGGGTCTTTTTCGCTCAGGTGCAAACCACTGGCCTTGTCATCGTCAATCGCTTCGTAGTCCAGCCACAGCTTGAGCTTGCCGCTGTTCTGGTACCAGTCGTCCATGAAGTCTTCGCGGGTGTCGGCGGGCATCAGGCGCAGGAAGTTCTGCTCGGCACCGTTGCGGATCAGGTCGAAATACAGGCGGGTCTGGGCCTGGTGCGAGACGTTGCCAAACACATCGAAATTCACCGCCAACTGGTAATAGGTGCGTTCCAGCAGTGGGTAGTCGAACAGCCACATCGTCTGCGGAACCTCGCCAATCAGGCCCTTGGTCACCGAAGCGCTGTCGAAATGGCGGAAAATGCTCAACAAGGCATTGTCATTGCCCGCCCACAATGTCGACCAGCTCGGCGCCGGCAGGTCTGCATAGTTGTCACGGCGCAAGGCTTCGTACTGGTTGCGCTTGTCGCGATAGGCCAGCCACAGGCTCAGCACACTGCCCACGTCGTCATTCTGCCCGGGCATGGCCAGCAACGGCGTGGCCTGGCCGCGATAACGCGCATCGGTGACGTACAGATCGTGGTCGGGGTCCTGGAACAGCGTCCAGAAGTTATCGCGGATCACGTCCGTAGCGATCTGCCCACGGCACACCGGCCCGCGAATGAAGGTACGCACGAAGTACTCAGCGTTATCGAGCATGAATTGGTAACGCGCTTTAGCCGGGATGGCTTCGAATGTCGCGAACGGGTTGGCGCGGCTGCCGGGGCCGTAGCCTGGCAAGGCCGTGACTTGCCAGTCGGCGGCGTAGAACAATGCCTTGATCCGCGCCATCTTCGCCGCGCTGAAGGGGTAAGTGATGTGGGTTTTATGCACGACCACGCCCTGCACCGGCCACAGGCGGTAGTACACCTGGGTGCCGGGGTCGTCGTTGGGGCGACGGGTGGCGATCAGGTCAATCGGCTGGCCACTGGGCGTACGCGAACGCACCCACTGGAAATAATGCCCCGGCTCGCCGTTCTCGAAATAGATATGCGCCAGGAACAAATGCTCGAACAGCCAGCGCGCCACCAGGCTTTCCCGGGCGCCCGGCTGGTTGAACAGGTTTTCCCACTGTTGCACTTGCAACGCTTCCCTGGCGCTCGGCGCCAGGCCCTGCTCGTCAATCGGCGCGCCGGAGGCCAGCCAGCGTTGCAAAGTCTGGTACTGCTGATCGGTCAGGCCGGTGACCGCCAGCGGCATGCCTTCCTTGGGGTGAGCGCCGGCATAGGCATTGAACTCGCCGGGCGTTGCGCACATATTTTCGCGGTTGAGCCCCAGCACAATGTTGTCGGGCAGCTTGGCATTGGGCGCCAGCGGCGCGTTGTGCCCCAGCTCCAGCATGCGCGCCATCAGCGCAGCCTGGCTGCCCTGGGCGTCCAGCACCGAATAGAAGCCCTTCTGCTGCCACGCCTGCTTACCGAATGCGTCATAAAACAACCGCGTAGTTGGCGTGGCCTGGCTGCGCTCGCCGTCATACACCGGCATTTTGCTTGCCCCGCGTGCGGCGCCCTCGGCGCTCCCGAGGTTGAGCTGGCAGGCGGAGTCGTAGCAGGCGTGGCAGGCCACGCATTTCTCGGTGAAGATCGGTTGGATATCGCGGGTATAGGAAATCGCCGAAGCGGGACCCTCTGCCTGCGCAGTACTGGCTATCAAGGCCAGGACGGCGCTGACGATCAAACGAAGTGACATGTATCGGGTCCCGATTCAAGGCGTGCGGTCTGTGAAATGGCGGTGATTCTACCGGGCCATGACCGCCAGCAACATGAGCGATATTCATGCACAACCCGGACATGCTCCAAATCGGCACAGGTTTGCTATGATTCACGCCCTCCGTAATGCCTGACCAGAGTAGTCCCATGCCCGATCGTAGCGCTCGCCTGCAAGCCCTTCACCAAGCCCTCAAGGAACGTATCCTGATCCTGGACGGTGGCATGGGCACGATGATCCAGAGCTATAAGCTCGAGGAGCAGGACTACCGTGGCAAACGCTTCGCCGATTGGCCAAGCGACGTCAAGGGCAACAACGACCTGCTGGTGCTGACCCGCCCGGACGTGATCGGCGGCATTGAAAAAGCCTACCTGGACGCCGGCGCCGACATTCTTGAAACCAACACCTTCAACGCCACGCGTATCTCCATGGCCGACTACGGCATGGAAGAACTGGCCTATGAACTGAACGTGGAAGGCGCACGCCTGGCGCGCAAGGTGGCCGACGCCAAAACCCACGAGAACCCGGCCAAGCCGCGTTTTGTCGCCGGTGTACTGGGCCCGACCAGCCGTACCTGCTCGCTGTCGCCGGATGTGAACAACCCCGGCTACCGCAACGTGACCTTCGATGAGCTGGTGGAAAACTACACCGAAGCCACCAAGGGCCTGATCGAAGGCGGCGCCGACCTGATCCTGATCGAAACCATCTTCGACACCCTTAACGCCAAGGCCGCGATTTTCGCCGTGCAAGGGGTGTTCGAGGAACTGGGCGTGGAACTGCCGATCATGATCTCCGGCACCATCACCGACGCCTCCGGCCGTACCCTGTCGGGCCAGACCACCGAAGCGTTCTGGAACTCCGTGGCCCACGCCAAGCCGATCTCGGTCGGTTTGAACTGCGCCCTTGGCGCCAGTGAACTGCGCCCCTACCTGGAGGAGTTGTCGAACAAGGCCAACACCCATGTGTCGGCGCACCCCAACGCCGGTCTGCCCAACGAATTCGGCGAGTACGACGAACTGCCGTCAGAAACCGCCAAGGTTATCGAAGAATTCGCCCAAAGCGGCTTCCTGAACATCGTCGGCGGTTGCTGCGGCACCACGCCGGGGCATATCGAAGCCATCGCCAAGGCCGTGGCCGGTTACGCGCCGCGCCCGATCCCGGACATTCCCAAGGCCTGCCGCCTGTCGGGCCTGGAGCCGTTCACCATCGACCGCAGTTCGTTGTTCGTCAACGTCGGCGAACGTACCAACATCACCGGCTCGGCCAAGTTCGCCCGCCTGATCCGCGAAGACAACTACACCGAAGCCCTGGAAGTCGCCCTGCAGCAGGTGGAAGCCGGCGCCCAGGTGATCGACATCAACATGGACGAAGGCATGTTGGATTCGAAGAAGGCCATGGTGACCTTCCTCAATCTGATCGCCGGCGAGCCGGACATCTCCCGCGTACCGATCATGATCGACTCCTCCAAGTGGGAAGTGATCGAAGCGGGCCTCAAGTGCATCCAGGGCAAGGGGATCGTCAACTCCATCAGCATGAAGGAGGGCGTAGAGCAGTTCATTCACCACGCCAAGCTGTGCAAGCGCTACGGCGCGGCAGTGGTGGTGATGGCGTTCGACGAAGCCGGCCAGGCCGACACCGAAGCGCGCAAAAAAGAAATCTGCAAGCGCTCCTACGACATCCTGGTCAATGAAGTGGGCTTCCCGCCGGAAGACATCATCTTCGACCCGAACATCTTCGCGGTCGCCACCGGCATCGAAGAACACAACAACTACGCCGTCGACTTCATCAACGCCTGTGCCTATATCCGCGACGAACTGCCGTATGCGCTGACCTCCGGTGGCGTGTCCAACGTGTCGTTCTCGTTCCGCGGCAACAACCCGGTGCGCGAAGCGATCCACTCGGTGTTCCTGCTGCATGCGATCCGTGCGGGCCTGACCATGGGTATCGTCAACGCCGGCCAGTTGGAGATCTACGACCAGATCCCCGCCGAGCTGCGTGACGCCGTCGAAGACGTAGTACTCAACCGCACACCCGAGGGCACCGACGCCCTGCTGGCGATTGCCGACAAGTACAAGGGCGACGGCAGCGTCAAGGAAGCCGAGACCGAGGAATGGCGCGGCTGGGAGGTCAACAAGCGCCTGGAACATGCGCTGGTCAAGGGCATCACCACGCACATCGTCGAAGACACCGAAGAGTCGCGCCTGTCGTTCGCACGCCCGATCGAAGTGATCGAAGGCCCGTTGATGTCGGGCATGAACATCGTTGGCGACCTGTTTGGCGCCGGCAAGATGTTCCTGCCCCAGGTAGTGAAATCCGCCCGGGTGATGAAGCAGGCGGTGGCGCACTTGATTCCGTTCATCGAGCTGGAAAAAGGCGACAAACCCGAAGCCAAGGGCAAGATCCTGATGGCCACGGTCAAGGGCGACGTGCATGACATCGGCAAGAACATTGTCGGCGTGGTGCTGGGTTGCAACGGCTATGACATTGTCGACCTGGGGGTGATGGTACCGGCGGAGAAGATCCTGCAGGTGGCCAAGGAGCAGAAGTGCGACATCATCGGTCTATCCGGCCTGATCACGCCGTCTCTGGATGAAATGGTGCATGTGGCCCGCGAGATGCAGCGCCAGGATTTCCACCTGCCGCTGATGATCGGGGGCGCCACCACCTCCAAGGCGCACACGGCGGTGAAGATCGAGCCCAAGTACAGCAATGACGCGGTGATCTACGTCACCGACGCCTCCCGCGCCGTGGGCGTGGCCACCCAGTTGCTGTCCAAGGAGTTGAAGGCCGGCTTCGTCGAAAAGACCCGTCTGGAATACATCGACGTACGTGAGCGCACCTCCAACCGTAGTGCACGCACCGAGCGCCTGAGCTACCCGGCGGCCATCGCCAAGAAGCCGCAGTTCGACTGGAGCAGCTACACCCCGGTGGTGCCAACCTTTACCGGCGCCAGGGTACTGGACAATATCGACCTCAACGTCCTGGCCGAGTACATCGACTGGACGCCGTTCTTCATCTCCTGGGACCTGGCCGGCAAGTTCCCGCGCATCCTCACCGATGAGGTGGTAGGTGAAGCGGCTACCGCGCTGTATGCCGATGCCCGGGAAATGCTCAAGAAGTTGATCGACGAGAAACTCATCAGCGCCCGTGCGGTGTTCGGTTTCTGGCCGACCAACCAAGTGCAGGATGACGACCTGGAAGTCTACGGCGACGACGGCCAGCCTATTGCCAGGCTGCACCACCTGCGCCAGCAGATCATCAAGACCGACGGCAAACCGAACTTCTCCCTCGCCGACTTCGTCGCCCCCAAGGACAGCGGCGTGACCGATTACATCGGTGGGTTCATCACCACCGCCGGCATCGGTGCCGAGGAAGTGGCCAAGGCTTACCAGGACGCTGGCGATGACTACAACTCGATCATGGTCAAGGCCCTCGCCGACCGCCTGGCCGAAGCCTGCGCCGAATGGCTGCACCAGCAAGTGCGTAAAGAACACTGGGGCTACGCCAAGGACGAGCAACTGGACAACGAGGCGCTGATCAAGGAGCAATACAGCGGCATCCGCCCTGCCCCCGGCTACCCGGCGTGCCCGGATCACACCGAAAAAGCCCAGCTGTTCCAACTGCTCGACCCCCAAGCCCGCGAAATGCACGCTGGTCGCAGCGGCGTGTTCCTCACCGAGCACTACGCAATGTTCCCGGCGGCAGCGGTCAGCGGCTGGTATTTTGCCCACCCACAGGCGCAGTACTTCGCCGTGGGCAAGGTCGACAAGGATCAGGTCACCAGCTACACGGCACGCAAAGGCCAGGACCTGAGCGTGACGGAGCGTTGGCTGGCGCCGAATCTGGGCTACGACAACTGAGGTAACGCTGCTAGTGGCTGCGGTAACCGTTTACCGCACCTACGATGACTCAATGCGATTTCCTGTGTCGGACCGATTCTCGGTCCGCTGAACCGGCAGCTCAGCACAACCGGTTTTATACAGGAAACGCATGTCATCATGACCGAACCCAATACTCCCTCGTCAAACTCAGCCTTTCGCCAACTGCCCGCCCAGGCAGTGCATGAGCGCTTCGCTACGCGGCCGGCGCTGTATTCCGTCGTCTTCAAGGCATTGCGCAGCCGGATGCTGGAGCACTACCCGTCGCTGAACCTCGACTGGCTTGCGGTCAAACTTGCCAGCCCTCAGCCCAATGGCGAATACACCTACCCCGCACTCATGGAGGTGGCTGTCGCCCATGTACTGAACCCACAGTTACTTGACCTGCGCGCCGTACGCGAGCGTCCGTACTTCCTCACGACACGGCCCCCCGCCGCGCTCAAGACCGGGGATGGCCAGCCGCTCGACATGCAGGTGGTCGCCCAGATTCTTGACGAATTTCCCGCGTCCCTTTACTTGTACATGCAACACGATCTGGCCGACTACTGGAGCCAGGTCGACAATCATGGCAACAGCCGCTGGCAGTGGCTTGCAGAGTTTCTCAATGGTCAGATGATTGCCACTGCGGCCAGCCAGTCACCGCTGAGCGACGTGCAGCGCGATATGCTGGCGGTAGTCGCCGCCTGGCCAGCGCAACGTGAGCGCCTGCCCCGTTCCTCACCCGCCACCTATGTATATTTCATCGAGAGCACCCTCACCCGCCTCGGCAAGACGGTGCGGGTATTGACCCCGGACCTGTTATTGGTACGCGATAAACAGGTGTTGCTCTACAGCGTAGCCGGCGCAATCCAGGCGTTTGATTCGCTGGAGGCGTTCAGCCAGGCCTGGGGGAGCAGGATGCAACGCGAGTTTCAGTTCGACAGCCTCACTTGGCAACGCAACGAAACTGCCGCCAACGTGTTTGAACAACAGGCCGGGCTGATCCTCAACCAACAACTCGAAGACCTGGCAGCCCTATCGTTCCAGGGGCAAGACGAAAAAGAACTCGATCAACGCCTGGACATGATCACCAACCCGGCCAGGTATTTTACCGACATCAAGTTGCCCGACACCGAGCGCCTTGGCACTGTGAGCCAGCAACTGCCGCAATGGCTCAAGCAAGCCGAGCCCGCGGATCGTTTCGCCTATCACCGCCACTTGCAGGATATGGCGCATGTTCTGCAAAAAAACCAGGGGCGATCGTTCAACGAGGGTATTGAAAACATCCACACATTCAGCCGCAGCGCATTGCGCAAGCAGATGCAAGCCGATCACGGCGATTTCGACCCTGATGCGGTGCTGTTGGACTTTGCCGTAGCGGCAGGTTATCCGGGCGGCGCGGGAATCATCGAGCACGTGCGCATGTCGCTGACGGAGCTGGCCCTGAAGAATCTGGCCGGCAAGCCCAAAGGTACGTTGAAGCTGTCTTCCACAACAGCCACGCCACTGCCTGGCTGGTTGAATGAAGACTATCTGATGGGCAGCAACGGCCTGATCCAGCGCGTCGATATCGGCACCACCTACCCTAATGCCCTCAAAGATCTGTTGCTGTCCGATACCGTCGAGGCGCGTCGCCGCGAGTTGCTGTTTACTCGCGAACTGAAGGCTCATCTGCCGATGCAGGCGCTGGAATTCAAGGTCCGCCAGCAGCATGGCATGACCGTGACGGGTTATCAGTATGTCAAGGCGCTCATGGGAGAAACGCCTTCGCTCAGACTCGTCAACGATCAGGAAATCGTCCTGCGCCCCCTGGCGTTGTGCCGTAAAGCCGGGGCCACGCCGGACGAAGTGAATAATATGTTTATCATTGAGCCTCGCGACTCCCAGGTCGGCCCACACTTGCTGTACCGACCGCTGTACGCCGAGTCCCTCAACGAATACCCCACGCGCCAGGCGCTGCTGGAGGCCATCGCCGAACCGGGTGCGTTGCAGGACAGCGTGCTGACCTGGCTGTCGGACAAGGCGCGCCCCATCTATGCACACGGCGGCATCAAAGAGCCGCACATCATCCGTTTCTTGCCCGGCGACGAGTTCAACCGACCCGAGAAACCAGCGCCCGCGACCCTGGCCGTCGATGACGGCGCCGGTGAATGGCTCCAGTCCCAGCTCAACGGCCAACTGCCCAACCATCTGTTTGGCAGCACCGCACGGGCACTGGTCGACCTGGCGGACCGCGAGTCGATCTCCAACACCGAAAGCCGATGGGCCATTGTGATGGAGGGTGCCTGGTTGTTGTTCAATACACTGCTGCTGCCCTTGGTACAGGGCCCAGCCATGTTGGCCGGCTGGTTCCTGGTGCTGGTTGCCAGCCTGGAGCAGGACTTGGCGGGCCTGGACAGCAACGATCCCACCACCCGCGAGTTGGCGCTGATTGATCTGCTGCTCAATACTGCGATGGTGTTGCTGCATGGCGCATCGCCTTCTGCCAAACCGTTGTCGCCACCGAGTGCAACCGACAGCGCGTTGCGCCTTGAAACCTGGCGCCGTGCACCAGGCCTGCCGCCACCACAGGATGCGCCAGTGATACGTTCTGGCGCAGTGTCATTGCCGGGAGAACCCCCTGCATCAGGCCACACCGCCCTGGACTTCATTCGCTCGCTGGCAAGCCCACACGCAAGCGAACGACTGAGGGCGATGCTGGACATCAATGTGCCATGGCCTGAACCCTTGCCGACTGCGCAAGGCAGCGGCCCGCTCAAAGGCCTTTACCGCATAAATGGCACCTGGCACGCCAGCCTCGGCGGGTTGCTGTTCCAGGTCAATGTGGTGCCGGGATTCAACGAGGTCTATCTGGTACACCCGCAATATCCGCAACACCCCGGTTTCAAGCTGATAAGCGACCACCAGGGGCACTGGCGCCTGGACACTCACGCCAGGCTGGAGGGCGGAATGCCCCGGGAACGCTTGAGTAAATGGCAGAAGGAACGTGCCGAAAAACTGGGTGTATTAAAGGCCGAATTGCAAGCACTGAATGCCGAAATATTCTCGCTGATACCCACTTCGCTTTCGCTACAAAGCACTCTGAACGCAGCCCGTGCCCAACTTGTTGAACAAAGCAAAAGCCTGCGCAAGGATTGGTTATTGCTGGCCAGTTCCGCGAACATACCGAAGTTGCACGCAGAAGTTCTTATCCGTCATGAGAAACGGCGCGTCGCGGCGGCCCAAGCCAGGACGCAGTGGAATATCGCCCTCGATAACTTCCAGCAGTACGGCCGCGAGGTAATGACGCTGATGAAAAAAGTCGAAGCCAAGGCCAGCGAACTGATGGCTGTCGACAGGACTGACCCCACTTATGTAAGGGAGCGAAACAGGGCAAGCAAAAGCAATTTTGACTTCTGGGCAGGCATCTACGAATCGGTGTCGCAAAAAATGGCAGACGCCCTGGAAACCGATCGTGGCGAAACCGACGCTGAACTCAGCGCCCGCGCATCACGGGAGCTGCCGCAAAACATCAGCGGCGCCTACGACGACTACATCATCACCAAAAAACGCCAGCTTGCCGCGCTTACGGAAATGGTCGAGCCCGCTGAAAAGATCGAGACGTTACTCAAAGAGGCAGACCCGGCCCTGCGCCAGATACTCTTGCAAGGCAAGCCCTCTGATCAAAACATCCGCTCGGTCGCGATCAAACAGCACGCCCTGCTGGTGTTCATGGACTTGGTGTTCAATCGCATGAATGACTCGCGCAACCCAACGGAATTTCCATTCGTACGCGAGCTGACCGACAAGAGAACCGCAACCAGCTTGATGGCGCATACGGAAATGCTCACCACTACCGGCTATTCGGCCCGAGAGCAGATCGACGTCCTCAAGGACGTTCTGGAGCGATATGAGCAATTGGAAAACGCTGTCACGTCGCTGGCTGAAATGAATTCCGGCTTCATTCGCGAGGAGCATCGCCAACCGTTTCTGGACTATCTGGCTTATGCCCGCACCAGCCTTGAGGCGCAGTTGGCCAATTTGATTCTGGTGGAAGAAGGCTTCGCGCCACTGCCAACGCCCGAGCGCATCACACGGCAGAAAGCACCGAACCGAAGAGTGATCAAGACCCGTGACCGCAGGACCCTGGTGGGTGAAGTGCGCCCTACCCAGCGCGACACACCGGGTAACTTCGTCGATATCAAGGACCCGCTCACCGGAAAAACCCTCGCCACCTACCTTGAACACCCCGGCGAAGGTGTATGGAACGTGGTTGAAGAGGTCGGGCCCTCAGCGCCCGCGCCGACGGCAATCAAGCGTTCGCTGAAGACCATAGAAGCACAGGCGCAAACCGTCAGGGACGAGCGCACCGGCATTGACAGCAGCATCGCCTTCCAACAACGAAAGTTACGCGACCCGGGCCGACTGGAAAGCCTCGATCCCCTTGAGTGGGATGTGATACTGACCCAGCACGCAGCGAAGTTCACAACCCTTGCCGAAGAACTCCAGCGCGATCACGCCAACGATCCCGGCGCTCGCACGTTGATCGATCAGTACCGCAGCCTGGCGGCCGAGGCAACGCAACAGGCACGTGAGCGTTGCAGCGAAGGGTACAAGTTGCAACGCCCCAAAGCCTCCCACGTCGATTACTTGTGGAAACACGGTTTTGTCGATATCAACCTGGTGAAGAGCCGCGTGCCGTTGAAGGCCGGTGACTTTCTCACCGAGTATGCAGTACGCGATAAAAGCAAAATCAGGGCGGGTATAAAGGGAAAGGACAATGTTTTGTGGTACGCGCATTTTCATTATTCGGCCGTCGATCAAGCGCCCTCCCAACCTGATTTCGGTCACCTTAAAACCCCGAGTGAACAGCGATATACGCGCCGGGAACTGATTGAACAGGCGCGTGCCGACAACCGCGCCGTGGTCAACCTGGAGAAAGCCGAGATCAAGTCACCGCTTGATCAGCGACTATTCCTGGGGTTGGAGGTACTGGCTTCCAAATGAGCCTCGACAGACTGTCTATACTCTGCATGAGAACCTTGTTGACGAGGGGTTTATGGACGATCCAATCGATGACAAACCACCGACCTTCCGGCAGATGCTGCACAGCGTGACGGCCGCCGCGTTCGGTGTGCAAAGCGGCAAGAATCGCGCCCGCGATTTCACCCATGGCAAACCCAGCCACTTTGTGATCCTGGGCATTGCGTTCACGGTGGTGTTTGCCTTGACGCTGTTTGGCATCGTCAAGCTGGTGCTGTACCTGGCCGGTGTTTAACGCCGCCGCCGATGCAGACTGAACGCATAAACAGGACGCCGGTTTGCCAACGACCGCCAGCGCACGGCATCCACCGGCGCTGGCGGCGCTGACAAATGCAGGCGCTCAGATGAACCTTGAATATCGACCGCCATCATCTTGGCTACTCGACAACCAGTCGCTGCTCAATCAACGGTTTTATCACTGGTGGCTGACCCAAAATACAGCGGTCCCGACCACGAGAATAATCAGAAACAAAATGGCCCAGACATCAACGGTACTGTCAGGTTTACGGGCTTTGGTGGAATTACTCATCGCATCGCCTCTTGTCGGTTTTATAGGTGACTGCACTAAGACTCGTCCACAGTAAAGACCAGTCTTGCCCCCATGACAAATGTGGGTATGGCGATAACGGTTCTCATTAGTCAGTTTGGTTATGTGCATATACCCAAACATCACTTTTGCGCATATACGCAAACTGGTATCGTGCGCCGGCTCCGTTGGGAGTGCGCGGCCGTGCGCGCAGATTTGCCGAGAACAGGACCTATATGTACGTATACGACGAATACGATCAGCGCATCATCGAGGACCGCGTCAAGCAGTTCCGTGATCAGACCCGACGCTACTTAGCAGGTGAACTGAGCGAAGAAGAGTTCCGCCCTCTGCGCCTGCAAAATGGCCTTTACGTGCAGCGCTTTGCGCCGATGCTGAGGGTGGCCGTGCCCTATGGCCAACTGACGTCGCGCCAGACGCGAATGATGGCCAAGATCGCCCGCGACTTCGACAAAGGCTATGCCCATATCAGCACCCGCCAGAACGTGCAGTTCAACTGGCCGGCCCTGGAAGATGTGCCGGATATCCTGGCTGAACTGGCTACCGTGCAGATGCACGCCATTCAGACCAGCGGTAACTGCCTGCGCAACGTGACCACCGACCAATTTGCCGGCGTCGCTGCCGACGAGTTGATCGACCCACGGCCGTGGTGCGAAATCGTGCGCCAGTGGACTACCTTCCACCCTGAGTTCGCCTACCTGCCACGCAAGTTCAAGATCGCCATCAATGGCTCGACCTCGGACCGCGCCGCCATCGAAGTCCACGATATCGGCCTGGAGCCGGTGTACAACGCTGCAGGCGAGCTGGGCTTCCGTGTGCTGGTGGGTGGCGGCCTTGGTCGTACGCCGGTGGTCGGTGCGTTCATCAACGAGTTCCTGCCGTGGCAGGACCTGTTGAGCTACCTCGACGCCATCCTGCGGGTCTACAACCGCTATGGCCGTCGCGACAACAAGTACAAGGCCCGGATCAAGATCCTGGTCAAGGCGCTGACCCCTGAGGTGCTTGCCCAGAAAGTCGATGCCGAAATGGAACATCTGCGCGGCGGCCAGACCACCCTGACCGAAGCCGAAGTGCACCGCGTCGCCAAGCACTTCGTCGACCCTGAGTACAAGGCCCTGAGCAATCAGGACGCCGAGTTGGCCGCACTCGACCAGCAACACCCAGGCTTCGCCCGCTGGCGCACGCGCAATACCCTGGCGCACAAGAAGCCGGGCTACGTGGCAGTGACCCTGTCGCTCAAGCCCACCGGCGTTGCACCTGGCGATATCACCGACAAGCAACTGGACGCGGTCGCCGACCTGGCCGAGCGCTACAGCTTTGGCCAACTGCGCACCTCCCACGAGCAGAACATCATTCTCGCGGACGTTGAACAGAGCCAACTGTTCACCCTGTGGGGCGAACTGCGCGAAGGCGGCTTTGCTACGCCGAACATAGGCCTGCTGACCGATATCATCTGCTGCCCGGGCGGCGACTTCTGCTCCCTGGCCAACGCCAAGTCGATCCCGATTGCCGAGTCGATCCAACGCCGTTTCGACGACCTGGATTACCTGTTCGATATCGGCGAGCTGGACCTGAACATCTCCGGTTGCATGAACGCTTGTGGTCACCACCACGTCGGCCACATCGGCATCCTGGGCGTGGACAAGAAAGGCGAAGAATTCTACCAAGTGTCCCTGGGTGGCAGCGCCAGCCGCGATGCGAGCCTGGGCAAGATCCTCGGCCCATCCTTCGCCCAGGAAGCCATGCCAGAGGTGATCGGCAAGCTGATCGACGTGTATATCGAACAGCGTACCGAAGATGAGCGCTTCATCGACACCTACCAGCGCATCGGCATCGACCTGTTCAAGGAGCGTGTCTATGCAGCGAATCATTAAGAACAACGCAGTCGTCGACGAAACCTGGCACCTGCTGCCCAAGGACGCGAGCTTCGACGGCATCTCCAACTGCGACGACCTGATCGTGCCGCTGGCCCTGTGGCGTGAGCACGGCCATGCCCTCAAGGCCCGCGATGGCGGCCTGGGCGTGTGGCTGGACGCCGATGAGGAAGCCGAAGAAATCGGTGATGACGTGCAGCATTTTCAGGTCATCGCCCTGAACTTCCCGGCCTTCACCGACGGGCGCAACTACTCCAACGCCCGCCTGCTGCGTGACCGTTATGGCTACAAGGGTGAACTGCGGGCCATTGGCGACGTGCTGCGTGACCAGTTGTTCTACCTGCACCGCTGCGGGTTCGATGCCTTCGCCTTGCGCGCGGACAAAGACCCGTACGAAGCGCTGGAAAGTCTCAAGGATTTCTCGGTGACCTATCAAGCGGCCACCGATGAACCCCTGCCGCTGTTCCGCCGCCGCTGACACCTTGTCCCTGTAGGAGCGAGCTTGCTCGCGAAAAACCTGAACGATAACGCAGGTCGCCTGGCTGTAGTGGCGCCCTCGCGTTCTTCGCGAGCAAGCTCGCTCCTACAGTTCCATCGCCCGTCAATCCTGTGTGATCGACTGCCGCTTGACATTAAAGTTAACTTTAAGCTTAGCCTGAGACCTCCCCTGCTCAGGAGTTAACCCATGTCACCGTTCGAATCGCTGCAACTGCCCAACGGCCAAGTCATCGCCAACCGCATCGCCAAGGCCGCGATGGAAGAGAATATGGCGGACCTGCATCAGGCACCGTCCAAAGCATTGAAGCAGCTATACAAGACCTGGGCCGACGGCGAGCCCGGCTTACTGTTGACCGGTAACGTGATGATCGACCGCCGCGCCATGACCGGCCCTGGCGGTGTCGCGCTGGAAAACGAGCAACACCTGGCCAGTTTTCGTGAATGGGCCGACGTAGCCCGGGCCAAAGGTGTGCACTTCTGGGTACAGCTCAGCCATCCGGGCCGCCAGACCATGGCCAACCTCGGTCAACAAGCGTTGGCACCCTCGGCTATTGCGCTGGATGTGGGCAGTTTTTCCAAGATGTTCGCCAAACCCAAGGCCATGACCGAAGACGACATCCAGGACGTCATCAAGCGCTTCGCCACCAGCGCCCGCCTGGCCGAGCAAGCCGGGTTCACCGGGGTGCAGATCCACGGCGCCCATGGCTATTTGTTGAGTCAGTTCCTCTCGCCCTTGAGCAACCATCGCACCGACCGTTGGGGCGGCTCCCTGGAAAACCGGGCACGCCTGCTGCTAGAAGTCATCCGTGCCGTGCGGGCCAATGTCAGCCCTTCATTTTGTGTGTCGGTAAAGCTCAATTCCGCAGACTTCCAGCGCGGCGGCTTCGATGAGACCGATGCACGCGCTGTAGTGGAAATGCTCAATACACTGCCGATCGATTTGCTTGAGTTGTCCGGCGGCAGCTATGAAGCGCCGGCCATGCAAGGTGAAGCGCGGGACGGCCGCACCTTGGCCCGTGAAGCCTACTTTTTGGATTTCGCCACGCAAATGGCGAGCATCGCCACCATGCCACTGATGGTGACCGGAGGTATTCGCCGCTTGCCGGTGGTCCAGCAAGTATTGGACAGCGGCATCGCCATGGCCGGCATCGCCACCGCCCTGACCCTGGAGCCGCAACTGATCAAACAGTGGCGTGAAGGTCGCGACCTCAACCCACAACTGCGGCCCATGGAATGGAAGCGCAAACCGCTGGCCGCCCTCGCCACCCTCGCCGTGGTGCGCGACCAGATGCGTCGCCTGAGCCGCGGCCGTCTGCCCAAACCCAACGTTGCGCCCTGGCTGGCATTGGCCTGTGACCAGTGGTTTATCGCGCGGCGTACGCGGCAGTATCGCGCGAGCATGACGCAATCTTCACATTAATGGCGGAGCATTCGCCGTGATTGAACTGTCCCCTACTGATCAGCAGTTTTTCAACCTCACTGACGATTGGAGTTCCTCATGGCGAAAATCAACCTGGCCCAGCAGTTGGCGACCACCCTGGAACAAGCGGGTATCAAGCGTATCTGGGGGCTCACCGGCGACAGCCTCAATGGCCTGACCGACGCCCTGCGCAGCATGGACAGCATCGAGTGGATGCATGTGCGCCACGAGGAGGTCGCCGCCTTCGCTGCCGGTGCCGAAGCGGCGGCCACCGGCGAGTTGACGGTGTGCGCCGGCAGTTGCGGGCCGGGTAACCTGCATTTGATCAATGGTTTGTTCGATTGCCATCGCAACCATGTGCCGGTGCTGGCGATTGCCGCGCAAATTCCGTCCTCGGAGGTTGGCCTGAATTACTTTCAGGAAACCCATCCCCAGGAGCTGTTCAAGGAATGCAGCCACTTTATCGAGCTGGTGAGCAACCCCGAGCAGATGCCTCAGGTGCTGCACCGTGCCATGCGTTCGGCGATCCTCAACCGAGGCGTGGCGGTGGTGGTGATTCCGGGGGATGTGTCGCTGTTGGAGGTGGAAGATAAGCTCAAGCCGTGGCCGGCCTTGCACGCACCGCGCACCGTGCCGATTGAGCAGGACTTGCAGCGCCTCACCGACATGCTCCAGAGCAGCGAGAAAGTCACCCTGCTGTGTGGCAGCGGCTGTGCCGGTGCCCACGATCAAGTGGTGGCGCTGGCCGACGCCCTCGGCGCGCCGGTGGTGCACGCACTGCGGGGCAAGGAGCATGTGGAGTGGGATAACCCGTTCGACGTCGGCATGACCGGCCTGATCGGTTTCAGCTCCGGCTACCACGCCATGCTCGATTGCGACACCTTGGTCATGCTCGGCACCGACTTCCCTTATCGCCAGTTCTACCCGACCGACGCCAGGATCATCCAGGTGGACCGCAACCCCCAAGCCCTGGGGCGCCGTGCGACCCTGGACCTGGGCATCGCCGCCGACGTCAGTGAAACCATCGACGCGCTGTTGCCGCGCCTGACCCGCAAGACCGATCGCAGCTTCCTCGAAACCTCCCTCAAGCACTACGAAAAAGCCCGCCAAGGCCTGGATGACCTGGCGCAACCGTCCAAGGCCGGCCGGCCAATCCATCCCCAGTATGTGGCGCGCTTGCTCAGCGAACTGGCCGATGATGATGCGATCTTTACCGCCGATGTCGGCTCACCCACCGTGTGGGCGGCGCGTTATCTGAAGATGAACGGCAAGCGCCGGCTGATCGGCTCGTTCAACCATGGCTCGATGGCCAACGCCATGCCTCAGGCTATCGGCGCTCAGGCGGCGTTCCCTGGACGACAGGTGATCTCGATGTCCGGGGACGGTGGTTTCACCATGTTGATGGGGGATTTCATTTCCCTGGCGCAACTGCAATTGCCGGTCAAACTCGTGGTGTTCAACAATTCGTCCCTGGGCTTTGTCGCGATGGAGATGAAGGCTGCGGGTTACCTGGACACCGGCACCGAGCTGAAAAACCCGGACTTCGCGGCCATGTCCAATGCCATGGGCATTTTGGGCATACGTGTGGAGCAATCCGAAGACTTGGAGCCGGCACTGCGCCGAGCCCTGGCCCACGATGGCCCGGTGTTGGTGGATGTGGTGACCGCGACTCAGGAACTGGTGATGCCGCCGAGCATCAAGCTGGAACAGGCCAAGGGGTTCAGCCTGTACATGCTCAAGGCGGTGATGAGCGGGCGTGGCGATGAGGTTATCGAACTGGCACGCACCAACTGGTTGCGATAACCCCCTACTGTAGGAGCTAGCTTGCTCGCGAAGATCGCTAACGGTAACGCTGACATCCTGAATGAACGCGTTGTCGTCGAGTTTTTCGCGAGCAAGCTCGCTCCTACAGGTGCCGGGCTAATTTCAGCCTTTCTGCTTTTCTACCCACTTGCCGTAGGCATCGATGAATGCCTGCAGGAACGGCTTGGTCTTGTCCGACACCTTCCCCGCCTCATCGAACACACTGCCTGCCCCGCCCAGATAGGCTTCCGGCTGTTGCATGCACCACACATCCAGGAACACCAGGGACTGGCGCAAATGGTGGTTGGCGCCAAAGCCGCCAATGGCACCCGGCGACACGCTGATGATCGCCCCCGGCTTGCCACTCCAGGCGCTCTGCCCGTATGGGCGCGAGCCCACGTCAATGGCATTTTTCAAGGCCGCCGGCACGGAGCGGTTGTATTCGGGGGTGACGAACAGCACCGCGTCGGATGAACTCACTTGTTTGCGGAAAGTACTGTAGGCTGCGGGCGGTGTTGCACCGTCGATGTCCTCGTTGTAGAGCGGCAAGTCGCCGATTTCAACAATGTTCAACTTGAGATTGGCAGGGGCCAGTTCGGCCAGGGCCAGGGCGACCTTGCGGTTGATCGACTCTTTTCTCAAGCTGCCCACCAGGACGGCAATCGTGTAGACCTTGCTCATTGAGGTTTCCCGACTTCTGAATAAAGGAGCCTGTAGTTATAGAGGCTTCGCGACGCGTTCACCAGAGGGTTGTGCGGATTCCCTCGCCGTTTTCCTTGCAAGCACTTGCGTAGGAAGCGTCTGAAAATATCAGCGAATAGTATTTTTTTCTTACAGGTAAACTACCCCGCTCCCTGACGGTCTACAGAACCGCAAATCGAGTGTTTATCTCCAGAGGTTCTAAACAGATGGCTGCAGTACTTGTTGGACAGTTTCATGCCAGAGACGCGGAAGGCCGCGTTTATTCGGTGCATGAGTTTCAGGAATCCAACCCGGCGCAAGGCGACCTGCCCGGATCGACGCCCACCACGACCTACAAGCTGGCCATTGGCGACCGTGTAGAAAAGCTGGAAGGTGATGAATTCAAACTGATCCAGTCGGGCACCATTCTCGTGCGCGAGTCCGAAACCACTCTGGCATCGTAAGCGCTTGCCTTGTTCACCTGCTCAGTCCTGGCGGCTGGGCTGGGGACGTTCATGGGCGGCGGATCTGCGTCACCTCTATGCCCTGCTCGTCTTGCTTGAGCGTCACCAGCACCTGGCCGTGCTCCCCTTGCACGGTAAACATCGAACGCTTGTAACCTGCCGCATTGTACGCGGGGTAAGCCTCCACCTCCCTGACCAGGGTGATCCCCACGACTGCGCCCACCTGCTCGCCCACCTGTTGCTGGGAGCGAATAAAGGCTTCCAGTGCAAGATTGTCCGGCGTCGGTTCATCCTGATGATTGAAGAAGTAAGCCGCCAGGCATCCCACGGTCACCAGGACCACGAGTTGCTTGGCCGTTACCCCGAAGAAAGTCGAGGGTAGAGGCATATGAGACCAGACCTGTTTTTTATTTTAAGTACCGGGAAACCGGCAGGGGTCGTTGCTGATCGGACCCGCCATTCTAATGGGGTCCTGGCTGAGCGCCATAGGCCGGGACGACCCCGGCAGTCTTTTTTGCGCACGAAGGCCTGCGCCATTGAATCCCCTGCGCACTGCACATAGACTCCGGCCATGCGTTTACGTCATATCGAAGTGATTCAGGCCATCTTGCAGACCGGCCACCTCGGCACCGCCGCCGAGTGGTTGCAACTCCCCGTGGGCGAAGTAGACGCCACTCTCAAGGACGCTGAGCAGCAATTGGGCTTCATGCTGTTCGCCAGCGTGCGCGGGCGTTTGCAGGCCACCCGGGAAACCCTGGAATTGCAGGCACAAATCACTGCTCTGTATGAAGCCCTGGAGCCGTTGCAACGCCTTGCCAGCCGCTTGAAACACCATCATGCGCCGCCCCTGCGCGCGCTGTGCACGCCGCCGTTGGCCAACCAACTGTTGCCCCAGAGCATTGCTGCACTGCGTCGACGCTTCCAGGACATGCCGTGCAACCTGTCGAGCCAGCCAGTTGGCGAGATCATCAACAGCCTGCTGTTGCATGAAGCCGATGTGGGCCTGAGCCTGCATGACCCAGAACATCCACAGATCCAGAGCACGGTGCTGGCCCAAGGCAAATTGCAGTTGCTGGCCCCCCATGGCTGGCTCAAGCCCAAGCAAAAATACATTGCGCTGCAGGAGTTGGCCGGCCAGTCCCTGATCGGCCTTGAAGGCCATGACCCGCTCAGCCGCTTGCTGGATGCCAAGCTGCACGCCCTGCGGCCGCTGCCCGTGGTGCAGACGCGGGTGCAAACCTACCCGATGATGCGCGGCTTGGTGGAGGCCGGAGAAGGCCTGGCGATTGTCGACCCGTTCACTGCCTTGGGTGCACGAGAGTCCGGGCTTGATGCGTGCCCGGTGTCACCACCGATAGTGGTCAGCCTGTATGCGTTGACCTTGAAAGACGCTGCGCCCTCCCCGGCATTGAATGCGCTGCTGGAAATCGTCATCCAGAAAGCCGAAAGCCTGCTTGGCAACGACACCAAGTCCCCGTAGGAGCGGGCTTGCTCGCGAAGAACGTGAACGATCACACGCTCATCCTTATGCAACGCGGCGCCTTGGCGTTTTTCGCGAGCAAGCTCGCGCCTACAGGGGTCAGACAGCCTCCACTTGCGCCTTGAACAACCGATACCAGAAAATCGCGACCTCGCGGGTTTGCGGGTCAATCCCGCGATAACGCAGGTGATCGATGCCGCCCATTACATAGCCACAACGCTCATACAGGCGACAGGCGCCGAGGTTGTTGTTCTGGGTCTCAAGCATCATGCCCGGCAGGTTCTTCTTGCGGGCCCAGAACTGCGCCACGTCCAACAACGACTTGGCCACGCCATGTCGGCGCGCCGGCAACGCCACAGCCAACTCGTCAACATGGGCGAAACCGTTCCAGTTGGTGCTGACCACGATATGCCCCACTGCGCGGTCATCCAGGTACGCCATGAAGATCGAGCTGTCGGCGGCATCACGGAAACTGGCGAACTCTTCCGGGTCGATGCCATAGCACTTGCGGTACGGCAGCACTTTTTCCACCGGCCATTGTTCGACGCGCTGGCCCATTTGCGGCACCCCATAGGCACTGACTTCAAAGCTGAAATCATTGCCCCACACATAGGCATCAAAACCTTCGTCGGCGACTCGCACACTGAGCCCTGGATACTTCGGGTTCATTACAGCTTGCATAGACTTCCTTAACCCTTGATGCAGTCGACGGTATAACGACGGCCACTGCCGTCATCTTCGTGTTGCAGCCCATGCACATCCGCGACAAAACCGGGGAAACTGCTATCGAACGTGCGGGCAAATGCCAGGTAATCGATGATTGAACGGGTTGACTCGGTGAAGCGTTCGCCGGGCATGATCAGTGGTATGCCCGGAGGGTAAGGCACCAGCATCACGGCAGCGATGCGTCCTGCCAAGGCATCGATGCAGACCGCCTCCACCTCGCCCCTGACCAACTGGTCGTAGGCATCGGCGGGTTTCATCGCGATTTGCGGCAATACCGTATACATACGCTTGAGGTGCCTGGCCGTGGCATTGCTACGGTAACAGCTGTGCAACTGGTCGCAAAGGTCACGCAGCCCCAGGCCTTGATAGCGTGCCGGGCCTTGGGCATACACCGACGGCAAGCAAGTGGCCAGGCTGACATTGGCATCGTAGCTACGCTTGAACTCCAGCAGCTCGGTGAGCAAGGTGCTCCATTTACCTTTGGTAATGCCCATGGAAAACAGCACGAGAAACGAATACAGCCCAGTCTTCTCCACCACCAGCCCGCGCTCCCAGAGGAACTTGCTGACCACTGCAGCGGGAATCCCACACTCGCTCAAGGCCCCACCGGCGTTGAGGCCAGGCATCACGAGCGTGACTTTGATCGGGTCCAGCAGCACGTAGTCCTCTACCACGTCGCCAAAGCCATGCCACTCATCCCCAGGGTGCAACAACCAATCCGCCGTGGCGACCCGGTCAATGCCCGCGACCGAGGGTGGCTGCCAGATGGAAAACCACCAGTCTTCGGCCGCGATATGCTGGCGCAAGTTGGCCAGGGCGCGACGGAAACTCAAGGCCTCGTCGAACATTTCCTGAAGCAGCGAGCGCCCGGCCGGGCCTTCCATCATTGCCGAAGCCACATCCAGCGACGCGATGATGCTGTATTGCGGCGAGGTGGAGATATGCATCATGAAGGCTTCATTGAAGCGGTCACGGTCCAGTTGCCGTGCGCCGCCGTCCTGCACGTGGATCATCGACGCCTGGCTGAATGCCGCCAGCAACTTATGCGTACTGTGGGTGGTGAACACCAAGGGGCTGTCCGGCGTGCGCGAGGTACCCATGCCATAACGCCCGGCGAAGAACTCGTGAAAGGCGGCGTAGGCATACCAGGCCTCATCAAAATGCAGCACCTCGACACTGTTGCCCAGTTGTTGCTTGATCAGTTCGGCGTTGTAACACAGGCCGTCATAGGTGGAGTTGGTCACCACCGCCAATTTCACTTTCGGTGGTCGCCCACGGGTCAAGGGGCTGGCGTCGATCTTGGCGCGGATCGACTCAGGGCTGAATTCGCTCAGGGGGATCGGGCCGATGATCCCCAGCTCGTTGCGCTCCGGGCACAGGTACAGCGGGATCGCGCCGGTCATGATGATCGAATGCAACACCGACTTGTGGCAATTGCGGTCTACCAGCACCAGGTCATCGCGCCCCACCATGGAATGCCAGACGATCTTGTTGGCGGTGGACGTGCCGTTGATCACGAAGAACGTATGGTCGGCGCCAAAGTTGCGCGCGGCGCGGGCCTCGGCTTCGGCCAAGGGCCCGGTGTGATCGAGCAGCGAGCCCAGTTCGGGCACCGATACCGACAAGTCAGAGCGCAGGGTGTTTTCCCCGAAGAACTGATGAAACGCCTGCCCCACCGGGCTTTTGCGATAGGCCACGCCACCGCCATGACCGGGGGTGTGCCAGGAATAATTGGAATCGGCGGTGTGTTGCACCAGCGCCTTGAAGAACGGCGGCAACAGGCCATCCAGGTACGTGCGTGCGGCGCGGGCGACCTGGCGCGCCAGAAACGGCACGGTGTCTTCGAACAGATAAAGAATGCCGCGCAGCTGGTTGAGCTCGCTCATGGCATCGGCGGGCGCGTTTTCCAGGGTGACTTGCTCGCCCAGCGCAAAGATCGGCAGGTTGGGTGCGCGCAGGCGCGCCAAGCGAATCAACTCCACCATGTTCTGCAACAGATGAGTGTTTTCCCCGGCGCCTTCGGCGGCAATCAGCATGCAGGCCAGACCGTGATGGGTAGCGGCCACCAGCCGCCCCTCGGCGTAGTCCACCGCAGAAAAAATACTGAAGCCCTCTTGTTCCAACTCCCTGGCGATGCCTCGAACCCGGTCACCGGCAACGGTGTCGGCCTTGATGTCACGGTGCACGATCAGAACAGGGAACTTCAGGTCTTTGTACATGAGCACTCTTACTCCGGAGGCTTTGCACAAGGGTAGAAGCTGGAAGCAAAAGTGGCGAATGAAGATTTCACAGGTGGTCGAGAGGTATTTATATAACTTCGGTACGGGGCTGAACCTGTCGCGAGGGAGCTTACTCCCGTGACGGCCCGCCTGCCGGGCCATACCTACCTGACACCCCGCGATCAAACTGTGGGAGCTGGCTTGCCTGCGATGACGGCCTGCCAGCCGACACTTATCTACCTGAGGCTCCGCAATCCAAATGTCGGTGGGCTGGGCCGGCATTCCGGCTTTTCCAAAGTGACCCGCTGTCAGAGCGGAACGCTAAATGGCCGTTACCGCAGCAATGGATATGTACTCAATCCAACCGTGTTGACAGTCAGGCCGCATTCGCGAGCAAGCCCGCTCCCACAATTTGATCGCGGGGCGTCAGGTCGATAGGCGTTGGCTGGCAGGCCGCTATCGCAGGCAAGCCAGCTCCCACAGTTTGATCGCGCAGCGTCAGGTAGATAGGTGTTGGCTGGCAGGCCGTCACGGGAGCAAGCTCCCTCGCCACAGATGCAACTGTGTAAGTACCCATGGCTGCAAGCCTGCTCCTACATGAGCGGTTATTGCTGAGTGAGTTGAGTCCACAACGCCGGCGCACCGGCTGCCTTGGCAATCGCCTCCAGCCTTGCCGCATGCTCGGCCAGGTCCTGCTCGCTGGCACGGATGATCGGCGTCGGCTTGCGATCAGCTGGCAAGCGGCGGATTTCCGAAGGGCGGTTGCCCGACCCTTCCGCCGAACCGCTGCCATCGGATGCATTACCGGCCAGGGACAGGCTGGTCTGCCCGCCGGTCATGGTCAGGTAAACGTCGGCCAGGATCTCGGAGTCAAGCAAGGCGCCGTGGAGTTCACGGCCGGAGTTGTCGACGCCATAGCGCTTGCACAAGGCATCGAGGCTGTTGCGCTGGCCCGGGTGACGCTCGCGGGCCATCATCAAGGTATCGAGGATCGTACAGTGCTGGGAGATGTCCGCACGGTCAGTCTGCCCCATCAGGGCAAATTCGTTGTTGATGAAGCCGATGTCGAACGCCGCGTTATGGATGATCAACTGGGCGCCATTGATGAATTCGAAGAACTCATCGGCCACTTCGGCGAAGCGCGGCTTGCCCTTGAGGAATTCGTCAGTGATGCCGTGGACGCCAATCGCGCCCTCGTCACTGTCGCGGTCCGGTTGCAGGTAGACGTGGAAGTGGCGGCCGGTCAGGCGGCGCCCCATCAGTTCGACACAGCCGATTTCGATGATCCGGTGACCATCGGTCACCGGCATGCCGGTGGTTTCGGTATCGAGTACAACAGATCGGATGGCCATCAGGGTTCAGCTCTCAACGGTTCGGTACAGTTCAAGGGGCGGGATATTAGCACGCTCTGTAAACGAAGCGCCCATGGCACCCAATCACCGGTGGACACCCAACAGTTATTTACAAGGTTTCGCAAACTTGCTGCGGTTTTCTACGTCCCTCGTCGCTAACCTGCGCGCCTCCTCCAGATACGGAATTCACTGACTCATGTTCAACCTGAAATGGCTGTTCATCCCCTGCCTGTTCAGCGCTGCCGGTGCGCAAGCCACCAGTTTCGTGATGACCACTGACGCCTTGGTGAGCCTGTCGATGAGTGCCACGGGCGGCACCAGCAGCAGCTTCAAGGACGACAAGATTGTGCTGGCGGCCAAGGCCGATGCCGCATCGTTTGTCGCAAGCGAAGGTGCAATACGCGGTGTCCAGTTGGAGTCAGCCTTGCGGCATATTCGCCAGACAAGAGTGGACCTGCGATGCACGGACGAACAACTCGCCCGTGCAATCCTGGCTCTATAAGCGACAACACTCACGGCATCTTTGTGATCAGGCCAAAGTATGCCTGCCTGAAGCTCAATGCCGTGCTGGTAGATTCGCCACACGCAATGGCGGCGGTGAAGCAGCGGCTCGAACGGCCGCCGCGGTGTCGCTGATTCAGCTCTGCTTGTAGCCGCGCACTTCATCCACGCCACGGTTGGCCAACTGGTCGGCGCGCTCGTTGCCAGGATGGCCGATGTGCCCGCGTACCCATTTCCAGGTGATGTCGTGACGATTGCACTGTTCATCGAGCAATTGCCACAGGTCGGCGTTCTTGACCGGCTCCTTGGCCGCCGTTTTCCAGCCGCGTTTTTTCCAGTTGACCATCCACTCGTTGATGCCCTTCATCACATATTGCGAGTCGGTCACCAGCAGTACGTTGCAACGCCGCTTGAGTTCTTCGAGGCCGCGAATGGCGCCCATCAATTCCATACGGTTATTGGTGGTATTGGCTTCGCCGCCCCACAGTTCCTTCTCCACGCCCTTGCACACCAGCAAGGCGCCCCAGCCGCCTGGGCCCGGGTTGCCTTTGCAGGCGCCATCGGTGAAGAGTTCTACGCTATCGGTCATCGGTTATTCGGCCTGAAATCAAAAAGAGGTTTTACGGTTCGCCTTGTTCGCGGTTGACCTTGGCCAACGGCATCGGCACGAGCTTGCCGATCGGCTCGCGGCGCATTTGCTGCAACGGTCGCAGACCGACCACGATCTTGCGTGCGACCAATAAATAGAAGCCGCCACCCGACAGCTGCCAGGCTCCTGCCCGGCGTTCCCAACCGGCCAGACGGCCCTGCCACTTGGCAGTCGCAAGCGGCGGACGATAGCACCCGAAGCGGCGTTTCTCCAGCGCGAAGCCCAGCAGGTTGAGCCAGTCGCCCACACGCGATGGCGCGATGCAACGCGCCTGGCGCAGTCCGTCATGGGCGAACACACGGCGCAGGCCCCAACTGCTCCAGGGGTTGATGCCGACAATCAGCAAATGGCCACCAGGGCGCACGCTGCTCGCCGCTTCGCGCAACAAACCGTGGGGCGACAGGCAGAAATCCAGGCCGTGCTGCAACACCACCACATCGGCGGCGTGTTCGCTCAAGGGCCAGGCCTGTTCCTCGCAGACGATCTCCACGCCCGGCAACGGTGCACCCAGGCGCACATTGCGTTGCACCTGCGGCGCCGATGGAGGCGTGTCGGCCGACGGTCCGTAATGCACCAGGTAGCCACCAAAGAACCGGCCCAGCTCGTCTTCGAGCATGCGCCGCTCTTCTTCCAGCAAAAACTGCCCAATCGGCCCGGACAACCATTCGCGGGCCGCGCTGATCAGGGCCAGCCACTCAGGATCGGCCTGGGCGAACGCTTTATCAGTCATTGCATTCTCCAACTCGCCTAGACGTTCTAAGATGCACCAATGTGTTCAGCTTGGCGAATCGAAGAATGATACAGATCAGTGCCCTACCCGCCTTTACCGACAACTACATCTGGTTGTTACAAGACCCTACGACCCAGCGCTGCGCCGTGGTCGACCCCGGCGATGCCACGCCAGTGCTGGCCTGGCTCAAGCAGAATGCCGAGTGGCGCCTCAGCGACATACTGGTTACCCATCATCACCATGATCATGTAGGCGGTGTCGAGCAACTGAAAAATGCCACCGGCGCCAAGGTTTATGGCCCTGCCAACGAAAAGATCCCGGCGCGGGATGTGGCCTTGCACGATAACGACCATATCCGCGTGCTGGGCTGGGACTTCGACGTGTACGCCGTGCCAGGCCACACCCTCGGCCACATCGCCTTTTATCACCAAGGCGTATTGCTGTGTGGCGATACCTTGTTCGCCGCCGGTTGCGGTCGCCTGTTCGAAGGTACACCCGAACAGATGTACAACTCTCTGGAACGCCTGGCCGCCCTGCCCGCCGATACGCAGGTGTACTGCACCCATGAATACACGCAAAGTAACTTGAAATTTGCCCAAGCCGTGGAACCGCACAATGCCGACATCGCCGAACGGGTGGAAAATGTCGCCCAACTTCGCGCCCGTGGCGAGATGACGCTGCCCTCCAACCTGGCCCTGGAAAAACGTACTAACCCTTTTCTGCGCACCGCTGAAACATCCGTTAAACAAAAAGCGGACGAACGGAACGGCCGCGACAACCGCTCTGGGGCCGAGGTGTTTGCTAGCTTGAGGGCTTGGAAAGATAAGTTCTAACCAGATGCAATCTGATACGTAATTTCTGAATGGTTGACCGGAACCAAAGCGCTTTCTAGAATCGCCCGACATTTTTGCCCGGAACTTACTTCCAGCCAATGTCGTCATCTATTCGTAAATCCATTTCTTCAGACGCATTGACCCGCCTGGCTCAAGCCGTGGCGGTGGCCGTTTCCGCAACTCTGGCGGGCTGCCAATCGACTCATTACGCTGCACAATCCACCGTGCAACCCAAACCGAATCTTGCTGCCAAGATCAAGCAAAAACCTATTTGGCTATCAGAGAAGCCCAGCCCCGAAGTACCCCAGGACGTCTGGGAACGCATGCGTCGGGGCTTTCAATTGCAGGACGGTGTCGGCGTCAACCCGCGCATCGAGCAACAGCGCCTGTGGTTCGCCAGCAACCCCTCCTTTCTGGAGAATGCCGGCGAACGCGGCAGCCTCTACATTCATTACATCGTCGAACGCCTTGAAGAACGCAACATGCCTCTGGAACTGGCGCTGCTGCCAGTGATTGAAAGTGCCTACAACCCGATGGCCTATTCGCGCAGCGATGCGGTGGGCTTGTGGCAGTTCATTCCCTCCACCGGGCGCTACTTCAACCTGCGCCAGACCCGCGCCTACGATGGCCGCCGCGACATCACCGCCTCCACCACCGCCGCCCTGGACTATCTGACGCGTCTGCATGACATGTTCAACGGCGACTGGCTGCTGGCCCTGGCGGCCTATAACGCCGGCGAAGGCACCGTCAGCCGGGCGATCGAGCGCAACGAAAAGCTCGGCCTGCCCACCGACTACTGGAACCTGCCCCTGCCCCAGGAAACCAAGGACTATGTGCCCAAGTTCCTGGCCTTGTCCCAGGTGGTACTGGCGCCCGAAGCCTACGGCGTCAACCTGAACCCGATTGCCAACACGCCGTACTTCGAGGTCGTTGAAGTCAAGCAAAGCATGGACCTGTCACGGGTTGCCGCGCTGGCCGAGATCGACGAAGACGAACTGTTTCAGCTCAACCCGGCCTTGAAACAACGCACCACCCTGGACGGCCCCCAGCATCTGCTGGTGCCGACCTCCAAGGCCCAACTGCTGACCAGCACCCTTTCGACGATGAAGCCGGAAGAATTGCTGAGCATGCGCCCCAAGAAGCCGGTATTCGACGAAGTCGAGACCAAGGCGGTCGCAGGGCGTACCCGCAGCTACAAGGTACGCAGTGGCGACAACCTCACGCTGATCGCCAAGGCCAACAAGGTCGATGTGCATGACCTGCAGCGCTGGAACAAGCTCAACGGCCAGGCCCTCAAGGTCGGCCAGACCCTGGTGATGCAGGACACGCGTAAAGTCGCGGCGAAAAAACCGGTGCAGTACAAGGTCAAGAAAGGTGACTCGCTGTACATGGTGGCCAAGCGCTTCAACGTCGAGATGCAACATCTCAAGCGTTGGAACCCGCGCACCGGCCAGGCATTGAAACCAGGGCAGATGCTGGTGGTTTCCGGGCCGCGCTAATACCTCGGGGAGAGCTGGCTTGTGTGGGAGCTGGCTTGCCTGCGATGCAGGCACCTCGGTCTATCAGTCAGACCGCAGTGATGCTATCGCAGGCAAGCCAGCTCCCACATTTGACCTTCACACCGTCCAATAGCTTGCAGTCCGCAAAATGGCCTTCCCGACAGCCTTTTTCCAACCGGAACAAGCTGTTACTGTACCGATCATAAAGCCCAAGCCGCCTGGATCGGATCTCTGACTTGAAGCGTCCCCTCCTTCTACTAATAAGTCTGGCCTTGAGCTTTGCGGCGAACGCGACGATCACCGAAAGCCACGGTTATGCGCAGTTCGGCACACTCAAGTACCCGGCCAAATTCACCCATTACGATTGGGTAAACCCTGCAGCGCCCAAAGGCGGGACATTGCGGGTGATGGCATTTGGCACCTTCGATACGCTCAACCCCTACACCTTCAAAGGTTCAAGCCCGGTTTCCACCGCCAACTTCCTGCAGTACGGCGTCAACGAGCTCAATGAACCCTTGATGGTGGGCACCGGGCAATACGCGCCGTCGGGCGATGAACCCACCTCAAGCTATGGCCTGATTGCCCAATCGGTGGAATACAGCGAAGACCGCAGTTGGGTGGTGTTCAACCTGCGCCCCGAAGCACGCTTTCACGACGGCAAGCCGATCACCGCCGCTGACGTGGCGTTCTCCTATCGCACCCTGCTGACCGAAGGCCACCCGCAGTACCGCACCAACCTGCAGGAAGTGGCCCGGGTCGATATCCTCAACCCTCACCGTATCCGCTTTGTGTTCAAGCGCGCCGGCAACCCCTTGCTGATCCTGCGCCTGGGCGAGTTGCCGGTGCTGCCCCTGCACTATTGGAAAAACCGTGACTTCAAGGCAACCACCTTCGAGCCGCCCCTGGGCAGTGGACCTTACCGCATCACCAAGGTTGCGCCTGGGCGGCAACTGGTGTTTGAACGGGTCAAGGATTACTGGGGCAAAGACCTGCCGGTCAACCAGGGTTTCTATAACTACGACAAGGTCGAAGTGGAGTTCTATCGCGACAGCGACGTGGCCTTTGAAGCCTTCAAGGCCGGTGAATTCGACATTTATATCGAGCATCAGGCCAAGAACTGGGCCACCGGCTACAACTTCCCGGCGGTCAACCGCGGCGATGTGATCAAGGCGCAGATCGCCCATCAGATCCCCACCCAGAGCCAGGGCCTGTTCATGAATACCCGGCGACCGGCATTCAGCCAGGCCAAAGTGCGTGAAGCCCTGGGGTTGATGTTCGATTTTGAATGGACCAACCGCACGCTGTTCAGCAGCGCCTACAAGCGTTCGGTGAGCTATTACCCCAACAGTGAATTCTCGGCCACCGGCCTGCCCGTGGGCCATGAGTGGTTGATGCTCTCGCCCTACCGCGGCCAACTGCCGGCTGCGCTGTTTACCCAACCGTTCAGTCTGCCGCACACCGATGGCCGTGGCATTCCCCGCGAAACCCTGCGCCAGGCCCTGGCCCTGCTCAGCGAGGCCGGCTGGAAACTGTCAGGGCAGCGCCTGCTGGATAAGGACGGGCAACCGCTGCGCCTGGAAATCCTGCTGGTCAACCCGAACCTCGAGCGCATCCTGCAACCCTATGTCGAAAATCTGACCCGCATCGGCATCGACGCCCGCTTGCGTACCGTTGACCGCGCACAGTACAAACAGCGCCTCGATCAATTCGATTTCGACATGATTTTGATGACTCTCAACCAGACCTTGAGCCCCGGCCTTGAGCAGTGGCAGTACTTCCACTCCAGCCAGGCCGCAATCAAAGGCAGCAAGAATTACGCCGGTATCGCCAACCCGGTGGTCGACCACCTGCTGGACCAACTGCTGGCGGCGCAGACCCGCGAAGAACAACTGGCTGCCGGCCGCGCCCTGGACCGGGTGCTGCTGTGGCAGCACTACAGCATTCCCAACTGGTACCTCAACTATCATCGCCTGGCGTACCGCAACCGGTTCGCCTTCGTCACCACGCCGCCCTACAGCCTGGGCCTGAGCGCATGGTGGCTGAAAGCTTCGGAGAAAGCCCAATGATGTCCTTGCGTACTACCCTGCTCGCCAGCCTGTTGCTGTGCACCGCGGCGCACGCCGCGCCTCAGCATGCGCTGACTCTCTACAACGAGCCCCCCAAGTACCCCGCCGACTTCAAGCATTTTGACTATGTAAACCCCGACGCCCCCAAGGGCGGAACCTTCCGCGAATCGGCCATGGGCGGCTTCGACAGCCTCAACCCCTATATCAGCAAGGGCGTACCGGCAGACAACCTGCCACTGATCTACGACACCCTGGCCATGCAAAGCCTGGACGAACCCATCACCGAATACGGCCTGGTGGCCGGCAAGATCGAAAAAGCCCCGGACAACAGCTGGGTGCGCTTCTATCTGCGCCCCGAAGCGCGCTTCCATGACGGCCACCCGATACGCGCCGAAGACGTGGTGTTTACCTTCCAGACCCTGATCAAGGAAGGCAACCCGCTGTACCGCAACTACTACGCCGACGTCGATGAGGTGGTGGCCGAAGACCCGTTGCGCGTGCTGTTCAAGTTCAAGCGCACCAACAACCGCGAGTTGCCGTTGATCCTTGGGCAGCTGCCAGTACTGCCCAAACACTGGTGGGCCAGCCGGGATTTTTCCAAGGGCAACCTGGAAATCCCCTTGGGCAGCGGGCCTTACCAGGTGACCGAGGTCAAGCCGGGCCGCATGATTCGCTACGAGCGGGTCAAGGATTATTGGGCCAAGGACCTGCCGGTCAATAAGGGCTTCTACAACTTCGATACCCGCATCACCGATTACTACCGCGACAGCACTGTCTCCCTGGAAGCCTTGAAGGCCGGGCAGTTCGACTACTGGCTGGAGTTCAGCGCCAAGAACTGGGCCAATGCCTACAACATTCCAGCGGTGAAAGAAGGCCGATTGATCAAGGAAGAAATCCCCAACGGCAACCCCACCGGCATGCAGGGTTTTGTGTTCAACATGCGCAAGCCGATGTTCCAGGACGTGCGGGTGCGCAAGGCCATCAGCCTGCTGCTGGATTTCGAGTGGAGCAACAAGCAACTGTTCAACGGTGCCTACACCCGTACCCGCAGCTATTTCGAAAACTCGGAAATGGCCGCCACCGGCCTACCCGGTCCGGACGAGCTGGCGATTCTCGAGCCGCTGCGCGACAAGATCCCTGGCGAAGTCTTCACCCAGGCATTCGAACCGTCCCACACCGACGGCAGCGGCATGATCCGCACACAGCAACGCGAGGCCTACCAACTGCTGCAGGAAGCGGGCTGGAAGATTGTTGACGACAAAATGGTCGACAGCACCGGCAAGCCAGTGACCATAGAGTTTTTGCTGGCCCAGACCGAGTTCGAGCGCATCCTGCTGCCGTTCAAGCGCAACCTGGCAGACCTGGGCATCGACCTGGTGATTCGTCGCGTGGACGTCTCGCAGTTCGTCAACCGCCTGCGCTCGCGCGACTTCGACATGCTGGTGGGCAGCTTCCCGCAATCCACCTCGCCGGGTAACGAGCAGCGCGAGTTCTGGAAATCCTCCAGCGCCGACAAGCCCGGCAGCCGCAACTACATGGGCCTCAAGGACCCCGCGGTCGACCAGTTGGTGGAAGAGCTGATCGACGCCGGTTCGCGCCAAAGCCTGATCGCCCACGCCAGGGCGCTGGATCGTGTGCTGCAGTTTGGTTACTACGTGATTCCCAACTGGCACATCAAGACCTTTCGCGTCGCGTACTGGGACCACCTGGGCCACCCCAAGGTCTCGCCACGCTACGACGTCGGCACCGCGACCTGGTGGAGCAAACCCGACGTCACACCTGCCGTCCCCCTGGACACACGCGCCGATGCGGCGAGCGGAGGCGATTAAATGCTGGCCTATATTGTTCGCCGCCTGTTGCTGATCATTCCCACGCTGTTCGGGATCTTGTTGATCAACTTCGTCATCATCCAGGCCGCTCCCGGCGGCCCGGTGGAGCAGATGATCGCCAAGCTCGAAGGCTTCGACGGCGCCACCAGCCGCATTGCTGGCGGCGGCGCCGAAGTCGCGGTGGCCGGTTCCAGCTACCGTGGCGCTCAGGGACTGGACCCGGCGCTGATCAAGGAAATCGAAAAGATGTACGGCTTCGACAAGTCGGCGCCGGAACGCTTGTGGATCATGGTCAAGAACTACGCCCAGCTGGACTTCGGTGACAGCTTTTTCCGGGACGCCAAGGTCATCGACCTGATCAAGGAGAAGATGCCGGTGTCCATTTCCCTCGGGTTGTGGAGCACCCTGATCATGTACCTGGTGTCCATCCCCCTGGGGATCGCCAAGGCCACGCGCCACGGCAGCCATTTCGATGTGTGGACCAGCTCGGCGATCATCGTCGGCTACGCGATACCGGCGTTCCTGTTTGCGATTCTGCTGATCGTGGTGTTTGCCGGTGGCAGTTATTTCGACTGGTTCCCCTTGCGCGGGCTCACCTCCAACAACTTCGAGGAGTTGAGCTGGGGCGGCAAGATCCTCGATTACTTCTGGCACCTGGCGCTGCCCGTCACCGCCCTGGTGATCGGCAACTTTGCGACCATGACCCTGCTGACCAAGAACAGCTTTCTCGACGAGATCAACAAGCAGTACGTGGTCACCGCCAAGGCCAAGGGCCTGACCAACCGCCGCGTGCTGTATGGCCACGTGTTCCGCAACGCCATGCTGCTGGTGATCGCCGGTTTCCCTTCGGCCTTCATTGGCATCTTCTTTACCGGCTCGTTGCTGGTGGAGGTGATCTTCTCCCTCGACGGCCTGGGCCTGATGAGCTTTGAAGCGGCGATCAACCGTGACTACCCGGTGGTGTTCGGCACGCTGTTTATCTTCACCCTGCTGGGGCTGATCGTGAAACTGATCGGCGACCTCACCTACACCCTGGTCGATCCACGTATCGACTTTGCCAGCCGGGAGCATTGAGATGAACCTGTCCCCCCTCAATCGCCGCCGGTTCGAGCGGTTCAAGGCCAACAAGCGTGGCTGGTGGTCGCTGTGGCTGTTCCTGGTGCTGTTCGTGCTGAGCCTGGGCGCCGAGTTGATCGCCAACGACAAGCCCCTGGCAGTGCATTTCGACGGTGGCTGGTACTTCCCGGCGCTCAAGCGCTACCCGGAGACTACCTTCGGCGGTGAATTCCCGCTGGAAGCCAACTACAAGAGCCCGTACATCCAGGAGCTGCTGAAAGCCAAGGATGCCTGGACCTTGTGGGCACCGATTCCGTTCAGCTACCAGAGCATCAATTACGACCTGAAAGTCCCGGCCCCGGCGCCGCCGTCCTCGGTCAACCTGCTGGGCACCGATGACCAGGGGCACGATGTGCTCGCGCGGGTGATCTACGGCTTTCGCGTGTCGGTGCTCTTCGCCCTGACCCTGACCATACTCAGCTCGATCATCGGCGTGATTGCCGGCGCCTTGCAGGGCTTTTATGGCGGTTGGGTCGACCTGGCCGGGCAACGTTTCCTGGAGATCTGGTCCGGCTTGCCGGTGCTCTACCTGCTGATCATCCTGGCCAGCTTCGTGCAACCCAACTTCTGGTGGCTGCTGGGGATCATGCTGCTGTTTTCCTGGATGAGCCTGGTGGATGTGGTGCGCGCCGAGTTCCTGCGCGGTCGTAACCTGGAATACGTACGCGCGGCGCGGGCGCTGGGCATGCAGAACGGCGCGATCATGTTCCGTCACATTCTGCCCAATGCGATGGTCTCGACCATGACCTTCCTGCCCTTCATCCTTACCGGCGCCATTGGCACCCTGACCGCCTTGGACTTTCTCGGCTTCGGGCTGCCGGCAGGTTCGCCGTCGCTGGGTGAGCTGGTGGCGCAGGGCAAATCCAACCTGCAAGCGCCGTGGCTGGGCATGAGTGCCTTCGCGGTGCTGGCGATCATGTTGAGCTTGTTGGTGTTTATCGGCGAGTCCGCTCGCGATGCGTTCGACCCGAGGAAATGAGATGAATCCGGACAATCTGATCGAAATCCGCGACCTCAGTGTCGAATTCGTCACCGGCGAGCATCACCACCGGGTGGTCAACCACGTCAGCTTCGACATCAAGCGCGGCGAAACTCTGGCGCTGGTGGGTGAAAGCGGTTCGGGCAAATCGGTCACCGCCCATTCGATCCTGCGCCTGCTGCCCTACCCGTTGGCCAGGCATCCGTCGGGCACTATCGAGTATTCAGGGCAAGACCTGCTGACGCTCAAAGAGAAGACCCTGCGGCATATACGCGGCAATCGTATTGCGATGATCTTCCAGGAGCCGATGACCTCGTTGAACCCGCTGCACTCCATCGAAAAACAGATCAACGAGGTGCTCGGCCTGCACAAGGGCCTGACCGGCAAGGTCGCCACCCAGCGCACGTTGGAATTGCTGGAGCTGGTGGGTATCCCCGAGCCACACAAACGCCTCAAGGCGTTGCCTCACGAGCTGTCCGGCGGCCAGCGCCAGCGAGTGATGATCGCCATGGCTCTGGCCAACGAGCCGGAGTTGTTGATTGCCGACGAGCCGACCACGGCGCTGGATGTCACCGTGCAGTTGAAGATCCTGGAATTGCTCAAGGAGCTGCAGGCGCGGCTGGGCATGGCGCTGCTGCTGATCAGCCACGACCTCAACCTGGTACGGCGCATCGCCCACCGTGTGTGTGTGATGCAGCAAGGTTGCATCGTTGAACAGGCCGATTGCGAGACACTGTTCCAGTCGCCCCAGCATCCCTACACCCAGGAATTGCTCGCGGCGGAGCCCAGTGGTGGGCCAGCCAACAATGATGTCGGCCCTCCGCTGCTGGAAGTGGACGACCTGAAAGTCTGGTTTCCGATCAAGAAAGGCTTTTTGCGCAATACCGTCGATTACGTCAAGGCTGTGGACGGCATCAACTTCAGCCTGCCCCAGGGCCAAACCCTGGGCATCGTTGGCGAAAGTGGCTCGGGCAAGTCCACCCTGGGCCTGGCAATTTTGCGCCTGATCGGCAGCCAGGGCGGGATTCGCTTCGAAGGCCAGCAACTGGACCGCCTCAGCCAACAGCAGGTGCGCCCGTTGCGCCGGGAAATGCAGGTGGTGTTCCAGGACCCGTTCGGCAGCCTGAGCCCGCGCATGTGCGTCAGCGAGATCGTTGGCGAAGGCCTGCGTATCCACAAGATGGGCACGCCCGCCGAACAGGAAGCGGCGATTATCGCGGCGCTCAAGGAAGTGGGCCTGGACCCCGAATCCCGGCATCGCTACCCCCATGAATTCTCCGGCGGCCAGCGCCAACGCATCGCTATCGCCCGAGCGCTGGTGCTCAAGCCGCGCCTGATCCTGCTGGACGAACCCACCTCGGCCCTGGACCGCACGGTACAACGCCAGGTGGTAGAGTTGCTGCGCGGCTTGCAGGCCAAGTACAACCTGACCTACCTGTTTATCAGCCATGACCTGGCGGTGGTGAAGGCGCTGAGTCACCAATTGATGGTGGTCAAGCAAGGCCAGGTGGTGGAGCAAGGCGATGCCCAGGCTATTTTTGCCGACCCGCAACATGCCTATACCCGGCAGTTGCTCAAGGCCGCTTTTCTGGTACCGGCCTGAGGTAACGCGGGTGAGAATGCAGGAGAAATAACGCCATGTCGCTCAGCCCGATCACCCGTCCCGCAGACACGCCGCGCTTCTGGCGCGACGAACGCCTGCCGTTCATCGAAGCCCGCAGCATCGCCGACGGGCGCAAGGTCACCTATACCCGACACGCCCATGAGCATTTTTCCATCGGCGCGATCACCACGGGCTGCAGCTATTACCACTACGGCGCGCACACCTTCGAAATCAGCGCCGGCACCGTGGTGCTGATGAACCCCGGCGATGTGCATGCGTGCAACCCCATCCATGACCAGCCCTGGTCCTACCACATGCTGTACCTCGACACGCCGTGGCTGACCGACCTGCAATACCAGTTGGGGTTCAGTACCGACCAGGGCTACCGGCCATTCGACACACCCCATACTCGCGACACCGGGCTGTACCACGGCTTGCTCGACCTGTACCGCACGCTAGTGGATGAACAGGCCGAACTGCTGCAAAAACAGAGCGCGCTAGTGAGTTACTTCACCGAGGTGCAACAGCGCCTGAACCCTTCGCTGACGCCGGTACGCGAGGTCAACCACAAACTGGAACGCGCCGCCGACTACATCCGCGCCCACTGCACGCAGGCCTTGAAACTCGAAGACATCTGCCAGGCCGCCGAACTGTCGCCGTCTTATCTGATCCGCGCATTCAAGCACTATTACGGCTTGACGCCCCACGCCTTCATGGTCAACCGACGCATCCAGTTCGCCCGCAGCCAACTGCGCAATGGCGCACTGATTGCCGACGTCGCCCTGGCCGCGGGCTTTGCCGACCAGGCACACTTCCAGCGCACCTTCAAACAACACTTCGCGGCCACGCCGGGGCAATACCGCGAGAACCTCAAGCCATCAGCAAATAACCCACACTGGCCACCAGCAACGCGGCCATTGAGCGGTTGAACAGGCGCACACCTTTGGGATTGTTCAAGTAGCGGCGTAAAAAAGTCCCCGCATACGCCCAGCACGCCACCGACAGGTAGCAGATCACCAGGTAAAGCGCGGCAAACAACCACACCTGCGCCGCATCGCCATCGGCCACGAACAACCCCATGCCTGCCACACACGCCAGCCAGGCTTTCGGGTTGAGCCACTGCATGATCGCGCCATACAGCATCGACGGCGCTGTGTGCGCACCGTCAGCGTCCAGCCGGCCATCATCCACGGCCAGCTTCCAAGCCATATACAACAAGAACGCCACGCCGCCCCAGCGGATCAATTGAATCAGGATCGGCCAGCGCACCAATACTTCATGCAAACCCAGGCCGATCAACACCAACAACAAGGTAAAACCCACGGCGGCGCCGAAGACATGTTTCTGGCTGGCGACGAAACCAAAACGTGCGCCAGAACTTAAAGCGACCACATTCACCGGTCCCGGCGTGATGGACGTGGCCAGGGCAAAGGCGGCCATGGAGAGAATCAAGCTCATTGCAGTTCCTTTTGTGATCCCAAACGAGGTTTAGATCACGGTACCGCGCAGGGACACGAGGGTATTGAAGAAAATGCCCCTGGGTACTTCAGAAACGGACGCCGATCTGATTAGTGCCCCCGCGATCAACTGTGGGAGCTGGCTTGCCTGCGATGGCGGCCGTTCAATCGACAGAGATGCGAATGTGCCGCCCACAGGTAACCACGATGCGAAGCGAGCCAGCCGCTCTTGATCTTGATCTGCTTGTGATCTTGATCTCAGGCGCCCCGTTAAACCACGCTGGCCGAACGCAGGCTTGAATTCGTGGGTAACGTGGTGGGGCAAGAGCGTTTTGCTTACTTTTGTCTGGGCCGGCATTCCGGCTTTTCAAAAGTGAGACGCCGTCAGGGCGGAACCCTAAGTAGCCGTTACCGCAGGAATGGATAGGTACTCGGTATTACGGTGTCGACTGTGAGGCCGTCTTCGCAGGCAAGCCAGCTCCCACAGTTGGATCGCGGGGGCGTCAGGTAGATAGCTATCGGCTGGCACGCCGCCATCGCAGCGATACGGCGACCCAACAAGCCAGCTTTCATAGTGGGATCCAGGGCACTTCTCAGCGCTGGGTGGGAATACGAATATCGCCCCCCCGACACTGGCTCTTCACACTGCGCGGGCAACCGGCAAACGCGAGATCCTTGGTCAGGCACACCCGCACTTCCGACAGCACCTTGCCCTTGCAGATCACCGCCATACCGTGGTTGCCCATACGTGGGTTGCTCTCGCGAAACAGCGCCTCGATCTCGTTGGCCTGCAATGACGGCGGCGTATTGAACGGCTGCAGTTGCTGCGGAATGGCAACCGCACCGAGCGCCACATCGGTCTTCTCCAGATACTCCAACGGCTCCAGCCCACTGCAGGTGCCATGCTTGGCCCACTCATGCTTGAGCAGCGTGCGGGTGGGAAACAGCGCCGCGCCCTTGTCCATTTCTGCCTCGCTCAAGCGCGTCTGCGGTGTACAAGACGCCGGCCACCCTCCCCGCGCGTATTGCGGCCACAAACCATGCAGCACAAAGCCGTAGCCTTTACCTGAGCATTGCTCGTTGCCTGGGTGCGTGAGGCAAAACGTGGGTGACCACGAGAGCGATAGCACATAGAAATCAAACTCACCCGCCTGCCCTTGGCTGCGTGGCGCCGCCGTTGCCGCGGTGGCCATCAGCAGCCACACCACCATCCAGTATTTCATCCCGGTATTCCTTTAAAAAAGTAAAGCCTTACGCTATCGCCACGCCTAGGGATGCTGGGAGTAACGGTGTAACACCTTGTCCAGGATGATATCGGTCTTCAGCGCTTCGATGCCCAGCGACGGATGCTCGGCCTCGCCACGAATATGCGCGTTCATGTTCAGGACGTGGTGCCATTGAATATGGGTGTGACACGGCACGTCCAACACCTCGGTGGTCTCGCCTTCAAGACGCAGCGGCTGGTCCTCGAACACCGAAAACTGAATACGACCGCGACTGCCGATCAGTTCGACTCGGTCTTCGCGTCGGTCCGCCACAAAATTCCAGCAGCCCATGCCCAATGCACCGCTGGCAAATGTCCAGCAGGCCGTCACGGCATCTTCTGCCGCGTAGCGCCCAGCCTGTCGCGCCGAAAAGCCTGAGACCTCGACGATGTCCCCGGCCAGGTACTGGAACAGGTCGAACCCATGGCTCGCCAGGTCGGCAAAGTAACCGCCACCGGCAATGGCCGGATCGGTGCGCCAATTGGTGGCGTCGGAGTCTGTTACGGCAGCGGGTTTGCACAAGGTCCAGGTCAGGTGGCGCAACTCACCGATGCGGCCTTCGTGCAGCCATGTGCGCACTTGCTGGAAGCGCGGCAAAGAACGCCGGTAGTAGGAGACAAACAGGTGCAGCCCGGCGCGCTCGAATGTGCGCTGCATCAACGCGCTCTGTTCAGCATTCAGCGACATCGGCTTTTCGACGCAACAATGTTTGCCCGCCGCGGCCACTCTCAGGGCGTACTCAAGGTGACTGTCGGGCGGAGTGGCAATGTAGACCGCATCCACCTCGGGGTCATCGATCAAGGCCTGGGCATCGGTATAGCAACGGGCAATGCCATGGCGCGCCGCATAATCGCGCACCGCCTCGGCACGCCGCCCCATCACGGCGACCAATGCCGAACCTGGCGCTTTATAGAAAGCCGGTCCACTCTTCAATTCAGTAACACTGCCACAGCCGATCATGCCCCAGCGTATGGTCTTCATCTAATGTCCTCGGTCGTATTCGTCAATCGGGCAGTATCCACATACCGGCCCTGGCGCGCCATAACCACTTAGCATGACAATTGCATTACACTTTTATGACATTCATCCGGCGCGGGGGCACATTCGATGAAAATTAGGGCGACCGTCATTTGCGAACGTGAGGGGCACATCCTCTTCGTACGCAAGGCCAGATCAAAATGGGCATTGCCCGGCGGGAAAGTAGAAGCGCACGAGCGCCCGGTAGGCGCGGCGGAACGCGAGCTGGAAGAAGAAACCGGTTTAAACGTGGACGGCTTACTGTACCTGCAGGAGCTCAAGGCCCGCGACACCGTCCACCATGTGTTCGAGGCCTCGGTGGTCAATATCGACGAGGCGCGGCCGTGCAATGAGATTGTCGATTGCCAGTGGTACGCCTACAGCGCCGTGGACGAGCTGGATACCACAGACACTACCCGCCACATCGTCAAATCCTTCCTGCGGCGCCTCTGACGCGCTGGACGGCCCTTAACCTACCGCAGCAAACCCACGGCGCCCGGCCTTTATCTCGGTACGCAACTCACCAATCAGGTTAGAGATGGCACGGATGCTGTCCAGGCCTTCGGGTGATACGCGGGTCAGCAGCAAGTCGACACGACCGGACGCAGGCTCGAACACGCTGATGCGCAGCGAGCCGTCACTATTGAGGCAGCACTCACACGCAAGCGGCAGGAAGCCTGAGGCCATGATGCGGTTGAATTCGGTGATGGAAATCATGATCAGCCCCCCGTCCCTGGGTTCTACCCGATTGAGGTGATGCAAGCAGCATAGATAAGGTTTTGCCGGCCGCCGGACAATTAATGCAAAAGTGTTAGCCAGCCCTCACTTTAGTAGGGCGTCACCGGCCATGAACGACAGGCCGAGATTAAATCGCGGGCAAAAAAAATCCCAAGTAGCTGATGGAAACTTGGGATTTAAAAATGCATAAACCGTGGGAGGTGAACGCCCGGCTATAGTAGCGATTGTAAAAACATGTAACAAGATTATTTTAATCCTTTCGTCGGATTGAAAGCGTCGTAAGTCATTCAATAACCACATATTTTTTAAGGTAGAAGGCAGTAGTCGTGCTACTTTTTGGTGCAAGTAACGACAGTAAGTCCCTGTATAAAAAATGGTTATTAATCGGGCGTAGCGCTTTCAAGTAACTGTTCACTTAACTGCTTGCATGTTTCTTGAAGGGCCTCACGACTGGAAGCAGTGGCGCCCACCACGGCCTCCAGATGACGACACAGCGTCAGGCGTTCAGCCGCCTCTTCGCGCTGGCGGTCGACCTTGGCGTTGAGTTGAATGAAATAGAACCCCAGCAGCACGGCGATGCCCAGCACACCCACCGCGAGGTAGCGCAAGCCGTTGGACGATGGAGGCTCTGGGGCATTCATGGCCTTATGGCGCCCTGCTCTTTTCATAACGAACGTCATCACCATCGACCGGGCCCACGACGGACCAGCCCAGGCGCTGATAGAACCCATTGGCCCGGATTTCATCACGCCCATCAGTCACCAGGTAGAGCGTGTCGTGGTGCTCAAACAGGGCCGCCTCGGCCACCGCCATCAGTTGACGGCCCAGCCCAAGCTTCTCGTGCGATGGCAGCACGAACATTGCGAACACTTCACCTTCATCCAGGTCGACCATGGAAAACCCCGCCGCCTGGCCGTCCACTTCCGCGATCCAGCCGCAAGGTGCTGCGCGCAACGTATCGCTCAATACCTGCGGGGTAATCCCCAGGCCAGCCATCTGTTCAAGGCTCAGGTGGTTTTGCACCACCGAGGTGCGAATCGCGCACAGCGTGTCGACGTCATCAGGTGTCGCCGTTCGAATCAGCACTTGCATACCCGCCTCCATCAAGAAGTGCGCAATTGTATGCAAATACTCACACGGGGTTTGTCGTGGATTTGTAAAGGCCCCACGGCTGGTGCGGGGCTACGGATTACTTGCGCGCGACCTTGTAGCGCAGGCAATCCTGGTAAAAGCTTTGACGAATCGCCTCGGGCTTGAGCCTTGAGCGGCTGTCATAGGTCTGCTCGGTGATGCCCATGGCCATCATGCGCATCCACGACTTGCTGAACTTGAGGGTCTGGATCTTCTGCCGGGCCGCGTATAGCGAAACGCCGGATAACTTGAGTTCCTGGGCCCTGGCGGCCGTGCCTGCGCCCCAGCTGCACATGTACTTGTCACCCTCGCGCAATTCCCTGGCCTGCGCGACAGTCGCGCCGCCGGCCAGGGAGCAGGCAATCAGCATCATTCCCACAGAGCGCATTTGCATCCTCACCTAACCACCTGAAAATAAAAGTGATTTTGGCGAGGATTTTGTTACAAAGGGGCCATTAAATTGCCTTACTGCGCAAAGCGACTCGCGGATGCTTCCTATCAAGGCTTGAGTTCGAACAGCGCCGGCATCGGTGGCCACTGCGAAGGCACTTTACGAAAGCGGCTGAACCCGGCTGCCTCAGCCATCTGGCGGGCACGCTTCTCGCCCATGAACGCCCCCAGCCCTGCCCCACCGTGGGACAGCGAACAGGTCATGCAATAGAGGGTGCTCTGCGGGTACATGACGCGCCCGAACAGGTTCATGTTCTCGTGCAGTTCCTCGGACAGGTTGAGCTCCACCATCAGGTAGGTACCGTCTTCGGCCGTGGCGGCGCGCAAATCCTTGAGCATCTGCTGAGGGTCGGTGGCATCGTGGATCACCACAAAGGTGGTCACGAAGTCGAATTGCTGGCCGCGCAAGGCATCGGAGTCGTTCACCTCGAATTGCACCCGGTCACCCACACCAGCCGCCTCGGCGTTGGCCCGCGCCAACTCGATGGAAGGCAGGTGGAAATCGCAGCCGACAATGCGCGCCTCGGGGTAGGCCTTGGCCATGGTGATCGCTGCAAGGCCCGCACCGCAGCCGAAATCCAGCACACTGCCGCCGGTCTTGAGCTTCTCTTCGACGCCGTCCAGGGATGGAATCCAGTGCTGGACCAGGTAGTGCTTGTACCAGGGCATGGTCATGCGCTCCATGCCTTTCCAGGTTTCCAGCGGGAACGCCTCTTCAGCGCAACCACCACCATGGCGGAAGGCCTCGATGACCTTGGGCGCCATGCTCACGAACGGCACGCTCAGCTGGATAATGCCACCGGCAAAATACGGCGAATCTTCATCGGCCAGCACCGGCACAAACTCGGCGGGCATTTGGTAACGGCGGGTTTGCGCGTCGTAGGTCACATAATTGCCGGTGGCCATGCTGCCCAGCCATTCGCGCAAGTAACGTGCGTTGTAGCCGGTCTTGTGCGCCAACTCTTCCAGGGTCACCGCCTGGCCGTCGGCCAAAGCCTTGAACAAACCGAGCTGGTCGCCGATGTAGAGCATGGCGCCGCGCAGCGTGTTGCCGTAATCCTCCATGATGCGCGCCGAAAATTGCTGGACCTTGGCTTTATCAACTTCCATAACGTTGGACATCTGTCGCTCCTTGATGAATATGCAAATCTGTTAAGGGATCAGTGGCCGGCGAGTTTGGCCAGCACGTTGTCAACGATGCGTTCGGACATGCCCAAGTGAGTACGGGGCTCGAACAGCCGGGCCAGGGCGCCGTCATTCATGACCGCAAGCACCCGCGCATCGGCCTCGATTGCCTCGCGGATCGACACGTGATTGCGCTGGCTGGCCTGGGACACTTCGAAGATGATCTGGTAGGCGCTGCTCTTGCCCAGCTTGCGCGCCATTTCGAACACCACCGCTTCGGTGCAGATGGCATCGCCATAGGCCTGGGCGGTGCATTCCATTTTCTGCACATTCACGTTGAGCCCATCGATGGTCTCGGTCAGAATCGAGAGCGCCATCAGTGCATAGTGGGAAACGTCCGCGACCGCGCACCACTCCAACCGCGTACCGCGGTAATCGCGCTCATGCTCAAGAATCATCGCGTCCAGCGCGAGCATGACCTGGGCCTTGGCCAGCCGTGCCAACACCACCACCTGCTCGCAGCCTTCGGGGTTGCGTTTGTGCGGCATGGTGCTGCTGCCGATCTGCTGGTCGCTCCAGCCCACTTCCACTTCAGCGATTTCCCAACGATTGAGCGTACGGATTTCATCGGCTACGCGGGCCAACGAGGCGGTGACCATGGCCAGGGTGCTGACGAACTCCGCAACGCGGTCACGGGACACATGCCAGCCCGTCAGGGGCACTTGCAGCGACAAGCGCTGGGCAAAACGATCCAGCATCGGCATGGCGTCCGGGCCGAACGCCGCCATGGTGCCGACCCCGCCGAACAGTTGCACCACCAGTACACGCTGGCGGGCTTCGGCCAAGCGCTGCCGGTGGCGCAACAGCTCATCGATCCAGCCGGCGACCTTCAGCCCGAAGGTGGTCGGCAAAGCGGGAATCGAGTGGGTCCTGGCGACCATCAGCGAGTCACGGTGCGCATCGGCCAGGGTCGACAACTTGCCCAGCAAAGTCTCCAGGGCCTGATCCATCGCATCAAGCACATCGCGCATCTCCAGGGATTGGGCGGTGTCCTGGATGTCTTGGGTGGTAGCGCCGTAATGCACGTATTCACGGGCACTGGGGCTACAATTTTTTTGCAGGGCGCTCAGCAATGGCATCAGCGAATGCCCAGTGGCAGCCACGCCCTCGGCCAGTTGGCGCACATTGATGCCCGATAGCAACGCGGCCTTTTCGATCTCCAGGGCCGCCTCGCGCGGGATGATGTTGACATCGGCCTGGGCCATGGCCAGCGCAGCTTCCACGTCCAGCCAACGTTGCAGGCGACAATGACTGCAGAAGATCTTGCGGCTCTGCGGGCCGGCATAACCCGAACCGTGGGTTTTCGAATCGAGGATGTGGCTGTGTTCGTGGCGGCATTGCTCGCCGTCATGATCAAAGCCCGGGTGGTCCGAACGTGCGGTGCAAGACGCACGGGCTGTCACTTCCAATGTTTGCGCATCCATCACATACCCTCCGTAGCGTACAGGGACTGACTGGTATTGCCTTGGGTTGCCATCACCGCCTCAGCGCCATCGCCTGAAGCGCGAGGTCTTGCTTTAGTTGCCACCAGATCGACCATCTCGGCCGCCAGCCCTGTGTAGGCTGTCGGGTCAAGCAAGTCGTCGAGCGTTTGCGCGCTGAAACAACCGCGCAGCCGAGGGTCGCCAAGCAGCGCATCGCGAAAGCAAACGCCCGCGTCCTGGGCCTGCAGGGCGATGTCGTGCACCAGATGATGGGCCGTCTGCTTGCCACACCGAGGCGCCAGCGCAAGCATCACGCGCTCCGACAGGATCAGCCCGCCCAGCAAGTCCAGGTTGCTGCGCATGCGCGCTTCACGCACCTGCAGCCCAGCCTGCAGCAAGCCTTCCATACGAGCGAGCAACGCACCGGCGTAAATGAACAGCTCGGGTAAGGCCGCCCATTCGATGCGCCAAGTGGTGCCGTCACGCTCGTGCATCTGGAAAGCGGCGTCGGTCAGCGCAACCATCTGCGCGCGCACCAGCCGCGACAGCGCGCTGATCAGGTCCACCGTCGATGGGTTTTGCTTGTGGGGCATGGTGCTACTTCCCACTTGCCCGGCTCGCCGCCCCTCGCGCACTTCGTCGATCTCGGTGCGCTGCAGGTGGTAGATCTCATTGGCGACACGGCCCAACGTCGCCGACGCCTGCACCAGCAACCACGCGGCTTCCAGGATGCGGTCGCGGGCGCTGTGCCAACTGCTCAACGGTGCCGACAGGCCGAGGCTTTCCAGGGTACGGCGCTGCACTTCCAAACCCTGCGGGCCAAGCCCGGCCAGGGTGCCCACGGCGCCGGTCAGGTTGCCGACCATCACCCGGGCGTAGGCTTCTTCAAAGCGTTCAAGGTGTCGATCAAGCTCATCGACCCACACCGCCACCTTGTAGCCAAACGTGGTGGGCAAAGCGTGTTGACCATGGGTCCTGGCGACCATCGGCGTGTGCTTATGGCGCAGGGCGAGCGTGAGCAGATGCCCACGGATCCCGCGCAAACGCTGCACCACCAGGCCCCAGGCATCGCGGATTTGCAGGATCAGCCCGGTGTCGAGGATGTCCTGGGTGGTCACGCCGTAATGCACGTATTCGCCCAGCCCATCGGCGCATAACCCCTGCAATGCGCGCAGGGTCGGCACCAGGATGTGCCCGGTTTCCAGGCCTTCGCGCCCCAACGCGTCGAGGTCCAGCAGTTCCACGCTGGCTACCCGGGCAATCTCCCGGGCGGCCTCGTGGGGGATGAGGCCCATCTGCGCCTGGGTCGCCGCCAGCGCTGTTTCAACATCGAGCCACTTCTGCACCTGATTGGCATCAGAGAAGATCGCAGCAAATTCCGGGGACGAGTAAGCGCCCCCGTGGATACGGGATTCAGTGATATGACTTGGCATGTCGGGTTACTCGGGTTGTCCAGGGAGGGCTACTTCACGCGTTGTACTTCTTCCCAGACTGCATCGTAATAAGCCCGCTCCAGCCGGAAGTGCTCGGCCAAAGACGTCAGGAACGCATTCTGAAACCCGAGGTCCGGAATACGCCGTGAGATCAGCGCCCATTCACGCTTGGCCCGCGGCGGCACCAGGCTGATATGCACTTCGTAGTACTCCGCGTCATCCTGGCTCAAGCCCGCGTTGCGCAGGGCGTTGTACAGCTTGCCGTGGTTGCCCGGCACCACCAGTTCGGTGATGTAGAACACCGCCAGGCCCCAGCCGACATCGGGGTTGCGGAAACAGCGTGCGCGGTTGTTGAGGTAGGCGATTTCCTCGGGCATCGTCGAGAGCGCCTCGAAATCGGCATTCAGGCCCACGGCGGCAAGCAGCTTGGCTAACAGGCGGGGGTGGGAGCGCCGCTCGTCTTCTTCGCCCAACTCGCCGTAGAGATAACGCGCCAGGGCGGCCGCTTCGTCCACGTCGGTCAGGTTGACCAGCAGGTCGGCGGCATCCCGGTACAGGCGGTACGTGCGGAACCACTGGTGACGCAAAAACACCTGCAGTTGCTCGCGAGAGGCTTTGCCTTCAAACACATACTGCGACATCGGATGGTTTTCCCGCGACTGCGCGGCAATCTGCTCTTCCAGGCGTTGCTGGAAACCGGCCTCGGACAAGGGGGATGCCAGGTCGGCTGACGGCATGAAACGCTCTTGTACGCTATAGACGGCATTGGCCAGCCAGCGCCGGGTCGAGGCGGTGGCCACGTCATCGCTCAGCGACAGGATGTACAGCAATTGCTGGCACTGCGCTGCATTCGCGGCGTCGCCACGTTGGCCGGTCTCGCACAGGGCGCGCAGCATATTGGCAGCAATTTCGATGCGATTGAACGTCGCGTCCGGCTTCAAGGCTTCCGCCAACAGACGGGCTTCGGCCGTGTGAATATTCTGCAATTGCGGCAGGGAAAAATTACGTGGGCTCATCATGTGCTCCATTATTTTTGTTTTCGGATCGCAGGTCGTTCAGGCAGACAGGCGTTGGGCCTGCATCTGCTGCCACAGGCTGTCGAAGTAGGCTTTGTTGATTTCGAAGTGGCGCTTGAGTGCGCGCATGAACGTGCGCTGAAAGCCCTCCTCGCTGGCGAACTTGGCAATCAGTGCCCACATTTCCTCGGTGTCGATCTCATCCTGGGTGCCATGCAAACGGTGGAATTCGCTGGGCTGCTCTGGAACGTCGAGGCGCTGCAACAGCTCGTAGATGCGCCGATGGTTGACGCAACTGACAGACTCCACCGCATACAGCAGCGCAAGGCCCCAGGCGACATCCGTGTGGCGCACACAGCGAATACGATTATTCAGGTAGGCCTTTTCCAGCGGATGCAGCGCGGGAAAGTCGATGGCCAGCGGAATATCGAAATACTCCATCAGATGGGCGAGCATCGCCGGGTGCGAACGCTCCGGTGTCTCAGCCCCTGCTTCGCCGTACAGGTTGCGGTAAAACACCGAGGCGTCCTCGATGGCTTCGAAGCGAAAAGCCAGTTCGGCCAGCAGGCTGTAGAAGTTGTAGGAACGGGTCCAGTGATGCTCCAGGAAGAAGCGCACATCCTGCACCGGCGGCGTACCTTGGAACAGGTGTACCGACATCGGGTGGTTGACCCGGCTGCGTGCGGCGATTTCAGCGTCGACCTGTTGACGGAACTCCTCCACCGGCAACGCGGTGAAGCCCGGCACGTCGGCGGCGAACTCATCTTCGACGCGGTAGACCTCGCTGGCCATCCAGCGCCGGGTCGGCTCGGTGCGCGGGTCACCTGGAATGTGAAGTTGCAGCAGGGCTGACTGGTAGTGCGCGTAGGCGCCAGCGTCTCCCGCCAGGCCTTGCCGAGTCAGTGCGAGCAGCGCTTCCAGCGCGCGGATGACCTGGGTGTAGTTGGCGCCGGGTTCCAAGGCATTCGTCATCAGCCGCGAGGCGGTGGTGAACAGATCGGAATCCGAGCGTTGTTGCAGGGTAGCAGTATCCATTGATAACCCCTGAATCTTGTTTTTGTGGTGGGACATACTCGGAAAAAAGCCTAAAGGTTCCCGTAGTGGCAAGGTCAACACCTGTAGGAAAATTCTTTCAAGGCTTGGCGATGGGAGGTGATGGCGTCAGGGCGGAGCCCCAATTAGCCGTTACCGCAGGAATGGATATGTACACGATCCAACTGTATCGGCTGTCAGGCCGTCTTCGCAGGCAAGCCAGCTCCCACAGTTAGATCGCGGTGCGTCAGTTAGATCAGCGTCGGCTGTCAGTCCGTCACGGGAGCAAGCTCACTCGCCACAGGTCCAGCGTCGCACCAAAGTTGTGTAGTTACCTATGGTCGTCGCCGGCGAGCCAGCGCCCACAGTTGGATCGGGGTGCCAGGTAGATAGGGTCGGTCATCAGACCAACGCCCTGCGCTCAAGCACAAAGCGCGGCAACTGATCCCCAGGCAGTGCCTTGCTGAAATACCAGCCCTGGATAAACAACTCAGGCCCGTTACTCAAAAAGGCCAATTGCTCAGCCGTCTCGACCCCTTCCACTACCACGCCCAGGTCCAGGGCCTCGCAGAAGCGCAACATACCGGTGAGCACCTGGGCGCCTTTAGGGTCGTGCTGGGCAACCACAAAACTGCGGTCGATCTTGATGAAATCCACAGGAAACTGATGCAGATAGCTCAACGCAGAAAACCCAGTGCCAAAATCATCCAGATAGACCTTGGCCCCCATGGCTTGCAACTTCTGGATGGTCTGGCGGGTGGCCGGGATGTCGCTGACCAGCGCGTCTTCGGTAATTTCCACTGAAACTTGCCCACGGGCCTGGCCAAGAATTTCCACCAGGCGGTCGCCATAGGCGGCGTCCTTTAGTGTGGTACTGGAAATATTGATGGTCATCGGCAGTTCAAAACCCATCTTCTGCCATTTCTGATACTGGCGCACGGCCTGGGATGCCACCCACACATCCACGTCCGGCATCAGCCTGGCGTGCGCCAGCCATTGCAGGAACTCCCACGGCGAATGCACCGTGCCCTGGCTGTCCCGGGCGCGCATCAGCGCCTCGCACCCGGTGCACAAACCGGTGCGGGTGGAGACCTGGGGTTGAAACTCAAGATAGAACTCGTAATCGCTGATCTGCTGGATGCGGTTCAACTCAGCCGCCTGGCGGGCCAATGTCTGGTGGGTGGCCAGCACCGGGTCGAACTCTAGCAGACGGCCTTTTTCCTCAAGGCCGCGAAAGGTCATGTCCAAAGATTTGAGATACACCGTGCCGCCATCGCTGGACTGGCGATGAATCGCTCTCACGTAGGGCGCATACACCAGCGTGCCGGCCCCCAGCAGAACGATCTGCAACACCACCGCCGCCACGTCGCCATGGGTGCTGAGGTATGCATTGAGCAGCACCGGGGCGGTAAACGGCACGCTGGCCACCGCCGGCGACACCCAGCCCAGTTGTACCACCATCAACGCCACCATCGCGTTGAACGCCGGTACCAGTAGAAACGGTATAAACAGGCGCGGGTTGAGGATGATCGGCAAACCGAACAACAGCACCTCGCTGACATTGAATAACGACAACGGCAAACTCGCTACCGCCAGCAAGCGCATGGACTGGCTTTTGGAAAACAGCAGGATCGCCAGCAGCAGGCATAAGGTTGCCCCCGAACCACCGATAAACGCAAAACTGCCCAGCAAGCCGTTATTGAGCAAGTACAGCACCGGCTCCCCCGCCGCCAACGCTGCGCCATTGAGCGCCACGGCCTGGTCCAGGGCATCGAATAGCGGCTGCATGGCATACACGCCGTGAATGCCGAAGAACCACAGCAGCGAATTCATCAGTGTCACAAACAACCCGCTGCCGTAAGGCGTCTGCAACGCATCAAGCACCTGCGGACCCTGGATTTGCGCCACATGGGGTATCAACAGCAGCAACGACAACACCGTCACCAACGACAAGGCCGTGAGTGCGCCGGGTATCACCATGTTGATGGTGCCCTTGAGGTTATGGCCGACCAGGTCTTGGTTGACCAGGCGTGTCCAGCGAAAGCGGTGCAGCCAGGCAATGGCAGGCACATTGATCAAGGGCGAAGCAATGGCAATAAACAGCAGGAACGTGGCCGAAGCACGCGGGTAATCACGCAGCACGAAGGTGGCGACCACCACATGGGCCAGGCACAGGAAGGCAACCGGCAGCTGTGGCAGACGGTGTTGAATCGCCAACATATAACCGATGGAGGCCGCGACCAGCAGTGGGATCACCGAACTGATCTGTTTATGCAACCCCGCCAGGAAACTCACCACTTGGGGATCGAACCCCAGCGCCAGGGCGCATTCGGACAGAATCAGGAAGCCGGCGGACACCAACAGGCACGGCAGAATCCACAGCAGCCCCTCACGAATCGCACGCAACGACTCCGTGCTGGCCAGGACCGCCAGGCGCTGGGTCAGGAAAAGTTTGAACAGGGTGTGCGCCATGGGCCGTCCTCTGCCTGTCACCGACTGCCGCTGAAGATCAGCGGCCGGAAACACCGCTAACGCTACACGCCCTGATAGCCGAAGCGAAAGCCTTTATCCCCGCCCCAGCCCGGCTTTTTACCAGTGAATGCCTGGCTGCTAGACTAAATCCCTACAGATTTATCGAACTTTCTGACTTGAATCATCCCCTAAGGCTGTCTGAGTCGGTATCATCCGCACGGTTTGTGCGTGTTAAACGATGTTACAACCTGTCTGATAATGGGTACGCACTCAGGGAATCTTGCCTGGAACGACAACAGGCCAAAGGAGAGAACCTCACTATGCAAGACAAGCGCTCAAGTAACATGCGTCCTCTATTCGTCACCATTGTGCTGTGGTTGTGCAGCGTGGTGTTGCTGTTTGTGATCAAGAACGTCATTGAATTGTTTACCGGGCCTGTGGCTGAAACCTGGGTAGACCTGACGCTGGTGCTGATCGCCTATCTGATGTTTTTCTTGCTGGCGCCGTTGCAGAACTGGATGCGACGCAGGTCGCGCAAGCGTGCCCGCCATCACCTCAACGCACGCACGTCCGATAGCAGCTCTCATCCTTCTCGTTAAGGTGTCTATCTGTGTCGACGCCTAACGATACTTATCAGCTTGCACTGGACAGATTTCTGCGCGAACAACCGCAGGTCGCTGCCGAGCTGGACAGTCTTAACCCGCTGGTAGCCCAGGCCAGGGGCGAAACCCTGGCGCAGTATCGCGCTGAACGCCTGCATGAGGCTTTCGAGGCACACGCTGAACAGCAACAGCTGTTCGCCTGGGAATTGACCCTCAAGCTGACGGCCGATTCCACCGAAGTCTTCGAGGCCCAGCGCCGTGAAGTGCATAAAGAAGTCGCACAGATGGCGGGCATGGACTGGCTGGAGTACTGCCAGTTGCACGGCTTGGCCGTTTGACCTCTTCCCTACAAGCGCCAGCGTGGCCGGTTGCGCCCCATGACTTGGCGCAACTCGGCGACCGTTATGCTTCGGTGCTGCGGGTCCACCGCGAGCGCAGCCTGTAACGCCGCCCAGCAATGCCTGGGCAACTGCGCAGGCCGGGACAGCCGGTCCATTGCGCAACGTTCGCCAACGCGCTTGCCATGGGCCAGTTCGTATAGGATGCAGGCCACGCCGTACAAGTCGGCGGCCGCGGTCAACGCCCCGCCGGCCAACAGTTCCGGGGCTGCGTAGGCAGGTGTCCAGGCATTGAAACGACTGCGGCTGACACTCGGCAAACCCACCCCAGCCTGCCCGGCGGCATGGCCCAGCCCAAAGTCGAACAAGCGCACGCCCTCCTCGCCCACCATGACATTGGCTGGTTTGACGTCACCGTGCAGCACGTTTTGCTGGTGGGTGTAGACCAAGGCATCCAGCAACTGCACGGCGATGGGTTGCAGTTCGCGCCAGGGCAACCCATAAGGGCATTCCAGCAGCAGACGGTCCAGGGTCAGCCCCTGCAACAACTCCATGGTGAAGAACGCGACCTGGCTGTGTGTGTCGACTTCGAACGAGAACGTCCGTACCACGCGGTCGTGCCGAAGGCTGCGGGTCAACGCAAACTCGTTGTACAACAACACATGCGCATCGGGACATTGGGAAATGGATTCGTCCACCAGCTTGAGCGCCACGTTCGAACAGCGCTCGCCTAATTGCTCGTGCAGCAGGTCGCGCGCACGGTACACAACGCCCATACCCCCTCTGCCCAAGACATGCTCAAGGTGATAACGCCCAACCAGCAGACGCAAGGCTTGTGGCGACGCGCTGAAGGCTGCACGACAACCGCGGTCAGGTCATCATGTACCGGCCTGCGCAACGCCCCTGCAAATAGCCGTTCCACTGCCTGCTGGGGCGTTTGCATACTCAACGCTCGTCCCAGGTCCACATGGCTGAGGGCCTGATACAAACCATCACTGCATAATAAAAATACATCCCCTGGGCGGGTACTGAGTTCCAATGCCTCAAGGTGCAACCGCGAACCCGCGCCCACGGCTCGGGTCAAGGCCCTGGCATCGGGGTAGGCCTGGGCTTGCGCGGCACTGAGGTGACGCTCGTCCATGAGCCGCTGCAGCAACGAATGGTCCTTCGACAATTGGTAGAGACTCTGCCCGCGCCATAGATAGCAGCGACTGTCTCCCGCCCAGAGACAAGCCGCCCGGCCTTTCTCCAGCAGCAGTGCAACTACGGTACTGCCCATCGTCGCGTCAGCAGGTGCACCAGGTTCTATCCATGCACGCCTCAACCCTTGGTTGACGCCCTGCAAACAACTGCGAACGGCCTGGATACGCTGATCGAGGTTGCCCTGAGCCGACACGGCTGCCAACTGCCTGATTACCCATTGGCTGGCGAAATCCCCGTTGCGATACCCGCCCATGCCATCCGCAACCGCCCAGCAGCTGCGGCGCGGGTCGTCCAGGAATGCATCCTCGTTGCGCAGCCGCGCCTGCCCCTGCTGCGTACGACCAGCGCTGCGCCAGGGGGCTGCCATCTTCACAGTTGCTCCGGCAAGCGAAAGGTGCGCCACGTATCCACATCAAACGGGACAGGCGTGCGTTGGCTGGTCAGCAGGTAATTGACGCGCAGGCCGGCGAGGTCTGCCTTGAAAACCTGAGCATTTTGCCCACTGGCGGGTTCTCTCTGCAGCTGGTCCAGAAACCGGAACAGTGACCAAGCCCCTGTGTTCTTCTCGATTCCCAAGGGTCGCTGCTCGGTGCCTTTCTCCAGGACGAGACTGCTGCGCCCATTGTCTGCATCGGTGGGCCAACGGAACGCCACGGGCACGATGGGACCGTGGCGATATTCCAATTGCTGGTCACCCACGCGCAGAATCGCACGACTGATCGATGGGTCCAGGCTGTAGGGCGCCACGGTAAACCGCACAGATAACTCCTCCGTGTCCTCGGTAAAAAAACCGCGGCGTATGGCCTGGGTTTTTGTCAATTGCTCCAACAGCGAACGCGAAACCGGCAAGCTCTGGCCATCCAGCCCACGCAATCGGTAGCGAGTGCCGTCGACACTGATGAAAGGCCGCAGGTAGTTCTCATAAAAGCGCGCCATCACCCCTCGTGGCTTGAAGAACTCCTGAAAATCATGAAGGGCTACGTCATTGCTCGCGTTGGCATGGAACGGGTAACGTCGTCCAATTGCCTTGGCGTAAGGGCTACGCACATCGCTCTGATAGCGTTGGTTGACGTGCACATAGGCCTGCTCCAGCAAATGCCGCCAACTCTCGTCGGCCAGGCCCTCAAGCCAGCCGGCAACGGGTAGCGGCAGACGCGCAGCGGCATCACGCAGGCTACCCAGCACATCCTGCTGCCCCTCCATACGCTGCCGGGCACGCAGGAAGGCTGCCTGCTCGGGTGCGCTGTCACGGTTCAATGCCGTCAGTTGCAAGTGCAGTTCATCCAACTGACGCAAAGCCTGGGTCAGCTCTGCTCCGGGGTTGTTCTGCTCATCCAGCAATTGATGCAAAGGCTCGAATTTTTGTTGCAGCGCCCGCCGCGCAGCATCAGTCCCAGCCACCAGCGCCGCCTTGGCCACGTCTGCGGGATGTTGCACTGCTTTATCGAGCAGCTCATGACCTGGCAGCAAACGCGTGTTTTCACGCAACTGTTGCAACAACCGAATCAAAGGGGACTGGGCCGAAGTCAGGCTCATGAGCTGCTCGGCGTCCTGGCGTAGGCTGTCGGTCTCTTGCAGCGTGATACGGCCGAGAACATCGCTCCAGGCATCGGCATATTCACTGAAATAGCGCTGCTGCAATTGCGCCATCAGCCGACTCAAATCTTGATGGCCCAGATCGGTACCCTCACCGAGCACCCAGTTATCCCGGGCAATGGTGTCAACCAACCGTGGACCCTGCGTCTCAAAGTACTGCAGATACCTTTTGGTATAGAAACCCGGTACGGAGGGGGCGATACCAGCGAATACATTGCCCTCGGCCAGGCGCAAGGGTTCCAGATCGCGGGCTTGTTCGCGCAGTACCCGATACACCACGTCGGCCAATGACTCGCCCCTCAGTGCTTCGCGAGCCTGAGCCACCCGTTCCTCGTTGAGCGGCCCGACAAACGGACGCTCAAGCAGCCGCGCAAAGTGATCAGTCAGGCGCTTCTGTGTCGACATGTCCCCGGCAAAACGCTCCGACCAGAGGCTCGCCATATGTTGTGCCAGCCAAGCAGTCTCACGGCGCTCGCGCAAGTTGAGCATCAAATACGCGCGCAGATTGACCAATAGCCGGTCCCGATCTCCCAGGCTGGCATATACCTGCTCGTCCAGTTGGGCGGTTATCCAACGCAGCAATTGCTGGTGCAGTGCCTGCTCATAGGCGTGTTCGACACTGGGCCGACTCAGCTCGCCCTGATACAGCCCAACGTGCTCGACCAGGCGCACATCTGCCGACCTGGGAAAAACCCGGGTCGCCGCCAGCCGCGTATCCAACAGCGCCAACAGCGCCGTGCTGTCATCGCTGGCTTGCGAGCCAAGCGGCGGGAGAGCTACCAGTGCCGCCAACTGCGCCAGTCGTTGATGGTTGACGGCATAACTGTGCCACCACAGCCCGCCGACACCGCCAATAACCAAGGCTACGGCCATCGCTTGCAACCCCTGGCGCCAACGGATTCGCTGTCGTTCCTCGGCCTGCAAGCCAGCGAGGTCGGCTTCGGCAAAGATTGCCTGGCTGAACAGGCCCTGCACAAATCGCGGGTGCCGGCCATCGGCGCAGGTCAGGAAAATCCCTCGCAGACCATTGATGGGTTGGTAGCGATGAGAGGAAAACGCCATTTCAGCGAACAGATTCACGCGTTCACCTATTCGTGCCACCTGCTGGGGGAATCCCAGCATCAGCCCCCGGCGCTCGACATTGCGCTCCTGGTGCAATCGCCCGATCAGCTCACTATTCAAGCGCTGTAACAATCGCTCGACGGCCCGGCGAACCTGCGTAGTGTCAGTATCCTCGACATGGGCGTCCAAGTGCTGCCCAAGCAAGCTGTCAGCACTCTCTGCGTGGGGCAGGTCGAAGAACTCAGCGAATCCCGACAACCGATCGGCCTGGGTCAAAACCAGGTAGATCGGCACATCCACATGCAACGTCTGCTGAATCTCCTGCAAACGTGAGTGCACACGGCGTGCGTGATGATCCAGGTCGTACTCGTTGATGCTCAACAACGTGTCGACCGACAGCGTCACCACTACACCATTCAGCGGACGCACTCGGCGCCGCCATCTGAGCAGATTGAGCAGGGTTGCCCAACCTGCGGCATCCACTGAGCTGTCAGGCTGGGTAAGGTAGCGCCCCGGCGTGTCGACGAGTATGCCTGCGGCGGCAAAGTACCATTCACAATGAGTGCTACTGCCCATTGGTCGCCCTTGGGCAGGGTCGAGCGCCAACGGCAAGCCGGCGGCAGCCAGTAACTGCGTTTTGCCACTGCCCGGCTCGCCGATCAACAGGTACCACGGCAGATCATGGCGCCACCGTGCGTTATGCACGCCATAATGGCTGGATGTTTTCAGCAGATGCACAGCGTTTTTGAATCGAACGCTTACCTGACGGCGCTCATCCTCGACCCACTTCAACGGCTGCTCACGCGGGGGCCTTTGGCGCCTGGTAGCACTACCAGTATCCGTAAGCGCTATCACCAGCCCCCACAGTAAAAACACGATGCTGATGGTAAGCAGGCGAGCAGTCGTCCCCTGCCAGATACGATAGTCATCCACTGCCAACAGCGGCCCTAAAAACCACACGAGTGCCGCACAGGAAAGCGCCAGCAGAAGGCTCCAAACCCAAACCCTGCCCAGCACGGCGCCCATCCTCTTGAAGAATGCGCTCATTCATTGCTCCAGCGTTTACAAGGGCGTACGAATCAGGTCCGACGCCGAGAATTGAAGGGGTTGCAGTGCATTCGATCGTTCCTTGCTCAGTACCCAGGCAAATCCTGTATACAGAGCCAACAAACAGCTCAGGGTGAATGCCACACACCAGGTGACGGGAATGACACGGATCCGCTTGTGCGGGTCCTTCCCCTGTATGGCAGGCAGTAGCGGCGCCTTCAGCGGTTCCCCACGTACATGCCTGATCTGGCGATACAAGGCATCACGAACAGCCTCAAGTTGTGACGCGCCCCGCTCCATGACCCGGTATTTGCCCTCGAACCCCAAAGATAGACACAGGTACAAAAGCTCCAGCATCGCCAGGTGCTTGAGGGGGTCGCGCGACAGCCGCTCCAGCAGTTGGAAAACTTTTTCGCCCCCGAAGGTTTCGTTATGAAAGCGGCTCAACAGGCTCTTTTTCGACCACTCGCTCTGCGCCCCCCACGGAGTTATCAAGACCGCCTCGTCAATCACACTGCACAACACATAACGCGCCGATATTATCTGGCTGCTTTCCACGCCGCCCTGCAAAGCGTGGGTTTCAAATTGATTGACAGCCAACGACAACCGCTCGTTGAGCGTGTCCCAACTTTCACGGCCAGAGCAGCGCCTGAGCCCTACAACCTCGGACAATACCGCCCAGGCTGCGTCGACTATAGGGTTGAGCCCAACCTGGAAGCTTTGCGTATCGAGCCTGAGGCCGGCGTAGATCATCCGATCTTCCAACTGCTCATAACGCGGCGGCGACGGGAAGTCCGTTAATGGTCCTTGGGCAGGCCCATGACTTTCCCGGTCAAGCAAGACGGTTTTTTCATCTTGAGTGCATTCACTTTCCATGGCGTTCAATTCCTGATGGCCCAGAAGTCAAGTTCAAGCCCGGTGAACTCACCTCCTACGTGGAAAGCGAAACCACCTGACTGCTCCAGTTGTGCGATATCACGAGCGCTCATATCGAGCATGAAGTAGGTCTTGCCGGCGTGAAATGGAATCTGTCGCGGCGCCACTGGCAACGACGTGACCTTGATACCGGCCAAGTGCAGGTTGACCAATTCACGTATGCGCTCAACCGGCGCGACTTTCAGGTGTGCCGGCAGACGCTGGCGCAGTTCCTGCGCCTCACACTGCGCAGTGGCCGCCAAAATGAAGGTGGCCGTACCAAGCAATTTCAACTCGCTGACTGGGCATACCAGGACGCCATATTGGCGCGGCTGCAAAGCCAACTTGATCGCCTGTTGCTCCAACACCACAGACAGCACCAAGCGCACCTGCTCCATCAGCCCACGAAAACTGGCGCCCTGATCACCGTGTTGGTAATGAACGTTCAACTGCGCACGCTTACTGTCACTGGCGAACGTTGATAACTCACCGAGCAGGGACACCAGCGCACGGAACACTGCTTCGGGCCGCACCCGAGCCTGGCTCAGGCAGTGGCGCAGCTCCAGCTCGGTACGATTGATTACTTGCAGCATCAGGAAGTCAGCGATTTGTGTGCCTGCGGTCGTGCTCTCGCCACGAATACGTGCAGCGATGGCATCGCCCCTGCTGACAAGCAGGCCGATCACCTCCTTGAGACACGACGCCACGTACCCATGCTCCTGCACGAAAATGAACGTAGGGATGAACGTTGTATCCAGGTTCACTCCCCCCTCGTCGGTGGCGTCCAGTACCTGGGCGATCTTGAGTTTGACGAAGTGCTCGTCATGCGGGTGTTCGCCCAACAGAAGACGTAAGTCGGGACGTGCGCAGTTGATCCGGCAACGCGTATCCACACCCGCATTGGCATCTCCCACTTCCACTTCGCAGCTGACGTAGCGTGCCAGCACATCACTCTGTCCTGGCTGGCGAACTTCAAGGTGACTGCCACTGGCCAACGGGAGCGCCAGGAAAACGCCTTGTCTGCCCGTGTCGGTGGGTACCTGCAACACCAGAGGTTCCATGCCGGGGCTCAACTCAAACAGGCTACCGTCCGGCAAAACGCCGCTGGCCTGGTTGACCACCAGCTTGCCCAGCTTGAGGTACTGCAAATTGAGTTCCAGCGTGAGCAAGCCCCAGGTATCACTGCCCAACAAGCGCGTCTGGGTGAGTTGTTGATGATAATAACGGTCGTTGTGCTGCAAGTGCTGTGGCCGCAACAGCATGCCTTCTTGCCAGATAACTTTCTGAGCCTGCATGTCACTGCGCCTCCAGGCCGGCGAGTGAGCCAGCAACGCGTATACCGGTCTGATCCAATACCAGATCAGCACGGTTACGTTGTTGCACGGTCAGCGGGATCAGTAGCCGCCACTGGACATTGGGCAGGTCTCGATAAGCCGCCAGCACCCCCACGAAACGACTGTCAGGTCCGATACGAAGCTTGAGCCCCAGGCGGTCCCCAGGGCGCAATTCAAGTTCGTCGCTGTTTACCCAGTCCTTGGACAGCGTCTGCTGCGCATTGCCATACAGACCGAAGAAGTCGGCATGTTCAAAAGCGACGCCCTGGCGCAGTTCAATCAACTGCACCACAACTGGCGAGGGGCGGCCATGCAGATCCGGGTTGACGAGTTCACTGGCGGTCAGCGCCATGTCTAGCTTGGTCAGCTTAGAAAAAGGCGAGGCGGCGCTGCAACCTGTCAATAGCCCGAACATGAGCAACAGCAAAGCAAGGGTGACTCGGTACATGAGCATTATCCTGGAAAATCAATATGCAGGCTGGAGATCAGGCGCACCTGCTCCTCATAGGCCTTGGCGAAGTCGCCCCCCAAAGGACGATCACTCAATCGCTCTTGCGCCACCAGACGCTGGTAATGACGCTGGTACGCACGCCAATGCCCACCATCCGAGAAAAACCCGACCGACTTGCCCGAGGACTCGAAGCATCCCAACAGATAGCTGGGCTCAAAGGCCGCACGGGCGTTGCGCAAGGTGCTTCGACAGGCGGCCAACAGTGCGACCTGATGCGCTTGCAGTTCCCGGTGAGCCTGGGTGATAGCCCGTACAGCGGGCATCTGGCCTAACGCACTTATATCCAACATCGCAGCTACCGCAGCATCGATGTCGCTACACGCTTTCAAGGGATTAAGGCCCACACCATGGCTGCCGAACGGCGCTGTATCCAACTCGTTATTCAATTCGTCACGGGTGCGCAAACTTTGTTGCAACCCTTCGATCGTCAGGCGAAATAAGCGCGCCACCTTGATCGCCAGTGCTTGCCGACCCGGTTGATCGAGCGTATTCAGGTCCAGGCCCAAGGCTGCTGCAAATTGTGGCCAGAACTCGTCATCAGTCGGCACAGTCATCGCTGCCTGTACCGTAGCAACCTCTACCGCGGGTTCTTCCCGACGTGGGAAGACCACGTGCTCCCGGTCAGCCCCGTAGCGATCCGTCCACACTTGCTGCTCATCGGCGGACTCGTTCAATGCCTCCAGATCCTGCGAAAAGGCATGCATACGGCAATCAAGGTCCAACTGATGCGAAGGGCCCAGCGAGAGGAAGGCGTCTTCAGGGATCGTTACTGCCGAGGCGGCCTGCAAGCCGCCAGCAGGTTGCGGTGGCTCCAGCAAGCGCGCACGTATCGCCAACGCTCCCAGCTCGAACACTTCGCCATCACTGATCAATCGCGCGTGCCCCTTGCGCAGGCGCTCATGACTCCCTGCCACCCTGATTCCGTTGCGGCTGATATCCGTGAGGAAATAGCGGCCCTCGCGGTAGGCGACCAGTCCATGGTGGCTGGAGAGCACGCGGCTGGCGTCAGGTATTACCCAATCACATTCCGAGCCGCGGCCGATCACGCCACCACTCACGTCAAACACTTTGCGGTCCAGGGGCACGTTCTTTTCGCTCTCGGGCGCGCAGATCTCAAACACAAGCTGCATCTTCATGACCCTCCATTCAGCGGCCACGAGTGATCGCCTGTGGGTCACCCACAGGATGGTACTCAGCGTCATCGAATACATAGTTGGCGTTACAGCCACCCAGCAAAAACAGTACAAGCACGACGATGTGCCATGGACGATCAGGCATCGGCTTTCTCCCATAGTGAAAATAAGGTGCGTCATTCAGCGTTCTTCCCTGGCATCGCCAAAGGGAATGTTCAAGCGGGCAAGACGGTAGAGCAGCGTACGCCGGGCAACCCCTAGCTCCCGTGCCGTACGGGTGCGATTACCGCGATTCTTGTGCAGGCAATCGAGCAAAAACGTGCGCTCCACTCGCTCCATGCGCTGGCGCAGGGTCGCTTCATCGGTAGCGGCTGGCGTCAGTGTCATTGGCAGCGCCAGATGCTCCGGTCGGATCACGCTGTCGTCACACAACAGCACGGCGCGCTCCACCAGGCATTTGAGCTCGCGTATGTTGCCGGGGAAGCTGTGGCTGGAAAGTTGATCAAGGGCGGTATTCGACCAATCGACAGGTGACCTTTCCAGCGCTTCGCAAACCTTGTCCGTGAAATAGCGCGCCAGTTGCTGTACATCGCCGTCTCGCTCGCGCAGGGCCGGTAGAGTGATGGGAAACTGAGCAAGCCGATAATAGAGATCCTCGCGAAAGCGCCCCTCGGCAACCATCGCCGCGAGGTCGCGATGGGTGGCAGCAATGATGCGGACATCAACCTTATGGGCTGCACTGGCGCCCAGTGGGCGAACCTCGCCCTCCTGCAATACCCGCAGCAACTTGGCTTGCAGTGACAGCGGCATATCGCCGATCTCATCCAGCAGCAACGTACCGCCATGCGCAGCGTCGAACAGCCCCGCGTGATTGCGCTCGGCGCCAGTGAACGCGCCTTTTCGGTAGCCGAACAGTTCGCTTTCAAGCAACCCTTCCGGGAACGCTGCGCAGTTCTGCACGACAAAGGCCTTGGCCTTGCGCGGCCCGGCGGCATGGATGGCGCGGGCCACCACTTCCTTGCCAGTGCCGGTCTCACCGTGCAGCAGCACGGTATAAGACGTGTGCAGCACTTTACTGATCAGCCGGCACGCCTGCTCCATTGCCGCACTGGTGCCAATCAAGCCATATGTTCCAGCCAACGGTTTGTCGCATCTGCGCTTTGTGCCAACGATGGGCTGGATATCGCGCAGTGCGAGTAACTGATTCAAGGCGAAGCTGCCCAAATGCCCCAAGGATGAGGCGTAGACTCGCAACTGGACCGACTGCTGGCGGGCGAAGACCAGCACACCGGTCATACGTTTGCATCGGCTGAGCAGCGGCACGATCAATAGCGCACGCCAGGGTATCGCCATTGCCGGGAGGAAGCGGGTGTCATACCCACTGTCTTGCACATCCTCCAGACTCAGGACGGAGCCCTGGTTCAAGGTTGCGTGCAGCAGCCCTTGGTGGGACTGATCGGGACACGCAGGCGCAACGGAGAGCGATGGTATCTGGGCCATATGTTGAGCGGTCAGTTCAAGCCGGCCGGTCACTTCGTCCAGCAGATACAATTGGCTGAGCTCACACTGGCTCAGCCGTGCCGCCCCGGTAACGCATCCTTCAAGTAACGAATGTTCATCGCGCTCGAACCCCAAGCGTGTGAAACAGGCAGACAGCGCGTCGACATAAACCAGCGGGTCGGCCTCTTTACCAAGCAGGTTATCGGTCATGGGCTGCACTCGTCGAAACACGCCAGGGCCAGCACTGTGTCGGTCTTGCCGACAGCGCGCCGATCAGTTGTTGCAGGTCCGCATTAGTCATGGTCATTAATCCCTGATGAATTGTGGGTCAGCGTGACCACGCCATCGGCCTGTTCATGCGCCAGCCAAGTGGTCCAGCCCAGGCGGCAAACTGTGTTCTCACCAATATGCAAGGCCTTGATCTGGCCCTGCGCCAACATCAGGCTCAGGTCGTAGTCCAAGGGGTCCCGCAGGGTCAGGCGCACCAGCGAACGCAGTGGTTGGTAGGCACTTCCGGTGGGCAGAAAATCGTGGAAACGCTCCCAGCACAGCGCCCGGACATGCACCCTGAACTTGCCACTGCGGTCAGCGATGCGGTGCCCCAGAACCAGGTCATCGCCAAGAGCACTATTGGCCCGCCCCAGATGATTGCGCTGCGTCTGGCAGACCTCGACCGTACGTGCAACCCATTGCTCTAGAAACAACGCCTCGTGCATGAAGTAGTAACGCAGGACCGACTCGATCAACGCCGCCGAATGCACCCGTAAACTCAGCAAGCCAAGGTAAGGCAGCAAGCGCTTGCAATCGACTTGGCAAACGCCCCGTATCGCAGCTGCGCCCAGCCCTATCAAGGCAAACATCTGCTCGGAAAACCTATCGTTGGCACCTGCCCGGAAACACGCCCGATAGCGGTACTTGCGCCAGATCGGCAGCATCAGCCGGTGCAGCCGATGGTGGAACAGGTCGAGGAAATCCCGAGTCGGGTTGCCACCCGAGCGCTCGGCGAATGCCTGCTCACCATAAAACGCGGGCAGTGGTGACCCCGCACCGAATAACCCCAACACATTCAGACGCAGGCGTGCGCGCAATTGGCCCTGTTCCATAAAGAACTCCACCCGGTCAATATCGTGCGCGGCAAACCCGAGACCAGGGTTGGCCTGGAACTCCAACTGGTCGTACAGCGCGTCGTCATCTAAAAGCGGATGGGCCTCGCGCAAATGCTCGATAACCTGCAGAACCGCCTGAAACAACGTGAACTCACGGATAACGCGACAAAGTTGAGTCAGAGCTGGGGTTGCTGTCCCATCTGGGATGGCCATAGATACACGTCTCCTTGTGTGCTGATGACCCGCAACTCGTGATACGAATTGAGGCTGGCATAAAGCGCAAAAAACTCATTTAGAACGCAAGCGAATACAAACAGGTCGCCCTGGCCAACAAAGCCCTGGGAATCGACCGTCAGATCGATCCGCACGCCTCGGATGGGCAGCCCGCGGTGCAGGCGATCCACTGGCTCTTGGCGGATGGAGAGCAAGGCGCCCAGTCTTTTCTGGCTGACCTTCAGGGCCTGGCGATCGTAATAACGCGACAAATCGTAGGACTCCAGAATCACTTTCAAGGCATTGATATCGGTCAACGACAAATAGTTGAGCGACATGTTGCTGATGAGCTTCCACAGATAGTCTTGGTCCAGTGGTGGTGCGAAGCTCGCCGTTGGCGCGGTGATGTTGCGGAACGTCAACGACTCCGGCGTCTGCTCACCGGGCAGATTGATATCACCCGCACGCAGTTGGCGCGGCAGGTTGCAATTAGTACAGGTCAGTTCGACCGACAAGGTTTCATGGCCCCGTTCGCGGCGGTTGCCAAACCCCATCCAGGTATCGAGCCCGGCATGTTGAACCGACGAGCGTTGGCGAATGCTGTAGCTGGGCGGTGCCGCCAGGGGCTCAGTGTCGCAGTCATGCTCAAACGACTCGAACGGCACGTAGGTTTGATAGCCCAAGCCACCGGGGCGCCACCCAGTGACCTGATCCACGGAAAAGACGCTGGCATTACCCGGCGTATATTCCCCGGGCACCAAGAGGTACTCATCCTGCTTTCCATCCAGGCGAATAGGAATCGCATCCTGCTTGAACAGGTTGACGATGGGCGTGCAATACAACTTTATGTTGTCCAGGGTGGGACGCTGAGGTTCACGGCCGTGAGTGCGATGTTCAAAGCGCATTACCATGCCATGCGCCTGCCGGAGCAGCTCGTGAGACAGCGTGTGCAGCACACTCAGACCTTCAACGTCGACAAACAGGTACTTCTCGGGAAAAGCAAAGTACTCCTGCAGGTGTCGATAACCCCCCAGGGCATTCTGCGGATAAGGAATCAACGCCTGCTCCTTGGAGAATCCCACCGGCCGAACCTGGTCAGCAGCGAGCCGTAGCATCACGGGCATGCCATCGCTGGCGATGATCGGCATACCGTCGTGATCCAGTAACAGCAGGCAGATCCCATCGAGATGACGCAACAGGTTCAGATACAGGCCCTGACTGACATAAGGATCTCCGGCCAGGTGCAAGCGCAGTGAATCAAATGCCAACTCGCTGAAGTTACCTGCGACACTCATGCTCAGGTGCAAATCCAGACGGGCCCCTTCGCCCTGGCTCCGGTATTCCAGGCCACTGAGTTGCAGGGGCATGACATCGGTGGCGTAGCATGTACGGAACCGGCAACGCTCGCCGTGGATGGTGGCGCTTTCCACGGCGGTGTCCCGACCCACTCGAACACCGGGACCAGCGCGTTTCAACGGATCGAATTGCAGGATGCTGAAGGCCGGTATCGGCCGCATGTAATGAGGCCAGAGCAAGTGCATCAACGAATGCGTCAACTCCGGCAGTTCGTCATCCAGCTTCTGGCGCAGGCGCGCGGTCAAAAAGGCAAAACCCTCCAGCAAGCGTTCGACATCCGGGTCCTGGCCAGCCTCGGCGAGAAACGGCGCCAGGGCGGGATTGCGCTCTGAAAAACGCCTGCCCAGTTGGCGCAGGGCACTGAGTTCGCTTTGAAAATATCGGTCAAGCGTCATCGGTAAAAACCTCAACCCGCCCGGCATCCGTGAGGCGGGCGTGGAACACCACGGGCTGCAGGATGCCGTCAATGGCCCGCTCAGCCTCGATGGCAAACGCCAACTCCAGGGATTCACGCGCCCCCGGCAACAGCCTGACACGTGCATTCGTCAACCGCGGTTCATAGGCCTGGATAAAGCGCTCGATATGTAGACGCGACTGGCTCAAGGACTCATGCAAGCTAAGCCGCATGTCATTGAGGTCCGGCAGCCCATAATCAGGCAATGTCTTGACACTGCCCGCGCGAGTGCTGAGCATTTTCCCCAGATGGGCAGCAATGGACGCCGCCCCGCCCTCCGGGGGCGACGCACCGCATTCGAGGCGTTCGAAAAGGCTGCCGTGCTCTGGCATGCCGTAGCCTCTGCTCATTCTTTATCCAGCTTACCGACCAGGGACAAAGTGAAATCTGCCCCCATGTACTTGAAATGCGGGCGCACAGTCAGGTTGACCCGGTACCAGCCAGGTTCGCCATCGACATCACTGACGACAATGCGTGCAGCTCGCAACGGGCGCCGCCCACGTACCTCGGCACTAGGATTTTCCTGGTCCGCCACGTACTGGCGAATCCACTTGTTGAGTTCCAGCTCCAGGTCTGTGCGCTCTTTCCATGCGCCCAACTGCTCGCGCTGCAGCACTTTGAGGTAGTGCGCCAAGCGGTTGACTACCATCATGTAAGGCAATTGGGTGCCCAGCCGGTAATTCAGCTCTGCGGCCCTGCCCTCCTCACTGATACCAAAGGATTTTGGCTTCTGCACGGAGCTGGCGGAAAAGAACGCCGCGTTATCGCTGCCTTTGCGCATGGTCAAGGCGATGAAACCTTCTTGTGCCAACTCGTATTCGCGTCGGTCCGATACCAGCACCTCGGTAGGAATTTTGGTTTCGATCTCGCCCATGCTCTGGAAGTGATGCAGCGGGAGGTCCTCGACCGCTCCGCCGCTTTGCGGGCCGATAATGTTCGGGCACCAGCGAAATCGCGCAAAGCTGTCGGTCAGGCGGGTGGCAAAGGCATACGCGGTATTGCCCCACAAGTAATGCTCGTGGCTATTAACCACATTCTCCTGGTAGGCAAAGGTCTTGACTGGATACTCAAGGGGGTCATACGGGGTACGCAACAGAAAGCGCGGTACGGTAAGGCCGATATAACGGGCGTCTTCGCTCTGCCGGAAACTTTGCCACTTGGCAAATTGCGGACCTTCGAAATGATCTCGCAGATCCTTCAGGTCCGGCAGCCCGGTGAAACTTTCCAAACCGAAGAACCCGGGCCCGGCAGCGGCGATAAAAGGCGCGTGGGCCATGCTGGCGACGCTGGATGCGTACTGCATCAGCTTCACATCAGGTGCGTTGGGCGAGAGAAAGTAGTTGGCAATGATTGCGCCCACCGGCTGTCCGCCGAACTGGCCGTATTCAGCACTGTAGACATGTTTGTAAAGCCCGGACTGGGTGATCTCCGATGAGTCTTCGAAGTCGTCCAGGAGGTCCTGGCGCGAGACATTCAAGAGCTCGATCTTGATGTTTTCGCGAAAATTGGTGCGCTCGACCAGCAACTGCAAGCCTCGCCATGAAGCCTCCAGTGCCTGGAAGTCCGGATGGTGCAGGATTTCATCCATTTGCTGGCTGAGCTTGGTATCGATCTCGGCAATCATGCGGTCGACCAGGTGTTTCTTTACCGGCTCATCACAGTTATGTGGCTTCACCAGCTCTGCAATGAACGCCGACACGCCGCGCTTGGCGATGCCGTAAGCCTCGTCGTCGGCACTGAGCAAGGTCTGGGCAATGATGTTATCGAGGATGCTGCAGGTTTCGGTGGTTTGTACGAGTTTCGAGCTGTGTTCAATCGTGTTCATGGTGTCAGTGTCCCTTTACTGAAACGGCAATGCTTGAGGGCTGTCCAGCCCCAGTTCGGCCAGGACTCGAGCGCGGGAGTCGTCATTGGCCAATGCCTGCTCGATAGCCTTGCGAAAGTTCGGCGTGTTCCCCAGCGGTCCCTTGAGCGCCACCAGGGCTTCACGCAATGCCATCAGCTTTTGCAACGCCGGGATCTGCTCGACCAGGTTTGCGGGGTTGAAGTCCCTCATGACGTTGATCTGCACCTGGATCGGCAACTCCTCCACATCAGCGGTATCCTGCAGGCGATTGGGTACGCTCAGCGTCAGGCTCAAGGCTTGCTTGGCCAACACCTCGTCAAAGGTGTGCTTGTCGATACCGATGGGCTTGCGATCCTCGAGTTTGCGATGGTCCGCACGCTGGGAAAAATCTCCCAGCACCAGCAGCTTCAACGGCAGCTCGACTTCTTCCTGGGCCCCACCGACAGCGGGTTTGAAAGTAATATTGATACGTTCCTTGGGGGCTACCGAACCGTCTTTGGCCATGGTGCTTTTCCTTTTTGATGAGGCGCTATTCAAGTACTGCTTCAAGATCGAAATGGCACAACCTGCGATGCAGTGCGTCTTTGCAGTCGCATATGGGCTGGGTTTGTGGCAACAGCTCATAGCAGCGGTACAGAAGCTTGCCGACTTGCAAGGTCAGCGCCGGCTCCCAACTTTCCAGACCTGTGCGCTGTAATTGAAGGTCGAGTTCTTCCAGCTGAAGCCTGGCCAGCTCATGCTTGCCAGCCGCCACGCACAACCTGGCCAGCGCCAGGCGCCAATGAAAGCGCGCTCGATCACCGCACGCCGCCTGCAGCCCTTGCTTGAGTACGGCCACTGCTGCCTTGAGGCCGTCCTTTCGCAGGCAAGGCATCACCGCTTGCAATGTGGTCTCCCAGGGCTGCGTGTGACTGTCGGCGACAACATGGGAGGGCTCGGGCTTGTGCACGTGACGCATCACATGCAGCGCGATCCACTCACCTGTCGCAGGGTCGGCAAAGGGGGTGCCGTCGTTGAACCGATATTCAGGCAGGTGCGGCAGGCGCTGCAGCAGCAGAGCCAAATGCATCTCCAGTTCAGTCATGGCCAGGTTTGCATGCAAGGCGTCCAGGCACTCCCAGACCATGCGCAAACCATCCAACCAGAACAACGCACCCGCCAGGCTTACCTCAAGCTCAGGCAACAGATCGGCGTGATGGCCTTGGCTGAGACGCTCTTGATAGCGCTTGCGCTTGTCCGCGACCAACGGGCGCAACGCCGTTACTCGCTCACTGTTGGCGTCGGGATAATTGACGAGCATCAACCACGCCAAGGTTCGACCCAGGCGCAAGGCACGCAGGTCGGTTGCGTCCTGGCGCAACCACCAGGCACATAACGGGCGGGCCTGCTCCTGTAAAGTGCGCAGCAGTCTGTGCGCGTCTTTTTCGTTATTGATCGGTTGCCCGGGACTCAGCAACTGGGTCGTCTGCTTGACCTGGGCAATGACGTTCGCGACACCGCCAGGTTCGGATACACCCTGCGCCAAGCGCTCCGACAATTGCCGGCGAATCGGCAGCAGCAAAGGTGCATCGCTTCCAAGTTGTTCGCCCCATAGCTGGTCGAGACATGCCAGGTGTTCCAACAGGGCCTGGAATAAAGGCCGTTGATCGCTGAGCGACGGTTTGAGTGCAAACGCTTGCTCAAGGCGCGACACCAGCCAGCCAAACGCCGCAGCACGGGTTCGTAGCTTGCCAGGGTAAACCTGCTCCCAATGGAGTTCACACAGGTCACGCAGCAAACCGAGACCGGCCAGCAATCCGGCAAATGAATCACGTTGATACAGGGCCCAGACCAACCAGACGGCGACGCGTAGATCCTTGGAGTGATCACGCAGCAAATGCTCGCTGATTTCGCTGACCCTCTGCCAATCCGGCTGGCCCGCAACATGGATAGACTGGGCTTTGCCAAGCTCGGCCTCCAGCGCTTCAAACTCGCTCGAAAAACGCACGTCACTACCAACAAAACTGCTTGAGCAACATGCTGTCCGTGCAAGCTTGCGGTAATGAACATAAAGTTCTTCTGAATAAGCCATTTTGAGTTGCACACATCCGTCCGAGGTAAATAGGAGGACTTAACGCCATTGTCGAAACGCCCTTGAACTTCCATTCAAAACTCATCGAAGTGAGTGAACCTTAGCCACGACAAAAACAATCAGCAAGTAACGGAACGGAACTTAAGAAACGTCCTACACACCCAACAAATAAAGGAATGCGCAACTATTTGCGCACCTCTTCATCGAAAAATCCACGCTTTATCTCCGACAGCCGCGCATTTACAACTTATAGGGCATGAGCAACTAAGTGCGCGCAGGCGTGAAACTAATAGCGCTGAAATCCACCTACCGCTCGACAATAAGCTCTGAACAAACGAACACAGAGCCGCCTTGGTCTTTATTTCATTGGTTTTCATACTTTCAGGCACGCTTCTTGTTATAGGCCTCTGCCCCTTCAGCGCTTTTGCTGTTCGGCAATACCTACTCAATCAGGCAAGGAAACCCGTCATGCCAACACCCGCGTATCTCTCCATCACCGGTGTCAAACAAGGTTTGATTACGGCAGGCACATTTACTCAGGACTCGGTAGGCAGCATTTATCAGGAAGGTCATGAGGACCAGATACTGGTACAAGCATTTGCTCACCAGGTGATCATTCCTCGCGACCCGCAATCCGGCCAGCCAACCGGTCAGCGCGTGCACAAACCGCTGATGATCAGCAAGGTTTTCGATAAATCCTCACCCTTGCTGTTCAGCGCCCTGACTACCGGCGAAGAAGTGTCCTGCCGGTTGGAATGGCTGCGCAACTCTTCCTCCGGGACCCTGGAGCACTATTTCACCATTGAACTGGAAGGCGCGACCATCGTGGACATCCAATCGCGCATGCCCAACTGCCAGGACCCCGACAACGCCCATTTCACCCATCTGGAGGACGTGCACTTCAGCTATCGCAAGATCATCTGGACTCACGAGGTCGCCGGGACGTCCGGTTCGGACGACTGGCGCAGTCCAGTGGCCGGCGGCTAAGCAGGGCGATAGGGCCCCGCTAACGAGGTGCCGAGTAATGGGGCAAGAGCGTTTTGCTTGATTTGCCGCTTTTGCAAAGTGAGCCGCCGCCATTGCGGAACCCTAGGTGGCCGTTACCTGAATAACGGATATGTACGCGGTCTGATCTGACATCTGGTCGGCTATCAGGCCGCCTTCGCGAGCAAGCCCGCAGTTTTGTTATCCTGGCGCTCCCGCCCACACGGACGCGCGCGTATGCACATCGACCCGGCCTTCATCCTTCACCAGACCGAGCACTGGCAGCTCAACCACCACCTAGCGTCGAAGCTGCCGGGCTACCTGATGCTTGGCGCCAAGGTACCGGTTGACTCCCTCGCTGACATGCCAGAAGCCGCACTGGCCGAAATGGGCGGTTTGCTCGCCAACATCCAACGAGTGATGCAAGCCCAGCTCCAGCCGAAGTGGCTATATATCAGCCGCTACGGACATATGCCGGGTTTCCCGCTGCACTTTCACTTCATTCCTGTCTATGACTGGGTGGAGCGAGCGTTCTGGCAGGACGAACGCTACCGCTCGCTGTACGCTTTCGGTACGCCGCCCCTCGAACCCATGACCGATGGCGCTGAACTGACCCTGTTTGTATGGCGCGAGTTTGGCGAGAGCCTCACCCCGCCGCAGGTTCACGGGCCAGGGGTGGCGCAGGTGATCGAGCAATTGCGCGCTGCATTCAAGCGGGACTCATAACGCGCAGCCGCTTCACCATCGGCACACACGCCAGCACCAACCCGGACGGAGAGCGATACACCGCCTGCTCATCGCCTACATACCCGCACGCGCTATAAAAACTTACCGCGTTCAAGGTCGCATCCAGCACAACCTGTTCAATCGCTTGCTGGCGTGCCACGCCTTCCAGATGAGCAAGCATTGCCTTGCCAAGGCCTTGCCCCATGTAAGCGGGCAATACAAACAAGGCCCCTATTTCACCGTCGGCAAGATCGAGCATACCGGTGGCGACAGGCTCGTCATTCAGCCAGCCCATGTAGAACTGTTTTTCCATCAACACGCTGTAGCCATCGCTGGCGTGACCTCGGGTCCAGAGCGCCAGTTGCTCAGCGCTGTAGGCGCCAATGCATTGGCCGCGAATGGCCTCGCGTCGAATCTCGAACGCACGCTCGGCGTCATCCGGCGTGGCACGTTTTATCTCCAGCATCGCAAGCTCCTTCCATGACCTCAAACTGCCACTAGCCCATTTGTGCTAATCGACCCCACCCCACGGCGGCGCTATATTCCGCGGCACTTCCAACGTTCTCACCCACACCGCGCACTCAATGCGCGCGGGTTCTTTGCGCGTTGGAAAAACCAAAACAACCCCAAGGAAGAAGCACCATGAAACTCCACTCCCCTGTCACTCGTCTTGCCCTGCTGGGCGCCTTGATTATCGGCGTCGCCGGTTGCAGCAATATCAAACCCACCGAAGATCATCTCAAGAAGCTTTCGGAAACCAATCTGGGCGAGCCGGTAAAACGTATTTCCAATGTGCGCAGCGACTCCATGACCACCTACTACGTCGCTAACACAGCCTCCGGCGAGTACAACTGCTCCGTGCCCAGCGGTGCGAGCGGCGGCGCGTTCGCGATTGCCAGCTTCGGCCTGATGAAGCCCGCGGCCTACTGCATGCCCAAGGGCGCCAAAGGCAATGGGTTGACGCCGTTCATGCAGTAATTTTTTCCTGACTGAGCTCACGCAGGGTGCCGCGCAGCTCCGCAGGGCGTACCGGTTTGGAGAGGATAGCGATCTGCCGATCATGCAACGCGGCCTGGATTTTCTCCACATCGTGCCCGGTGAGGATCAGCGCTGGCACCGCCCAGCCGCGTTGTTCGCGTAGCTGGTCGATGCATTCAATGCCGGTGGCATGGTTGCCCAGATCGTAGTCGGCAACGATGATGTCGCAGTCGCTGACCAAGCCCTGCCCCGTGGACTCGGCCTGCACCTCGCACCCCCAGCGCTCGAGCAAAGCTTGGGTGGCGAGCAGCACGTTGTAGTCATCCTCCACCAGGCACACTTTCAGACCGCTGAGCAGACCGGCCTGGCGAGCATCGTCACGCACTGCCGGTTGACGCGGCGCGGTGGCCAGGGCCAGGCCATGCAGACTCACTGAGGTGCCATGGCCCACCCGCGAACGCAGGCTCACCTGCAACCCCATCAACTGCCCCAGGCGCTTGACGATGGACAGCCCAAGGCCCACGCCTTCAACGTCCTTGTCACGCAGTTGGCGCACGCGATAAAACTCTTCGAAGACCTTTGACAGATGCTCCCTGGCAATGCCCCGCCCCTGGTCGTGCACCTCCACTACCAAGCCGTTATCGCGAACACGCACACCGATCAGCACTGGTCGTTGCGCGCCGTATTTGAAGCAATTGGAAAGCAGGTTCTGCACCATCGTTGCCAACATGGCCGGGTCGACCAGCACCCAGTGAGCGCAGGCGCGCAAGCGCAACTGCACTCCAGCCCAACGCGCAGCCTCGGCGTTCTGGCGCACCAGGTCGGCGAGAAAGTCACCCAGGTGAATCACTTGGTATTTGGGCAACAGGCGTCCGTTGTCGAGGGTGTAAAGGTCGAGAATCGAACGAAACAATTGCGACACGTTAAGCAAAGAGCGGTCGATATTGTCCACCAGGCGCTGTTCGTCCTCCCCCAAGCGGGCTTCGCGCAAGCAGGCGGTGAACAGGCCGATGGAGTGGATCGGCTGGCGCAGGTCATGGCTGGCCTGGGCAAGAAAGCGCGACTTTTCCAGGTTGGCTGCGATGGCTTGCTCGGAAGCCTTGCGTGTGCGCTCCAACAGGATATGGGCGTACACCGGGATCACTGTGCTGGTGATCATCAGCATCAGCATCATGAAGGGTTGCGCCTGCCACAGCGGCGTGAGTTGGTACACGATCAACAGCGCCAGCAACGCCAGCCCCGTCGCAATTGCCAGGTAGCGCGAACCGTAGCGCATGCCGTTGCCCAGGTTCACCCAGACCATCACCGCATACAGCGGCAATGCCGCCTCACCGCCCATCACCAGGCCGAACGAAGTGCCCGTGTAGTCGTGGATCATGCCGAAGATCCGCCGCGCCGGATAATGCCCAGGCCAGCGTGCGATCACCTGGCGCAACACGATGGATGCCAGCAGGAACAGCAAGATATACAGGATCACCGGCAGATAGGTGTCCAACGACTGCCCAGGCAAAAAGCCCAGCACGCCGATGTAAACGATAGCGATGCTGGCCACCACGATGCGCAGATTAGCCTGATCGAGTTCGGAGTTGGTCTCGGGGCTCATCGTCATATCCTTGACCTATCATCTGTAGGAGCGAGCTTGCTCGCGAAAAACGTCAACGATAACGCGTTGACCTGGGAATACGCGGTGCCGGTGCGTGCTTCGCGAGCAAGCTCGCTCCTACACCGAGGGTAAATAAAGTAGCATGCCTCGACACAACCTGGCCCCAGGAAGGAGCTCACCATGACCGGCCGGATCATCATCGCCGACGACCACCCCATGTTTCGCGAAGGCATGGCGCGCACCGTGCAACGCTTGCTGCCCGACGCCCAGGTGCAAGAGGCCGGCGACCTGGCCACGGTGAATACGTTGCTGCGCGAGGCGGGCGAGGTCGATACCCTGATCCTCGATTTGCGCTTTCCCGGCCTGACCTGCATCAGCCAACTGGCCGAAATGCGCCAGCAACTGCGACGCACCACCTTGGTGGTGGTGTCGATGGTCGACGACCCTGCGCTGATCGAACAAGTCATGGCCTTGGGCGTCGACGGTTTTATCGGCAAGAACATCGCCCCGGATGAGATCGGCCAGGCGCTGCTGGCGATACGCGCCGGCGAAGTGCTGGTCAAGTTCGCGCCGTCGGGCCTGCTGCCGCTGGACACTCATACCCTTACCACCCGCCAGCAGGAAGTGTTGCGCCTGATTGCCCAGGGCAAGACCAACAAGGAAATCGCCAAGGCCCTGGATATCTCGCCGTTTACCGTGCGCATTCATGTGTCGTCCCTGCTGCGCAGTCTGAAGGTACCGTCGCGGGCGGCGGCGGCGGTGAAGTACTCCGGAGAGCTCTAAGCTGTTTGTAGGAGCGAGCTTACTCGCGAGAAAACCACAGGCGCCGCGTTGACTCAGAAAACACGCGTTAGCGTTGACGTTTTTCGCGAGCAAGCTAGCTCCTACAGCCCCCTCTGCATCCGATATTTATGCTCAATTCCCAACTTAATAATATTTTATTAATCACCGCCCGCCCCCTAACTTGACGTCATGCCCAAGCTGAATCCAACTGCATTACGCAAGGACAGACACATGACTCAAGCAATAACAAAAATAGACACGCTGGTGGTGGGCGCAGGTCAGGCTGGCGTGGCCATGAGCGAGCATTTGAGCAAGCAAGGCGTGCCGCACCTGGTGCTGGAGCGCAGCCGTATCGCCGAACGCTGGCGCACCGGGCGCTGGGACTCGTTGGTCGCCAACGGCCCGGCCTGGCATGACCGCTTCCCCGGTCTGGAATTCGACGACGTCCCTGCCGATGGCTTCGCGCCAAAAGAGCGTGTCGCCGATTACTTTGAAGCCTACGCACGCAAATTCAATGCGCCGATCCGCACTGGCGTGGACGTGACGTCAGTGGTACGTAACATCGGCCGCCCCGGCTTCACCGTGCACACCAGTGAAGGTGTGATCGAAGCCAACCGCGTGGTCGCCGCCACCGGGCCATTCCAGAAGCCCGTGATTCCAGGCATAGCGCCGACAGGCACGGCTCTGCACCAGATCCATTCCGCCGACTATCGCAACCCTGGGCAACTGCCGGCGGGCGCCGTATTAGTGGTGGGCGCCGGTTCTTCCGGCGTACAAATCGCCGATGAACTGCAGCGCGCCGGTCGCCAGGTCTACCTGTCGGTAGGCGCCCATGACCGCCCGCCCCGCGCCTATCGCAACCGGGATTTCTGCTGGTGGCTGGGGGTTTTGGGCGAGTGGGACCAGGCGGCGATGAAACCTGGCCGTGAACACGTGACCATTGCTGTGAGCGGCGCCCACGGCGGCAAGACCATCGACTTCCGTGAACTGGCCCAGCAAGGCATGACCCTGGTTGGCCTGACCCAAGCCTTCGACGGCACAGTGGCGACGTTCCAACCCAACCTGGTGGAAAACCTGGCACGCGGGGATGAGAACTACCTGGCCCTGCTGGACGCGGCCGACGCGTATGTCGAACGCAATGGTCTCGACCTGCCCCAGGAGCCCGAAGCACGTCGCGTGTTTCCCGACGCTGAATGCATCAAGCAGCCAATCCTGACGCTGGACCTGGCCGAAGCGGGCATCACCTCGATCATCTGGGCCACCGGGTTTGTCGTGGACTACAGCTGGCTACAGGTGGACGCTTTCGACGCCGCCGGCAAGCCGCAACACCAACGTGGTGTATCCAGCGAAGCCGGCATCTACTTCCTCGGTTTGCCATGGCAATCGCGGCGTGGCTCGTCGTTTATCTGGGGGGTGTGGCACGACGCCAAATACGTAGCCGACCATATCGCTATCCAGCGTCAGTACCTCGAGTACCGCGAAGCTGCGCCGGTTGCCCGCCAGACCCCTGTCAGCGCCTGATCACTTTTTCCTGGAGTTTTTTGATGCCTACTCACACTCGCATCCGCATGTTCAACACCAAAGAAACCTATCCCAACCAGAGCCTGGATAACGACCTGTGCCAGGCCGTGCGCGCCGGCAACACCGTGTATGTACGCGGCCAGGTGGGCACTGATTTCGATGGCAACCTGGTGGGCCTCGGCGACCCTCGGGCCCAGGCCGAACAGGCGATGAAAAACGTCAAGCAACTGCTCGAAGAAGCCGGCAGCGACCTCAGCCACATCGTCAAAACCACCACCTACTTGATCGACCCACGCTACCGCGAGCCGGTGTATCAGGAAGTGGGCAAGTGGCTCAAGGGCGTATTCCCGATTTCCACCGGGCTGGTGGTCTCGGCCCTGGGCCAGCCGCAGTGGCTGATGGAAATCGATGTGATCGCGGTTATCCCAGAGTAAGGAGGCTAGCCATGACCTTTTCAATCGTTGGCCGCTGCGCGGAAACCGGCCAGTTGGGCGTTGCCATCAGCTCATCAAGTATCGCCGTAGGCGCTCGCTGCCCATGGCTGCGGCCCGGCGTGGGCGCGGTATCGACCCAGAACATCACCTTGCCGGCCCTCGGCCCAGACGTGCTCGACGGGCTGGAACAGGGCCTGGCCCCAGACGATGCCGTGGACAAAGCACTCACCCGCAACGGCTACAGTCAGTATCGGCAACTGACGGCGATTGACCACCTGGGCCGCAGCGTGCATTTCAGCGGCAGCCAGACCCTGGGTACCCATCACGCGGTATCGGGCGAGCAATGCGTGGCGGCGGGCAACATGCTCGCCGACCGTGAAGTCATCACCGCGATGGTCTCGGCCTTTGAACAGGGCGAAGGCCAGCTCGCAGACCGGTTGCTGGCAGCGATGCATGCCGCCATCGCCGCCGGTGGCGAAGCCGGCCCGGTGCATTCCGCCGCGCTGGTGGTGGTGGGCGAGTTGACTTGGCCGATCATCAACTTGCGCGTGGATTGGGCCGACGAAGCGCCGATTGGCGAATTGCAAAAACTCTGGGACGCCTACCGCCCACAGGTACAGGACTATATCGATCGCGCCCTCGCCCCCGACCGCTCCCCCGGCTACGGCGTGGCCGGAGACGAGCGATGAGCCGCAGCCGCGACCTGCTGGAAACGCTGGTGGGCTTCGACACCACCAGCCGTGAGTCCAACCTTCAGTTGATCGAGTTTGTGCGCGATTACCTGGCCGGGTTTGGTATCGCCAGCGAGTTGGTCTACAACGCGCAACGCACCAAGGCCAACCTGTTTGCCAGCGTCGGCCCGGTTAAGCTGCCAGGTATCGTGCTGTCGGGGCATACCGACGTGGTGCCAGTGGATGGGCAACCCTGGACCCTGCCGCCGTTCACGTTGACCGAGCGTGACGGCAAGCTGTTCGGGCGCGGCACCGCCGACATGAAGGGGTATATCGCGTGCGTACTGGCGTTGGTACCCGCACTGGTCAAAACACCGTTGCGCCTGCCGGTGCATATCGCCCTGTCCTACGATGAAGAAGTCGGATGCCTGGGCGTACGCTCATTGCTCGCTGTTCTGGAACAGCGCCCGGTGAAACCCATGCTGTGCATCATCGGCGAACCGACCGAACTCAAACCGGTGTTGGGTCATAAGGGCAAGTTGGCGATGCGCTGCGACATACAGGGTCAAGCATGTCATTCGGCGTATGCGCCCTCGGGGGTGAATGCGATCGAACATGCCGCCGATCTGATCTGCGAACTCGGGCGCATCGGCCAGCGCTTGCGTTCGCACCAGGACCCACGTTTCAACCCACCTTTCAGCACGGTACAGACCGGCCTGATCAGTGGTGGCAAGGCATTGAACATCGTCCCGGCCGATTGTCGCTTTGACTTTGAAGTACGCGCCCTGCCCGCCTCGGACCCCGCTGAAGTCGCTCAAGAACTGCAAGCGTACGCCATGCAGCAGGTACTGCCGCGTATGCAGGCGGTCAGCAAGCAGAGCTCCATTCGGTTCACAGAGCTGTCGGCCTACCCGGGGCTGGTCACGGATGAGCACAGCCAGGCGGCGCAGCTGATTGCGGCGTTTTGCGGCTCGCAAGCGTTCGGCACCGTAGCGTTTGGCACCGAAGGCGGGCTGTTTGATGCGGCAGGCATTCCCACCGTGGTATGCGGGCCCGGGAGCATGGAGCAGGGGCATAAGCCGGATGAGTTTGTGAGCGTAGCGCAATTGGCGGGATGTGATGCCATGTTGGGGCGCATGCTGGACTCGATCCGCTGAGCCAAACACTGCTTCCACAGACAATGCAAATGGATCGTGTTGGATCAGGCAGATAGGGGTCGGCTGGGGGCCATCATCGCAGGCAAGCCAGCTCCCACAAAAGGCCAGCCTCCAGTCAGACCAGCTCCCGAGCAAGAAACGGCGCAGTCCGGCTGGTCTTGCTCTTGGCCACCTTCTGCGGCGCCCCACACGCCACGACTCTCCCGCCCAAGTCCCCTGCTCCCGGCCCGATATCAATCACCCAGTCACTTTGGGCCACCACGCGCATTTCATGCTCCACCACAACCACCGTATGCCCCGCATCCACCAACTGGTTCAGTTGGCTGAGCAAACGATCGACGTCCCTGGGGTGCAACCCGGTGGTCGGCTCGTCCAGCACATACAAGGTGGCGCCCCGGGCATTGCGTTGCAACTCGGTAGCGAGCTTGATGCGCTGTGCCTCACCGCCAGACAACTCGGTGGCCGGCTGCCCGAGGCGCAGATAACCCAGGCCGATATCGCGCAACACGACTAACGAACGCAGGATGCCCGGCTGCTCGGCAAACACCTGCACCGCTTGCTCCACCGTCAGCCCCAGCACCTGGGCGATGTTCAAGCCCTGCCATTTGATCGCCAGGGTGTCGGGGTTATAGCGCGCGCCGTGACAGGTCGGGCATGGCGCGTACACGCTGGGCATGAACAGCAATTCAACGCTGACAAAACCTTCACCCTCACAGTTCGGGCAACGGCCCTTGGCGACGTTGAAGGAGAACTGCCCGGCATCGTAATTGCGTTTCTTGGCCGCTGGCGTGGCGGCAAACAGTTTGCGCACGTTGTCGAACAGCCCGGTGTAGGTCGCCAGGTTGGAACGCGGCGTGCGGCCGATGGGCTTCTGGTCCACCTGCACCAGGCGCTGAATGTGCTCGAGCCCGGCGCTGATGCGCCCGCCACTGGCTTGCGGTGCAGCATCTTCCAGGCTCGGTTCGTCGTCGCTTTCCAGCACACGCCCCAGGCCCGTGCCCACCAATTCCAGCAGCGCCTGGCTGACCAGGCTGGATTTGCCCGAGCCGGAAATCCCCGTCACCGCGGTGAAACAGCCCAGCGGGAAATCCACGTTCAAATCTTTCAGGTTATTTCGCGTCACGCCTTTGAGCTTCAGCCAACCGGCCGGCTCGCGGCTTGGCACATTGGCCGGGCGAGGTGAGGCAAACAGGTATTCGCGGGTCTGCGAGGCCTCGACATCCGCCAACCCTGCGGGCGGCCCGCTGTACAGCACTTGCCCGCCATGTTCGCCGGCAGCCGGGCCCACGTCGATCAGCCAGTCGGCGCGGCGCATGGTTTCCAGGTCATGTTCCACCACAAACAGCGAATTGCCCGCGGCCTTCAAACGATCAAGCGCGGTGAACAATGCTTCGCCATCCGCCGGGTGCAGGCCCGCCGAAGGCTCATCGAGCACATAAATAACACCGAACAACTGCGAGCCCAATTGGGTAGCCAGGCGCAGACGCTGCAGTTCCCCGGACGACAGGGTCGGCGTGCTGCGCTCCAGGGACAGATAGCCCAGGCCCAGTTCGATCAAGGTGTTGACCCGTTCGAGCAGGTCCTGGGCGATGCGCTGGGCCGCCAGGCGTTTTTCCACCGACAGCTTCATCGTGTCGTGCCCCGCGGCCACCGGCTGCAGCAACTCGGCCAATTGCGCCAGGGACAATTGCGACAGCTCACCGATATCCACCCCGGCAAACTTCACCGACAACGCCGCCTGGTTCAGGCGTTTGCCCTCGCACAATGGGCAGGCACTGCCTTGCATGAACTGCGATACACGCTTTTTCATCAGCGCGCTTTGGGTGTTGGCGAAGGTGTGCAGGATATAGCGCCGAGCGCCGCTGAAGGTGCCTTGGTAACTGGGCTCCAACTTGCGTTTCAACGCCTCGCGGGTCTGCTGCGGGGTGAAGCCGGCGTACACCGGTACGGTGGGGGTTTCTTCGGTGAACAGGATCCAGTCGCGCTGCTTTTTCGGCAGCTCGCGCCACGGGATGTCCACGTCATAACCCAGGGTCACGAGGATGTCGCGCAGGTTCTGGCCCTGCCACGCCAACGGCCAGGACGCCACTGCACGCTGGCGGATGGTCAAGGACGGATCGGGCACCATCAGCGCTTCGGTCACTTCATACACGCGGCCCAGGCCGTGGCATTGCGGGCACGCGCCCTGGGGCAGGTTCGGCGAGAAGTCCTCGGCATACAACATGGCCTGCCCTTTCGGATAGCGGCCGGCGCGGGAATAGAGCATGCGGATCAAGCTCGACAAGGTGGTGACACTGCCCACCGACGAGCGCGCACTGGGTGTACCCCGTTGCTGTTGCAGGGCCACGGCAGGCGGCAAGCCTTCGATGCTGTCTACGTCCGGCACGCCGACCTGGTCGATCAAGCGCCGCGCATAGGGCGCCACCGATTCGAAATAGCGGCGCTGGGCCTCCGCGTACACCGTGGAAAACGCCAGAGACGATTTGCCGGAGCCAGACACGCCGGTAAATACCACCAAGGCGTCCCGGGGAATATCCACATCGACATTGCGCAAATTATGTTCACGGGCGCCACGCACCCTGACGAAGCCCGTTTGCCGGGCGGTGAGCGGTGGGATGTTGCGCTGTGAAGTCATGGGCAACCTTGTCTTGCGCTTAGCACCCTGCGCACGCGTTGGGTCAGGGCATCGGGACTGTAGGGTTTGCTCAGCAGGTGGATATCGGCGCTGAGCAGATGATTGGAAGACAGAATGTCGCGGGTGTGGCCAGAGGTAAACAGCACCGGCACCGGCGGGTTCTGCGCGCGGGCCCAGCTGGCCAGGTCGGTGCTCTTGACCCGACCCGGCATCACCACATCGGTGAAGATCAGGTCCGGCGACACGCCGCGCTGCAACACTTGCATCGCGCGGTCGCCATCCTCGGCGGTCAGTACGGTATAACCCGACTGCTGCAGCAACTCGACCACCGTCAGGCGCACGCCTTCGTTGTCCTCGACCACCAGGATGGTTTCCTGGCCGCCGCCTTGCAGGTCCGCATCACTGTAGTCGTCGAGGCATTCAGGCTCCAGGCAGTGGGGGAAATACATCTGCACCACCGAGCCCTTGCCCTCCTCGCTCCACATGTCCACGTGCCCGCCACTTTGGCGCACAAAACCGAACACCATGCTCAACCCCAGGCCGGTGCCGTGGCCTTCGCGCTTGGTGGTAAAGAAGGGTTCGAATGCGCGCTTGAGGGTCGCCTCGGACATGCCCACGCCGGTGTCGGCCACTGCCAGGCGCACGTATTCGCCGGGCTTGATGCTTTTACCGATGCAATCGTCCGGGTTGAGGATGACGTTTTCCCCGGTGATACGAATCACACCCTCGCCTTGCATGGCATCGCGGGCGTTGATCGCCAGGTTGAGCAGCGCGTTTTCCAGCTGGTTGCGGTCGACATTGATGCACCAGGAGTCCTGGGGCAGTTGCACGTCGATATGGATGGTTTCCCCCAACGCCCGTTGCAACAGCTCGCCCAGGCCGGCGTAAATGCGCTGCGGGTTGTACACCGCCGGAGACAAGGGCTGGCGACGGGCAAAGGCCAGCAGTTGCGACGACAGCTTGGCCCCTCGCTCCACGGCGGCGATGGCCGCGGTGACGCGACGTTGCACCTGACAATTGTCCGGCTCATGCCGGGCGAGCAAATGCAGGTTGCCGGCGATCACTTGCAGCAGGTTATTGAAGTCATGGGCCACGCCACCGGTCAGGCCGCCAATCGCTTCCAGCTTCTGTGACTGGCGCAACTGGTCTTCTGCGGCAGACCGCGCCTGCACTTCAGCGGCTACGCGTTGCTCCAGATTATGGGTGAGCTCCTGGCGCACCCGCTCGGACTTCACCAGTTCGGTGGTTTCCACCACAATCGCCAGCACCCCGGCCGGCTGTTGGTTGTCCCCGGCCACGGGGCTGTAATAGAGGTCCAGCCATACGCTTTCCGGTTGGCCGTGACGCGATAACACCAGCTCCTTGTTATTGAACGACAAGGTACCGCCCGCCAGGCACGTATCCACCACATGCCGATTGAACTCGGCCACCTCCGGCCAGCCCAGTTCGACCGGAGTGCCCAAGAGGTAGGGATGGCGCCCGCCGGCAAATACCGAATAGCTGTCGTTGTAGATCATGTACCCCGCCCGCCCCCACAGCATCACCATCGGCACGGGTGAGGCGAGCATCATTTGCACGGTGCAAGCCAGGCTCGTGGACCACTGATCCAAGGGGCCAAGGTCGGTACTTGACCAGTCAAACGTGCGAATCCGCTGGGCCATTTCGCCGGCCCAGCCTTCACAGCCATGGGGGTTGGATAAAAATTGCATGATTGGGCTCTGTGCAGGGACAAGACAGTCGCAAGTTTTGGAGCGCGCCAGCGGTGGATGGTTTCATCCTGAGCACAGAGGAATGCACAAACCCCTGGAACTAATGAAAATCCCGGCTGCGCACCACCATTCCATCCAGCAACGGCGTCAAATCGGTGAGGCGCCCCGCGATCAAATGCCGCACCTCACCTACCGCCTCCCAACGGCCGTCCACCTTGAGCAAACGCGAGCCCACCAGCGCCTGGCGCTGACGCTCGGCCAGGTCGCGCCAGACCACCACATTGAGGTTGCCGAACTCATCTTCCAGGGTGACAAAGGTCACGCCGCTCGCCGTGCCTGGGCGCTGGCGCCCTGTGACCAGCCCGGCGATGCTCACGTTGCGCCCATGTTCCACCGCCAGCAACTCCTGGGAACTGCGGCAGCGGCGCCGGCGTAACTCGGCGCGCAACAACGCCAGGGGATGGGGCCCCAGGGTGGTACCGAGGGTGGCGTAATCGGCGTGCAAATCTTCGCCGACCGTAGGTTCGGGTAATGCCACCCGCGTTTCATCGGGGCTCGGCAGGCCGGCAAACAAGCCCAGTTGCTGATGCACACCGGCCACGTCCCAGCGCGCCTGATGGCGGTTGCCGGCCAGGGCGCGCAAGGCCCCGGCATCCGCCAACAGCGCCTGGGCACGCGTATCCAGCCCGGCGCGCGCGTCCAGGTCAGCGATGTCATTGAACAGCCGCTGCTGCCTCGCCGCTTCGATACGCCGCCCGTCGTCCTCGCGAAACCCCGAGATCATGCGCAAGCCCAGGCGAATCGCCGGTTGCTGGCCGTCGATGGGCTCCAGGCTGCATTCCCAGTCGCTGGCCTGCACATCTACCGGGCGGATCTGCAAGCGATGGCGCCGGGCGTCCTGCAGGATCTGGTCCGGGCTGTAGAAGCCCATGGGCCAGCTGTTGATCAGGGCGCAGGCAAAGGCCGCCGGCTCATGGCATTTGAGCCAGCAACTGGCATAGGTCAGCAAGGCGAAACTGGCGGCGTGGGACTCCGGGAAACCATAGCTGCCAAAGCCCTTGATCTGCTCGAAAATCTGCGCGGCAAAGGCTTCGGTGTAGCCATTCTTCAGCATGCCGGTGCGCAGGCGCTGCTGATGCGGCTCCAGGCCGCCGTGGCGTTTCCAGGCGGCCATGGAGCGGCGCAACTGGTCGGCCTCGCCAGGGCTGTAGTCGGCGGCGACCATCGCGATTTGCATCACCTGTTCCTGGAACAGCGGGATGCCCAGGGTGCGTTCCAGCACGGCCTTCAATTGCGGCGACGGATAGGTGGTGGGCTCTTCATTATTCCGCCGACGCAAGTACGGATGCACCATGCCGCCCTGGATCGGCCCAGGCCGCACAATGGCAACCTCGATCACCAGGTCATAAAACGTCTGCGGCTTGAGCCGGGGCAACATCGACATCTGCGCCCGCGACTCGATCTGGAACACACCGATGGTGTCGGCCTTGCTGATCATGGCGTAGGTGGCCGGGTCTTCCTTGGGAATCGTGGCCAGGCTCAAGTCCCGGTGGCGATGTCGGCGCAGCAAATCGAAGCAGCGGCGGATCGCGCTGAGCATGCCCAGGGCAAGGATGTCCACCTTGAGCAAACCGACGGCGTCGAGGTCGTCTTTGTCCCACTGGATAATGGTGCGCTCGGCCATGGCCGCATTTTCCACCGGCACCAGGGTGTCCAGCGGGTATTCGCTGATCACAAAGCCGCCAGGGTGCTGGGACAGGTGCCGCGGAAAACCGATCAGTTGCTGGGTCAATGTCAAGACACGCCGCAGCAGTGGGCTGTCCGGGTCGAAGCCGCTTTCACGCAGGCGCTCCAACGGCGGCGCCTCATCGCTCCAGCGCCCGCAGCAATCGGCCAAGACGTTGATCTGGTCCGCCGGCAGCCCGAGGGCCTTGGCCACATCACGTACCGCGCCCGTGGCGTGGTAACTGCTGACCACCGCCGTCAAGGCTGCACGGGTGCGGCCATAGCGCTGGAACACGTATTGCAGCACCTCTTCGCGGCGTTCGTGCTCAAAGTCCACGTCGATGTCCGGCGGCTCGTTGCGCTCTTTGGACAGGAAGCGCTCGAACAGCAGGTTGGTCAGGCTCGGGTTGATTTCGGTGATGCCCAGGGCAAAACACACCGCCGAGTTAGCCGCCGAACCCCGGCCCTGGCACAGGATCGAACGGCTGCGGGCGAAACGCACGATGTCATGCACCGTAAGGAAATAGCTTTCGTAACCCAGCTCGCTGATCAGCTGCAGTTCACGATGGATTTGCTGCAAGGTCTTGTCGTCGATGCCTTCGGGCCAGCGCTGGGCGATGCCTTCTTCGGTGAGGGTGCGCAGCCAGGATTGGGCGTCATGCCCCGCGGGTACCAGCTCGCGTGGATAGTGATAGCGCAACTGGCCGAGGTCGAAGGTGCAGCGCCGCGCGAGGGCGAGGGTTTCATCCAGCAAGGCCTGGGGGTACAGCGCCGCCAGCGCGTCGAGGCTGCGCAGGTGGCGTTCGCCATTGGGGTGCAGGCGCGTGCCAGCTTCGGCCACCGGCACGTGGTGACGGATGGCGGTCATGGTGTCTTGCAGGGCACGGCGGCCTCGCGCATGCATATGCACATCGCCGCAGGCCACGGCAGGGATTTGCAGGCTGTGGGCCAGTTGCAAGCGCTGTTGCAGATGGCGCGCATCGTCCTGCCCACAGTGCAGGTGTACCGCCAGCCACAGGCGCTGGTCGAAGGTGCGGCGCAGCCAGTCGAGGCTGGCCTGGGTGTCGCGGTCTTGCGCCACCCACAACGCCAACAGGCCGGGCAACGGTTGCTCGAAATCTTCCTGTAGCAGGCGATAACTGCCCTTTTCAGCCCGACGCCGGGCCAGGGTGATCAGCCGGCACAGGTGCTGGTAACCGCTCAGGTTCTCCACCAGCAGCACCAGTTTCGGGCCATTTTCGATGTGCATTTCGCTGCCGATAATCAACGGCAAGTCCACGGCTTTGGCGGCTTGCCAGGCACGCACGATGCCTGACAGCGTGCATTCATCGGTAATCGCCAGGGCGCTGTAGCCTTGGCGCTTGGCGCGCTCGAAAAGCTCCAGCGCACTGGAGGCACCACGCTGGAAGCTGAAATTGGACAGGCAGTGCAGCTCGGCATAATTCATGCGCCCCCACCCCCTGTTGTAGGAGCGAGCTTGCTGTGGCGAGGGAGCTTGCTCCCGCTGACTGCGCAGCAGTCTCCGGCTTTTATTGGGGGCGCTGCGCACCCCAGCGCAAGCAAGCGTGCTCGCCACAGTAAGTGCGCTCCAGCTGAGGGGATGCTCATGCAAACCACCCTTGCAACCACAGCCCATCGCCTTGCCCCACCGTGCGATAGGCCCAACCCTGCTGGCCGGCGCGGGTCTGGACCAAGTAATAGTCGCGGCGAACATCGGCGCCATCCCACCAGCCGGATTCAATGCGCTCCGGACCCATCAGGATCTGTACGCCGTGTTCGGCCAGCAAGGTCGGTTGCGACAATAACCAGCCTGGGCGGCGGACCTTGTTCAAGCTCGGGCACGCCTGGTGGTCGGTCGCAGCCTGCCAGGCGCATTCGGGGCGATGGTCGGCCTGAAAACGCAGGCCCTGCACCGCCTCATCCCCCAGGCGTGCACGCAGGCGTTCGCGCAACTGTTCCCACGGCAGGGTTTGTTGCGGGCGGTCGTCGAACAGGTCCTGGCGTTGCGGCACGAACACCGGCAAGTCCTCGGCCACCAGGCGCACACCCCGCACCGGCGCGGTGACCTGTACCTGCTCCAGGCGCCCACGGGCCAGTTCGAACAACATTGAAGGCTCGCGCTCGGCGCTGAGCAGGCCCACCTTGATCACGCTGTCTTGTGCCTGGGCGTGTTCCAGGTGCAGGTCAAAGCGCTGCACGCCACTGTCGCGGCCGCACAGGAACGCGGACAGGTCGCCGGTCAAACGCCGCAAGGGGAACAACAGCGCCTGGTGGGATTGCACATCGAAATTCAACTCGATGCGTGCATCGAACTGGTCGGGCGGTTGATAAAAATCCAGGGCCAATGGCCGCTGCCCGCTCAGGGCGTCGAGGTGCTTGAGCAGGCTGGCGTCAAAACGTCGCGCCAGGGTATGCCGGGGCAAGGCCTGCACCTGGGCCAGGCTGCGCAGGCCCATGCGCGACAAGGCGGTGGCGGCTTGGGGTTCAAGGCCTGCACGGTCGACAGGCAGCGACGCCAGGGCCTGCATCAGGGCGCTGTCATCGGCCACGGCCAGGCCGTCGTAGCCGTTTGCCAATATCCGCGCCGCCGCCGGGTTGGGCGCAGCGACGATGCGATGACGAAAGCCAAGTTCGGTCAGCTCTTTGCGCAAACGCGCCTCAAGTTGCGGCCAGGGCCCGAACAGGCCCAGGCTCGATTCGATCTCGAACAACAAGGCCCGTGGGTAATACAGGCTGACTTGGGAGCTGAATCGGTAGGCCCAGGCGGCCAGAAACTGCTGCAGGCGCTCGATCTCCAGCGGGTCGTATTCGACACAGGCAAACTGCTTGACCAGGGCATGGGCTGCCGTCAACGATTGCCCGGGGCGCAGGCCCAAGGCGCGTGCGGCGGCGTTGACGGTTTGCAACACGCGCCGCTGCGGCGTGCCGGCCAGCAGCGCCAGCGGCTGCTCGGGTTCGGGGTGCACACGCTGTGCCCCGTCCAGCGCCAATTGCGGGAAGACAATACACACCCAACGCATGGCAACCTCAATGCCCCGCCAGGGCAATTGGCGCCGGATGGGCCAGCCCGCCACGGCACTTGAGCACCCGCACTTGCGCGGGCCTGGCCTCGACCGCCAGGCGCAGGGCGGCAGGCGAGGCATTGATCGCCTCGCTCAGGGAGCGCCAGGCAAACGCCAGGGTCTGCCCGGTTTCGGCCGCCACCTGCAAACGCCGCAAGGCACGATCATCGGCCTTGCGCGGCCAACACAACACCGCCCCGCAACTGCCTGAACGCAGGCATTGCTCCACCGCCCACAGCGCGTCACGCTCCTCGGCCCGGATGATGGACAGCTGGCGCACATCCACCCCGGCGTTCTGCCACGCATGGGGATAGGGGGTATAGGGCGGCGCCACCAGCACAATGCGCTCGCCCAGGGCCGACAGGCGCGCCAGGGTAGGCAGCACCAGTTGCAACTCGCCCACCCCGTCCTGGGCCATCAGGATTTCACTCAAGGCCGATTCCGGCCAGCCGCCACTGGGCAGCACCGCATCCAGCGCCGCCAGCCCCGTAGGATGTACGCTGGCCGGGGGCGCGGCGGGCCGGCCCTTCCAGACTCGCCCGCCATTGAACAGCGAGTCCAGGGCAACCACGGCGCCCATCAGCCTTGCCTCACCAGGCCGCAGAACACGCCTTCGATGGCCAGGTCCTGCTCGGGCCCGACCACGATGGGTTGATAGGCCGGGTTGCGCGGCAACAGGCGAACACTGTCGCCGTGGCGCTCGAAACGCTTGATGGTGACGTCGCCGTCCAGGCGTGCCACCACAATCTGCCCGTTCAAGGCTTCGGCACTGCGGCGCACGCCCACCAGGTCGCCATCGAGAATGCCATCTTCAATCATCGAATCGCCCTGCACCCGCAGCAGGTAATCGGGGGTTTTGGCGAAAGTGGCGGGGTCCAGTTGCAAGCGGCTGTGCACCTCGGCATCGGCGCCAATCGGCCGACCGGCCGCCACACGGCCGAGCACCGGTACATCCAGCCACTCGGGACGCGCAGGTTGATTGAGCAAGCGAATGCCACGGGCCTGGTTGGGGTTGACCTCGATAAACCCAGCTTCGGTCAGCGCCACCACATGCTTGCGGGCGACGCTGCGCGAGGCGAAGCCGAACGCCTCGGCGATCTCGGCGAGGCTGGGAGGCTGGCCTTGTTGCGCGATGCGCTCGCGAATGAAGGTCAGGATGGCGGTGCGGCGGGGAGTCAGGTTTGTCATGGAGTACATTTGTACTCCTGTGGGAAACTTCTGACAATAACCGTCAGTCTGCTAGTTGCCACCTACTTGTGGGAGCGGGCTTGCTCGCGAAGGCGATGTATCCGCTAGCACATGTGAAAACTGACCCACCGCTTTCGCGAGCAAGCCCGCTCCCACATGAAGGCATAGGTATCTACATAACTCTGTAGGTTGTAGCCGACGACGGTAACTACGATGCGAAGCGAGCCGCTCTTGATCTTGATCTTAGGCGCCCCGTTAAACCACGCTGGCCGGAATTCGACAGGGATTTGGGGGGTAAACCGGCAGGGATGCCGGTTTAGCCGCCCCGCGCCATGGATGGCGCGTGGCGGCGGCCCCCCAAATCACTGGCGGATTACGGGCACACCGAGCCTGGGCGAGGTGCCGAGTGGTGGGGCAAGAGCGTTTTGCTTACTTTTGCGCTTTTCAAAAGTGAGCCGCTGTAAAAGCGGAACCCTAAGTGGCCGCTACCGCAGGAATGGATATGTACACGGTCCAACTGTGTTGACTGTCAGGCCGTCTTCGCAGGCAAGCCAGCTCCCACATTGGATCGCGGGGCATCAGTTATATCTGTGTCGGCTGCCAGGCCGTCACGGGAGCAAGCTCCCTCGCCACAGATTCAGCGTCGTGCCAAAGTTGTGTAGATACCTATGCACATGAAGGCATACCTCACCACCCCTCTTTCAACATCCGCAGCTCCAGATGCTGCAACAACATAATCGTCTTGCCATCCACAATCTCCCCGCTCTGCACCATCGCCAGTGCCTGCTCAAAGCCCAGCTCCAGTACCTCGATATCCTCGCCCTCTTCTTCCAGGCCTCCGCCCGCTCCCACTCGGTCGCCTGGCTGGTATTCACCGATAAAAAAGTGAATCCGCTCCGTCACAGATCCCGGGCTCATGAACGCCGCGTAGATTTTCTCAACATGCCCGACGCGATAGCCGGTCTCTTCCTCGGCCTCCAGGCGGATGCGTTCTTCGGCGCTGGCGTTATCGAGCAAACCGGCCGCCGCTTCAATCAGGTAGCCGGGGTAATCGTTGACGAAAGTGGGTATGCGGAACTGGCGAATCAGCAAGACTGTGCGTTGCTCATGGTTGTACAACAGGATGGTCGCACCGTTGCCCCGGTCATACACCTCGCGGGTCTGGGCTTGCCAACTGCCGTCGCGACGGCGCAGGTCGAAGCTGTATTTCTTCAGCAGGTACCAGTTGTCCGAGAGGGTTTCTTCGGCGGTGATGCGCACGGGGCTGTTGTTCATGTGTAGGCCTTTGCAGGTAGGGCAGGTTCGAGCCGTCCACCCTATCAACCCGCGCGAGGATTGTTCAATGCTGTAACACTTTCATCCGTCACGGCCGTCGCATTAATGCCTACCCGCCCAGGCCATCTGGTAAAACCCGTGCTTCATCTTTGTTCTGGAACCTTCATGTCTTCTGTTTCTATGCCCCGCCGGGGCCTGCGCTGGCTTGTCTGGCTGTGCATGGCCGTGTTGATTGTCGGCCTGCCGGTCGGCTGCGCCGTGTTGCAACACAAGGAGCGCGAACTTGTGTTTCGCATCGAGCCGGGAACCGCCGGCTGGTACACCGGCCTGCCCAAGGCGGTGCAGGAATTCGAACTCACGCCCGCCAGTTTCAAAGCAGGGCAGAACATTCATGGCTGGTGGTACCCGGCAGCCAACAAAGACGCGCCCGCCATCCTCTACCTGCACGGGGTACGCTGGAACCTCACGGGCCAATTGTTTCGCATCGAGCAATTGCATGCCCTGGGCTTTTCGGTCCTGGCCATCGACTATCGCGGCTTTGGCCAAAGCCAGGGCGACCTGCCCTCGGAAGCCACGGTGTACGAGGACGCACGCATTGCCTGGGAGCGTTTCCAGACCCTGCAACCAGACCCCGGCAAACGCCTGATCTACGGGCACTCCCTGGGTGGCGCGGTCGCCATCGACCTCGCTGCCGAGTTGGGCAAGCAGGTGCCATTGCCGGTGCGTGGGCTGGTGATCGAGTCCACGTTCACCTCCCTGGCGGATGTCGCCACGGCCGTTGCCAACACCTCATTGCCGGTACGCTGGTTGCTGTCGCAGAAGTTCGATTCCATCGACAAGATTGCCGACATCCACATGCCGCTGCTGGTGGTCCACGGCCTCGACGACCGCTACGTGCCGCCGCGCTTCAGCCAGCAGTTATTCGAAGCCGCCCAGCAACCCAAACACCTGTTGCTGGTGCCAGGTGCCAGCCATAACAACAGCATGAACCTCGCCGGACGCAGCTATGGCCAGGCGCTGGAAAACCTGATGCGCACGAAGATGCCGGCTCAGGTGGTAACACACTCCACAGGCCGCGATAACGCCTCATAAATACGCTTTTCGGCACTGGGTTAGCGCTTGGCTGTCAAGCGCAAACCCTGGCCATGTTGGCCCGAAATACAAGTTGATCAAATAATGACCTTCGCTGAAATCGCCAACGCTGCCGGGCCTTCGCAAAGTTATCCACAGAGATACCCACGGTTTTCGTGGACAACTCTTTTTATATTTTTACGTTTTTTTGCTCAAGCCGTGCTTCCAGGAAAGGTACCGGGCAACAGGATTTCGCGATTCACTTCGCGTATATCCTTATAGCCACAGAGCGCCATCGACACATCCAGTTCGCGGGCGATGATATCGAGGGCCTTGGTCACGCCCGCCTCGCCCATAGCCCCTAGCCCATACAAGTGCGGGCGGCCAATCATGGTGCCCTTGGCGCCCAGCGCCATGGCCTTGAGCACGTCCTGGCCGGAACGAATACCGCCGTCGAGCCACACTTCAATGCGGTTGCCCACGGCCTCGACAATCGCCGGCAATTGGCTGATGCTCGACGGCGCGCCATCAAGCTGGCGGCCACCGTGGTTACTCACCACCAACGCATCGGCACCGCAATCGGCTGCCAAGCGCGCATCCTCCACATCGAGAATGCCCTTGATGATCAGCTTGCCGCCCCAGCACCGCTTGATCCACGCCACATCGTCCCAGCTCAGGCGCGGGTCAAATTGCTGGGCGGTCCACGACGACAGCGAACTCATGTCGGCCACGCCCTTCACATGCCCGACGATATTGCCAAAACCACGCCGCTGGGTACCCAGCATGCCCATCACCCAGCGCGGCTTGGTGATCATGTTGAGAATGTTCGGCAGGGTCAGCTTGGGCGGCGCGGACAAACCATTGATCAAGTCCTTGTGGCGCTGCCCCAGAATCTGCAAATCCAGGGTCAGCACCAATGCATCCACCCCGGCCGCCTTGGCGCGCTCGATCAACTGCTCGATAAAACTGCGGTCGCGCATCACATACAACTGGAACCAGAACGGCTGGCCGACATGCTCGGCGATGTCTTCCAGCGAACAGATACTCATGGTCGACAAGGTGTAGCGCAGCCCGAACGCAGCAGCGGCACGGGCAGTGAGGATTTCGCCATCGGCGTGCTGCATGCCCGCCAGGCCAGTCGGCGCCAACGCCACAGGCATGGCCATGTGCTGGCCGATCATGCTGGCGCGGATCGAACGCTCGTCGATATTGCGCGCCACCCGTTGGCGGAACTTGATACGCGCAAAATCAGTTTCGTTGGCGCGGTAGGTGCTCTCAGTCCAGGAGCCGGAATCGGCGTAGTCGTAGAACATGCGGGGGACACGTTTTTGCGCCAGCTTGCGTAAGTCTTCGATGGTTGTGATCAACGGCATCGGGTCACCTCTCCCTGAACTGAACACAGAGAGTAACCGGCAGGAGCGTGGGCAACCAGCCGTTGCGTTTAGATGGGCCGGCGATTAATCTCGCACAAACCCGCAATAAAGCGCACAAACATGCATAACACTCATCAAGCCATCGACCTGCCTTCCCTGCGCAAACAGAAGATCTTGTTGTTGCTGGAACGCGACGGCAAGGTCACTGCCTCCGAGTTGGTCGAGCATTTTGCCGTGTCCCAGGACACCATCCGCCGCGACCTCGGCGAACTCGCTGCCGCCGGCCTGTTGCAACGCGTACATGGCGGCGCCCTGCCCCGACCCAAGGACACCGGCAAGGATTTCTTTACCCGTGTCGGGGAAACCAACGAGGTCAAGCGCCACCTCGCTCGCGTGGCGGCGGAGCGGGTTGAAGACGGCCAGATCGTGCTGTTCGATTCTGGCTCCACCACCTTGCAGATCGCACAGTGCTTGCCCCATGCACTGCACCTGACCGTGGTCACGCCATCCCCCATGATCGCCATCGCCCTGGCCGACCATCCGCATATAAAAGTGATCCTGGCCGGCGGCCAACTCAACCCCGCCACGCTCTCCACCGGTGGCCATGACGCGGTGCGGCTGATCCAGAGCGTCAAGGCCGACCTGTTGTTCACCGGAGTTTGCGCACTGCATCCGCAAGTGGGCATCACCTCGCTGCATTTTGGTGAAGTCGCCGTCAAGCAAGCCTTGCTCGACAGCGCGTCCCACGTCATCGCCGTGACCACCTCAGACAAGCTCGGCGCGGTGGAACCCTTTGTGGTGGCGCCTTGCAGCCGTATTCATACGCTGATTACCGAGTGGGACGCGCCGGAGGTGCAAGCATATGAACAGTTGGGGTTGCAGGTGCAGCGGGTGGACGTGCAGTGATGCAAACCCTGTGTAGGAGCGAGCTTGCTCGCGAAAACGTCAACAATAACGCGTGTTTCCTGAATGAACGCGGCGCCTGAGCGTTTTTCGCGAGCAAGCTCGCTCCTACAAAAAGGGCACACCGAGCCTGGGCGAGGTGCCGAGTGGTGGGGCAAGAGCCTTTTGCTTACTTTTGGCTGGGCCGGCATTCCGGCTCTTTTCAAAAGTGAGCCGCTGTAAAAGCGGAACCCTAAGTAGCCGTTACCGCAGGAATGGATATGTACTCGGTCTGACACCCTGTATCGGCTGTCAGGCCGCTATCGCAGGCAAGCCAGCTCCCACAGTTTAATCGCGGGGTGCCAGGTGGATAGGCGTCGGCTGGCAGAGCGTCAGGCAGCGCTGCGGATCTTGCGCAAAGCATCCGCCACCCATTGACCAAACGCATCCACCGGCCCTTGCAGGTTGCCGAGAAAATGCGGATAGATCAGCCACAAATCCATCACCGGCTTGAAGTCCTTGAGGGGCATCGCCGCCAGGTGCTCGCGATGAGCACTGCGTTCCAGCAACGGACGCGGCACCAGGCCAAGGCCGAGGCCGTCGGCCACCAGGCCCAGTTGCAGTTCGGTGCCGAAGGTTTCCAGGTTCACCCGCAACGCCAGGCCCTGGTCAGACAAGGTGCGCTGCAACCCCGCACGGAACCCGCAACCGTCCGGGTTGAGGATCCAACCGCTCTGGTACACGTCCGCCAGCTTGCAAGGCTTCTTCGGCAACTGCGCCTTGGCACAGACCACCACCAACTCCATCTTGCCGATGGACTCACCGACCAGGTTGTCCGGGAAGATCTTGCCCGCGGGGAACAACGCCACCGCCGCATCCAGTTCGCCGCGTTCGATCTTGCCGACCAATTGGCTGCCCCAGCCGGTGGCAACTTGGGCGCGCAAGTCGGCGTATTCGCTGCGCAGATGCTTGAGTGCGTCCAGCAGCACCACATCGCCGATGGTCTGCGGTACGCCAAGGCGCAGCACGCCGCTGGGCGGCGCATCGGTGGCCACCAGTTCGCGCAGGGCATCCATCTCGCGCAGGATCAACCGGCATTGCTCATAGACACGGGTACCGATCAGCGTTGGCTTGAGGGGCTTGGTGTTGCGGTCGAACAGCTCCACTCCCAGAGCCTGCTCGAAGTTCTGCACGCGGCGGGTGATGGCTGGCTGGGTCAGCTGCAACGACGCGGCGGCATGGCTGATGGACTGGCAACGAATCACTTCGACAAAGGCATCGATATCGTCAATTTTCATTTGGGCCGCACATACAGATCAGTCATTAAGATGTGCGTGAAGCATAGTGGCCGCACACAGGTCTGGATAGCCCAGCCAGTGATCAATAACGTCTAACACTATTCAAACCGGTTCTAAATTACCTCCGGCTATAAGCTAATCATTAAAAAATAGCATATTAAAAATAAACATTATGCTTAGATAAAGCATGCCAACAGCCCGATGGAATGGTCATGACCCAGGCCCGACACCCCGAGAGACTCAGAGCCTTCATAGGCGCCCTGGCGGAATTGATCGACGGCAACCCGCGTGAAGGCGACCTGCTGCACCGTGGCGGCAAGCTGCTGGCGCAACTGGTCAGCCACGATGATTGGCTGCCCGACGAGTTCGCCCAGCCCGACCCCGAGCGCTACCAGCAATTTTTGCTGCATGCCGATTCGCGCCAGCGGTTCAGCGTGGTCAGCTTTGTATGGGGGCCAGGGCAACGCACGCCGATTCATGATCACAGGGTGTGGGGTCTGATCGGCATGTTGCGCGGGGCGGAGGTTTCCCAGGGGTTTGCCCGGGCGCCGGGCGCCAGCCTGATAGCGCGAGGCGAACCCGTGCAATTGCTGCCGGGCCAGGTCGAGGCAGTGTCGCCCAAGGTCGGCGATATCCACCAGGTCAGCAATGCCCACGGCGATCAGGTGTCCATCAGCATCCATGTATACGGCGCCAATATCGGCGCGGTGCGCCGGGCGGTGTATCAACCCGACGGCAGCGAGAAACTGTTTATCTCCGGTTATTCCAACGCCTATCTCCCGAACATCTGGGACCTGTCCAAAGAAAAGAGCCCTGCCCTATGACCACCCTATCGACCCGCAGCTTTGCGCAGATTCGCCAGGCCCTGTTGGCACGTGAAGAAGTCGCGCTGATCGACGTGCGTGAGGAAGCCCCCTTTGCCGAGGCCCACCCGCTGTTCGCCGCGAATATCCCCTTGTCCAAGCTGGAACTGGAGGTGTACGCGCGCATTCCACGCCGCGATACCCAGGTCACCCTGTACGACAACGGCGAAGGGCTGGCCCACCGCGCCGCCGAACGCCTGGTTGCACTGGGCTACACCCAGGTCAGCCTGCTGGAGGATGGGCTGGACGGTTGGCGCCGGGCCGGTGGCGAGCTGTTTATCGACGTCAATGTACCCAGCAAGGCGTTTGGCGAACTGGTAGAGAACCAGCGTCACACGCCGTCCCTGGCCGCCGAAGAGGTCCAGGCCCTGCTCGACAGCCAGGCCGATGTGGTGGTGCTCGATGCGCGCCGTTTCGACGAATACCAGGCCATGAGCATCCCCACCGGCATCAGCGTGCCGGGAGCCGAGTTGGTATTGCGCGCCCGTGAGCTGGCGCCCGATCCGTCTACGCGCATTATCGTCAATTGCGCCGGGCGCACCCGCAGCATTATTGGCACCCAGTCGTTGATTAACGCCGGCCTCCCCAACCCGGTGGCAGCCCTGCGCAACGGCACCATCGGCTGGACCTTGGCCGGGCAGACCCTCGCCCATGGCCAGGCGCGCCGCTTTGCGCCGACCTCGGAAAACCATCGCCAGCTCGCCGCCCAAAAGGCACGTGGTGTTGCCGATAAAGCCGGGGTCAAGCGTGCGACGCTCAATGACCTGCAGCGCTGGCAACAGGACGCGACCCGCACCACCTACCTGTTCGATGTGCGCACCGTAGAAGAATTCGAAGCCGGCCACCTGCCGGGCGCCCGCGCCACCCCGGGCGGGCAACTGGTGCAGGAAACCGATCACGTCGCCAGTGTGCGCGGTGCGCGCTTGGTACTAGTGGACGACGACGGCGTGCGCGCCAATATGTCCGCGTCATGGCTGGCCCAGTTGGGCTGGCAGGTCTCGGTGCTGGACGACCTGCAAGCCACGCACTTCAGCGAACGCGGTGCATGGGTCGCACCCGTGCCGCCACCGCCCCAGGCCGAACTGATCAGCCCCCACACCCTTGCCGACTGGCTCAGCCATGGCGACACGCAGGTGCTGGACTTCACCGCCAGCGCCAACTACGTGAAACGTCATATCCCCGGCGCCTGGTGGGTGCTGCGCGCGCAACTGCCCGAGGCCCTGAGCAAGGTACCGAGCGCCCAGCGCTATGTGTTGACCTGCGGCAGCAGCCAACTGGCGCGCCTGGCCGTGCCGGAAGTCGAGGCCCTCACCGGCAAGCCGGTCTTTTTGCTGCAGGACGGCACGGCTGGCTGGATCCATGCGCAACTGCCCCTTGAGTCAGGCGAAAGCCACCTGGCTTCCCCGCGTATCGACCGCTACCGCCGCCCTTACGAAGGCACCGACAACCCACGGGAAGCCATGCAGGCTTACCTGGATTGGGAGTTCGGCCTCGTGGAGCAACTGGCCCGCGACGGCACCCATGGCTTCTACGTGATCTGATTCACAGCTGCATCGTTTCGCCCAACCGACCCCTTCTCCAGGCGGAGGTATCTCCCTTTACCCAACGCCTGGAGTTTTTCCCATGCTGTATGCCCTCCCATTCAAACGCCTGCTGTGGGGCGCCGCCCTGGCCTTCGGCGTGCTTTTTACCGTCCAGGCTGGCGACCTGCAACCGCTGCGCGTGGCCAACCAGAAATCCACGATCAAGGCACTGCTGGAAGCCTCGGGCGAAAGCCAGAACGTGCCCTACGAGATCAAATGGTCGGAATTCCCCTCGGCCTCGCCCCTGGGCGAAGCGCTGAACGCCGGCGCTGTGGATGTCGGCGCCCTGGGTGATGCCCCTTATGTGTTCGCCCTCGGCGCCGGTGCCTCGATCAAGGTGATCAGCATCATCCATGCCGAAGGCCGTAACACCACGGCGCTGCTGGTGCCCAAGGATTCGCCGATCAAGACCGCGGCCGACCTCAAGGGCAAGAAGATCGTCACCGGGCGCGGCTCCATCGGGCATTACCTGGCGATCAAGGCCCTGAACGATGCCGGGCTGACCACCCAGGATGTGCAGTTCATCTTCCTGCTGCCCGCCGAGTCCCGGCTGGTACTCGACAACGGCACCGCCGATGCCTGGGCGACATGGGACCCTTACACCACCGTGGTCACCTCACAAAGCAATGCTCGTGTGTTGGTCAGCGGCAAGCACCTGCTGAGCAATCACCTGTACTTCGCCGCCACCGGCCAGGCCATTGCCGACAAGCGCGTGCAACTGGACGACTTTGTCGCCCGCATTGATCGCGCCTACGCCTGGGCCAATACCCATCCCGAGCAATACGCCGCTGCCCAAGCCAAGATCACTGGCCTGCCACTGGCCGTGCATATCGAAGTGGCCCAGGACACCCATCTTTCCCCGGTCACGATTGACGATACGGTGATCCATGGCCTGCAAACCACCGCCGACACCTATGTAAAAGAAGGCCTGCTGAGCAAACACATCGACGTCTCCCAGGGCTTCGATTCCAGCTTCAACGCCAAGCGTATCCCCCTCGAACAAGCCTCGCGCTAAGGAGCAGAACATGAGCAAGCCACGTCAATTGAAACTCGGTGCCATGGTGCACGGTGTCGGCCACGGTTGGGGCGAATGGCGCCACCCGCAGGCACAACCCGACGCCAGCACGAATTTCGGCTTCTACAAGCAGCAGACCGAACTGGCCGAAGCCGCCCGGTTCGACTTCGTGTTCATCGCCGACAGCCTGCATATCCACCCCAAGTCCAGCCCCCATTACCTCAACCGTTTCGAGCCGCTGACGATCCTCTCGGCCCTGGCCGCGCTGACCACTCACATCGGCCTGGTCGCCACCGTGACCGTCAGTTACACCGAGCCTTACCAGGTAGCACGCCAGTTCGCCTCCCTGGACCACATCAGCGGCGGCCGCGCCGGCTGGAACGTCGTCACCTCGTGGCTGAGTGGCACCGCCGATAACTTCGGCAAGGCCGAGCATCCGCCCCACGCCGTGCGCTACCGCATCGCCAAGGAACACCTGAATGTGGTCAAGGGTCTGTGGGATTCCTGGGAGGACGACGCCTTTGCCTATAACAAACACAGCGGCGAATTCTTCACCCCAGGCAAGTTGCATGCGCTTAACCACAAGGGCGAATTCTTCTCGGTCAAAGGGCCGCTGAACATCGCGCGCTCGCGCCAGGGCCAACCGGCGATTTTCCAGGCGGGCACTTCGGAGGACGGGCGTAACTTTGCGGCTGAAAACGCTGATGCGATTTTCGTGCATGTGGAAACTATCGACGAGGGCAAGGCCTACAGCGCCGATTTGAAACGCCGCGCCAAGGGCTTTGGCCGCGACCCGGACAGCCTGTCGATCCTGCCGGGCATCCGCCCGATTGTCGGGCGCGATGCCGCCGAAGTGGAAAGCCGCTACCAGCAAGCCGTGGCGCTGGTCACTGTGGAAGACGCCATCGTCGCCCTCGGCCGACCGTTCAACGACCATGATTTCAGCCAGTACCCGCTGGATGCGCCCTTCCCTGAACTGGGCGACCTGGGCGCCAACAGCCAGAAAGGTGGCTCCGAACGTATCAAGCAACTGGCCCGTGACGAAGGCCTGACCCTGCGCGAAGTGGCCCTGCGTTTCTCACGGCCCCAGCGCGACTTTGTCGGCACCCCGGAACAGGTCGCGGATGCCATTCAGACCTGGTTCGAGAGCGGCGCCAGCGATGGTTTCATCATCAACTCGGTACTGCCGGATGGCCTGCAGTATTTCACTGAGTTGGTGGTGCCTGTGCTTCAACAGCGAGGGTGGTTCCGTACCGAGTACAGCGGCCACACCCTACGGGACAACCTCGGCCTGGAAGTGCCAGCGAACCGCTACAGCGTGATCGAAGCCACCGAACAAGCCCTGGCCTGAATGCTACCCCCTGTAGGAGCGAGCTTGCTCGCGAAGAACGCCCACGATAACGCGTACTTCCTGAATAAACGCGGCGCCTGTGAGTTTTTCGCGAGCAAGCTCGCTCCTACAAGGGGGTCAGGGCTTGCCACCCTCCCACATTTTTGACCGAGTACAGACTTATGACTCAACCGTCTCTCAAGGCTGTGGAAGCCGTCGATTTCGACGCCCTGCTTGATCATCTCAGCGCCGAGCTGGCAAGTACGGCGCCCCTCTATGACGAAAGCGGCGCCTTCCCCTACGCTAATTTCAAGCTCCTGCACCAACACCAACTCATCGCCCTGACCGTGCCGAAAAAACTCGGCGGCGGTGGCGCCAGCCTGTCCCAGGCGCGCAAGGTCATCAGCGCCATCGCCAAGGGCGAACCGTCCACGGCATTGATCCTGGTGATGCAATACCTGCAACACGCCCGCCTGCAAGACAACCAGAGCTGGCCCGCACACCTGCGCGTGCAGGTCGCGCAGGAGGCAGCGCAGAACGGCGCGCTGATCAATGCCCTGCGTGTCGAACCTGACCTTGGCACCCCAGCCCGTGGCGGTTTGCCGGCCACCACCGCCGTGCGCACCGCCGACGGCTGGCGTATCAGTGGGCGCAAGCTCTACTCCACCGGCAGCCATGGCCTGAGCTGGTTCAGCGTGTGGGCGCGCAGCGATGAGGCCGACCCGCTGGTAGGCGCCTGGCTGGAGCCCAAGGCCAGCCCCGGCGTCAGCATCATCGACACCTGGGACCACTTGGGCATGCGCGCCACCTGCAGCCATGAGGTGGTGTTGGACAACGTATGGGTGCCCCTGGACCATGCGGTCAGCGTCAGCCCCTGGAGCGCCCCGCAAGCGGAGCTGGATGGCGAAGGATTCCTCTGGATGTCGGTGTTGTTGTCCTCGGTGTACGACGCCGTGGCCCAGGCGGCACGAGACTGGCTGGTGGACTGGCTGGAGGAGCGCAAGCCGTCGAATCTCGGCGCGGCACTGTCCACCCTGCCGCGTTTTCAGGAGACCGTCGGCCATATCGACACTTTGCTGTTCGCCAACCGTAGCCTGCTCGATGCTGCTGCCGCAGGGCACACGCCGACGGCCAATGCCGCACAAGTGAAGTACCTGGTGACCGGCAATGCGATCCGTGCGGTCGAGCTGGCCATCGAAGCCTCGGGCAACCCTGGCCTATCACGGCACAGCCCACTGCAACGGCATTACCGCGATGTGCTGTGCAGCCGCATCCACACTCCGCAAAATGACGCCGTGCTGCAAGGCGTCGGCAAAGCTGTGTTCAACCAGCGCCAAAAGGAACGCACATGAGCCAGGTGATTATTGCCAGCCAACTGGACGAAGATTACAACCAGGTGATCCGGGAGCGCCTTGCCCCACTGCACCCCGAAGCCCAGGTAATCGGCGTGCCGGTCGGTGTGCCCAGTGACTTGCCGGCCCACGCCAATATCCTGCTGCTGCGCCCGATCAATGTGCGGGGCTACACCGCCCCCGACACCCCGCCACCGGGCTGGCCCTACGGCGCACAGTGGGTGCACCTGGTGTCGTCGGGTATCGACTTCTACCCCCAGTGGCTATTCAACGGCCCACCCGTGACCACTTCCCGTGGCAGCGCCGCCGATAACCTGGCCGAGTTCGCCCTGGCGGCGATCTTTGCCGCGGCCAAGCATTTGCCGGACATCTGGGTAAAGGATGCCCAGTGGCAGTTCACCGCGCTGCGCCCGCTCAAGGGCACCACGCTGGGCCTTTTGGGCTTTGGCGCGATTGGCACAAGCCTGGCGCAAAAGGCTCTGGCACTGGGGCTCAAGGTGGTGGCGCTGCGTCAAAGCACAACCCCGTTCGGCCTCGATGGCGTGGAAGCGGCCAAGGACATCCACGACCTGTTTGCCCGCGCCGATCACCTGGTGGTGGCGGCCCCCCTGACCGAAGCAACGCGGCATATCATCGATCGTAATGTACTGGCCAGCGCAAAGCCGGGGCTGCACCTGATCAATATCGCCCGCGGTGGCCTGCTCGATCAGCAAGCGCTGTTGCACGCGTTGGATAACAACCAGATCGGCCTGGCTTCCCTCGACGTCACCGAGCCAGAGCCACTGCCCGATGGGCATCCGCTGTACAGCCATCCGAGGGTACGGCTGTCGCCGCATACTTCGGCTATTTCGACCCGCAGCAAGGAGGAAATTGCGGATACGTTCCTGGCTAATCTGGAACGGTATGTGGCGGGCCTTGAGTTAAGTAACCTCGCGAATGTCTGACGGCTTGCCCGCAAAGGGGGGGCCAGCCACTGAATATTCAACTGAGCCACCGCTATCGCCGGCAAGCCAGCTCCCACAGGTTTTGGGAAGGTGGCTGGAGAAGTTCATTTGATGCGGTAGTGGAAGGTGTTGCGCACTGCCGGTACGGCAACAGCTTTGCCATCGACGATTCTCGGCTGGTAGCGAAAAGTATTGGCCGCCGCCAATGAGGGCCTGATGAACAACGGGTGACAGCCTTCCAATACCTTGGGGTTTTCCACGTGCCCCTGGGTGTTGACGGTGTACTCCACCGAGCAGTCGCCTTCGATGTTCTTGTCCAGGGCGCGTTCGGGGTAGTCGGGGGCGGCCTTGCTCAAGGGTTGGTACTGGCGGCTGTCGAATGCAGGGGTAGGCGCAGGCACGGCGGCTCGGGCTTTTTCCGAAGCGGCACGCTCCTGACTCAGACGTTGCTGTTCCAACGCCCGATTGCGCTGCTCGGTCGCCATGCGCTGCTGTTGTTGCTCGAGTTTCTTTTCTTCAACCCGCTTGCGCGCCAGCGCGGCTTTCTCGAGCTTTTGCGCCTGCACCTGCGGATCAACCGTCGGCCTGGTCGGTACCGGGATGACAACAGGTTCTGCCAGCGCGGCAGCTACGGGCTCGGGTGTCGGCACAGGCGCCGGCGCCGGAGCGGGTAAAACCACCAACTGCGTGTGCATCACCCGCGGCGCATCCACCCCTGGTCGCTCCGTCGACCAGCCCAGCATCAACGCCACTGCCACCGCACCATGCAGCGCCACGGCCAGACTCGCTGCCAGGCTTTTACGCCATAAACCATCGCCGTTGGGCGCCAAGGCCAGTGCCGGACTGTGCATGATCATCGCCGTCATTGCGGGGCCTCGGTGACGAGCCCAAGATTGCTGACGCCGCCCTTCTGCAGCACCGCCATGGCCGCCACTACACGGCCATAACCTGCATTGTCGTCAGCACGGATATACACCTGGGTATCGCTGCGCGCCGCCACCACCTGCATGACCTTGGCGCTCATTTCTTCCAGGGTCACCGCGCTGTCGGTCTGCTGGAGCGTATCCAGCTCGCCACCCAGGTTCCAGTAGTAGCCACCGTCCGCCTTCACCGACAACGTCAGGATCTGCTGGCGCGTATCGGTGGCCAGCGCCTCGGCGGCGACCTTGGGTAGTTCGATCTTCACGCCCTGGGTGAGCATGGGCGCGGTGACCATGAAGATCACCAGCAGCACCAGCATCACGTCGATGTAGGGCACCACATTCATCTCGGCCTTGGGCCCGTGCTTGCGTTGCGGCCTGATCAACATCGCTTTGCTCCTTGTTCAGGCGGCCACGGCCAGGTTGTTCGAGGTACCGCGCAGTGTGCGGTGCAGGTGCACTTGCAGTTCATTGCCGAAAGCGTAGTAGCGTGTGAGCAGGGTCTGGCTGCGGGCCGCGAAACGGTTATAGGCGATCACTGCCGGAATCGCCGCAAACAGGCCAATGGCCGTAGCAATCAAGGCTTCTGCAATACCGGGTGCCACGGTCGATAGCGTGGCCTGTTGCACCTGCGACAAGCCGAGGAACGAATTCATGATGCCCCACACGGTCCCGAACAGGCCGATATAGGGGCTGACCGACCCCACCGTCGCCAGAAACTGCAAGCCCTTTTCCAGCTCCAGCTCCTGCTCGGTGATCGCTACCTGCAAGGCGCGCTCCACACCCTCGAGCACTGCCGGATCGTGGTGGTGCAGATGTTGGTATTCCTGCATGCCGGCAATGAAGATCGGCGCCACACCGCCCTCGCCCGCCTGCACGGTTTCGCGATACAAAGGTTGCAGGTCCGACACGACGCGAAAGCGCGCCAGGAAGCCGTTGAGCTGCCGTTCCAGACCACGCAGTACACTGCTGCGCTGAATGATCAGGTACCAGCTGAGCAAGGAAGCCAGCAGCAAAGTGACCATCACAGCCTTGACCAACAGGCTGGCGTCGCTGATCAAACTCCAGATCGTCATATGTTCCATCGTCGCGTGCATGGTAAAGCTCCTATTCGATTAAAAACGGATGACTGCGTGATGACAGCTCAGGGTAATTTCAACGCGCGGCTCACCTCGGCCCAGGGCACGAACTTGAAGTTCTGGGCTTGCTCGGGCATGCGCTTGCGCCCGTCCTGCACCACCAGCATGCCCTGGCTCCATGGCCCACCGAGGTTGACGGCAGTGACCTCCAGGCCATCGGTTTCCGAGGCGCCATCAATGCCTGCGGCCGCATTGAGGCCAACGCGCAAGGCGCCGTGCACAGCGAATGGCGGCTCGGCGTCCAGCACCAGATAGCTGTCATTGCCTTGGCTGGAGATCACCAGGTAATCCCGCGCGGGGCTTTGATACAGCGCCAGGCCTTCGACATCTGCGTGCAGTTGCGGGCCGACTTTGATCACCGGAGTGAGCGTGGCCGGTTGGTCGGCACGGGCATCCATCGCCCACACGCCGACATCTTCCTCACCGATAAACAAGCGTTGACGCTGGTCATCAGCCACACAGCCCTCGGGCTGGCTGTCGACCTTGAACTGACGCACCAACTCGCCCTGCACACGGCCAGCCGGTGCACTCAGGCGGTATTGCAGGAAGGTGCCATCCTTGTCATTGGCGAACGCGTAGAGCTCACCGCTGGCGGGCTGGTACAGGCAGATGCCGTAGATGTCCTTGAGTGGCGTGGGGACCTCACCGGCTTCAAGCAACTCGCCGCTCTGGCGGTCGATGCTGAACAGGCTCAGGCTATTGCGGTCGCGATTACTCGCCACGGCCAGGTCGACGGTGTGCGTACCGAGTTTGAAGCCAGGGCGTATGTCGACATTGTTCAGGCGCCCCACTGCCAGCTCCTGCAGCAGCTTGCCGTCGAGATCGTAGGCCAACAGGCCCTGTTTCTTGTTGGTCCCCAGCACGCGACTTTTGGCCGGCGTTTCAGGGTGAACCCAGATGGCCGGGTCATCCGCAGCGTCGCCTTGGCGACCCACGGGTTCGGTCTGGCGCAGTGCGGCGACTTGCGCAAGTATCGGCGCAACCGGCACCGGCGTGGCTTGCCAGTCAAGGCGGCCCTGATAGAGCTGCTCGCTGTCGTCGTCCCGCACCAGCACCTGCCGGCCCTGTATCACCAACTGCTCCGGTTCCTTGAGGCCCGGCAAGGCCAGGCTGGGTTGCTCAACCCAACGTTCCCCGACTTGCTGGAACAGGTGCAATTGCGCGGTTTTCGAGTCCAACGCGAGCATCCCGCCCGGCACCAGTGCCATGGCGCCTGCTTCGCGCTGGGGATCGTAGAACAGCGCCACGGGCGTGCGCTTCACCTCGGCTTCCGGGTGCGCCGGGTAGGCCCACCAGCCGACGTTTTGCTCGTTCACCACCAATCGCTCGGCCGCATCATCCACTTGGCAGTATTGCGCCGATGGCGGCAGTGGCAGGTTGCGAACACGCTGCGCCTGGGCCAACAGCGTCGAACCATTGCCCACCAGCCACTGCTCGCCCTTGCCCTCTTCACCGACCAGAAACACAAACAGGTTGGCAGCCGAATCGCGATAGAGGCACAGGCTATTTACCGCGAAGTCGCGGGTCGGCAGGTACTGCGGCGTACCCCAGGTTTTGCCGGCGCCATCGAGACCGATCAGCAAGGCCTGCTGGCGGTCGTTGTCGAGGCTGGCGATCAGCGATTGAGTGCCGGCAGTGCGTGTGTCGAGGCTGCTGAAACGGCCTTTGAAGCGCGCCAGTTCGGCGCCGTTATCGTCGAGCAGCAGCAGGCCGTCGCGGGCACTGGCGGCCACGCGCTGGGTGCCGCCGGGCAGGAAGGCCACGGCTTGGGCGTTCAGGCTGGGTGCCCACGGGGTCAACGGTAGGTCAGTGGCGAACGCATTGGCGCTGCTAACCAGTACGACCAGCAGGCACAGCTTGGAAATTCTCATGAACAGACAATCCTTCGAAAACAATGGAGATCCCGTTTGGGAGGGCTTGCCCTGATGCCCTGTAGGAGCGAGCTTGCTCGCGAAAAACTCCCAGGCGCCGCATTCATTCAGGCGCCCCGCGTCATCGTTGAAGTTTTTCGCGAGCAAGCTCGCTCCTACAGGGGCCAGGGTTAGAAATGGGTGAAGGTCAGGCCCAACTTGTAGGTGGGGCCGTACTCTTCGTACTGGCCGTTGTAGCTACGGTGGCCGGTGTAGACGAAGTACGACTCGTCGGTGAGGTTCTGTGCCTCGAAGCTGACCTGCAGGTTCTTGGTCAGTGAGTAGCGCGCACTGAAATCAACGAAGGTTTGCGCGTCGACGTGCAGGTCATGGGCCTTGTCATTGATCGACGCCAACTCATACAAATAGGCCGATTTGTAATTGGCCGACAGGCGCAGGCTGAGGGTGTCGTCTTCCCAGCCGAGCATCAGGTTGCCGACCGTGTCCGACTGGTTGGGCAGGCTGATGTTGCGCTTGCGATTGCGCCCACTGGCACTGTCGAAGCCCTCGATGTCCGCGCTGGAACGGCTGAAGGTGCTGTTGGCACCGATCATCAGGCCGTTCCATGGCGCAGGCAGCCAGTCGAACTTCTGTGAGTAGGCCAGTTCCAGGCCATACAGTTTGGCGCTGTCGCCGTTGGCAAAGGTGTGCGCCTCGGCGAAGTTGGCCCAGGCACCGGTACCAGCCACGTCGGTGTTGTAGACGAAGTTCTGGACGTCTTTGTAGAACACGAAGGCCGACACGGTACCGGCACGGCCCATGAAATGCTCGATGCCCAGGTCCAGGTTGCTCGATTCCAGAGGCTTGAGGTCCGGGTTGCCGAACGTGGCCTCGTCATCGTCGATCACAAAACCCGGGGCCAGTTGGCCAAAGGTCGGACGCACCACCGATTTGGTCCAGGCGGCGCGCACTTGGGTGTTCTTGTCAATCTGGTAGCGCGCATGCAGGCCCGGCAGCCAGTGGTGATAACGGCGCTTGGTCTCGGTGGCGCTGAACTGGCCGTCCGTGGCACCGGTGCCCTTGGCTTCGAACTCGGTACCCTCGTAACGCATACCGGCGATGAAGCGCCAGTCGTCAATATCGACGGTGTTCATCAGGTAGCCGGCATTGATGTCTTCGCGGATGGTGAAGTCGTTGACAGTGGATTCGGTCGGGTCATAGAAGTCATCGCGATTGAGGCCGCCGATCAACTGACGGATATTGCCCGCGCTGATACCTGGGCCAAAGCGGCCGAGGCGGTAGTCGACGTTGCCCTTCTGGAACTGCGTTAGGTTGAGTTGTTCATCGCTCAAGCCCTGTTCATCCAGGTCCTTGTAGACCCAGGCCTCCAGGTCATTGTCCTTGTGGCGCCGGCTGACCTTGCCGCCGAACTTGAACTGGGATGCGTAACCGCTGAGGTCATAGTCGCGGGCCAGGTCCAGGCGCAGGTTCTTCTCGGTGTCCTGGGTGTGCTGTTTTTCCCAGTCGACTTTGTCCAGGCTGAAATTGGCGGGGTCGTAGAAACCGCTACCAACGAGCGGGCGCGGCTTGGCCGTGTCGTAGAAGCCGCTGTCGGCAAAGTCACCGCCGTCGAAGGTCGCACCGGCAATATGCCCCGGGCTGTCTTCACTGGAACGGCTGTAACCGGCCTGGCCGCTCAAGGTCCACAGGCCGAGCATGCGTTCACCGCCCACTACGTAGGACTGGATTTGCTGGGTTTCCTCGCGGTTCTTGAGCTTGCGTTTGCCCTCGGCGTCGCCCAATTCGCCGGGCGCTTGCGGGTCTGCAAACTCGAGGCTGGCAGCGTTGCGGGTTTCGGTGTCCTTGTAGCGACTGTAGAGGGTGCGCAGGTAGTAGCTGCTGAGGTCATCGGGCTTGTAATCGAAGTTAAGGCCACCACCCGCGCGTTCACGGCTGATGTCGTAGTCGCGCTGCTCGAATTCGTTGAGCCGGGCGCCGTTGCTGAAGTCCCAGGCGCCGCCGGTTTCGACGTTGTCCGAGCCGAAATCACGCTTCTGCCAACTGAGGGCCGCGGCCACGCCAAAGTTGTCGATACCGTCGCCGAGGCTGAACCGGTTACTGGCGGCGCCGGAGAATTTGGGGCTGGTCTGGTGCGTGTTCTTGTCGTAGCTGGCCTCGGTGCTGCCGGTATAGAACAGGCCCTTGTGGTCGAACGCCGAAAGGCTTTTCACATCGACGGTGCCGCCGAGGGAGTTGGCGTCCATGTCCGGTGTGAGCGTCTTGATCACGGACAGCGACTGCACCAACTCCGAAGGCAGAACATCGAGGGCCACGGCGCGGCGCTCGCTCTCGGGGGATGGCACCAGGGTGCCGTTGATGGTCACGCTGTTGAGGTCCGGGCCCAGGCCGCGCACGCTGACAAAGCGGCCTTCGCCCTGGTCACGTTCAACGCTGATGCCCGGCAAGCGCTGCACCGCCTCGGCAACGTTCTCATCCGGCAACTGGGCGACGCCGTCGGCATGCACCACGCTCTTGATACTGTCGGAAGAGCGCTGCTCCTTGAGGGCGCTGTCGATCGCAGCGGCTTGGCCGACCACATCGACATGCTCGGTGGCCGCTTCCGCGGCGTTGAGCCGCTCGCAGGCTATCGCCAGAGCCAAGGCGGTAAGCGTAAAGCTGACGAGCCCGGTGCGCTTGTACATGAAACCCTCCCCAAGAATCCGTTGGCGCCAGGCAAGGGGCCCGGCAACTGGGAGGGCACGCTAGGGATGGGGCGTGACGGTTCTGTGACAGGGTTGCGGGAAGAGCCTGTCAAAGCGGGGTTTACAGGCTTCTGGAGGGTACAAATGAGCTGAAATGACCTCACTCAACCTGTGGGAGCTGGCTTGCCGGCGAAGGCGGCGGTTCGATCGACAGAGAAGTCGAATGTGCCGCTCAGGTAACCACGATGCGAAGCGAGCCGCTCTTGATCTTGATCTTGCTCTTGATCTGCTTTTGATCTCAGGCGCCCCGTCAAACCACGCTGGCCGGAATTCGACAGGGATTTGGGGGGTAAACCGGCAGGGATGCCGGTTTAGCCGCCCCGCGCCATGGATGGCGCGTGGCGGCGGCCCCCCAAATCACTGGCGGATTACGGGCACACCGAGCCTGGGCGAGGTGCCGAGTGGTGGGGCAAGAGCCCTTTTGGTTACTTTTGGGGCTCTTTTCCAAAAGTGACCCGCTGTAAGAGCGGAACCCTAAGTGGCCGTTACCGCAGGAAGGGATATGTACTCGGTCTGACACCCTGTGTCGACTGTCAGGCCGCTATCGCAGGCAAGCCAGCTCCCACATGGGTTCCATGTTCAGCTGAAAAATGTGCCAAGGGCATGAGCTGATTCGACCCTCCCCGCCCGTCATCCAACCGTCACATCCATCTGCTGTGCTGGCGCCCATTACTCATTTGCCCAAGGACCCGTGGCCATGTTTTCCGTGCTCAAACCCCACCGCTGGAAACTCGCATTGCTCCTGATCGCCGCCAACCTCGGACTGATCCTGCACCTGGCCTGCGGCGAGCTCAAAAGCGTCAGCGAATGGGTGTGGCTGGATATCATCGGCGAAGGCGGTTCGGCGCTGCTCGCGCTGATCTGGCTGGGCCTGGTATTGAAAAGCCGCCCCGCCGGACGGGTCACCCAATACCTGGCGCTGGGGCTGTCGTGCATCTTTTTTTCCTGGTGGATCGACAGCCTCGACGAATTCATCCGCCTGCCTGACAGCATCTCCTGGGATCACTGGCTGGAGTCAGGGCCAATGCCGGTGGGCATGATCCTGCTGACGATTGGCATTTATCACTGGCACCACGAACAACTGGCGATCAGCGCACAGATGGAAAAACGCGAGCGGTTGTTTCGCGAGCATCGGCTGTTCGACAAACTCACGCCCCTGGCCGGTGCCGACTACCTCAAGCGCCAACTCGCCGACAGCCTGCGTGACAGCCAAGCGCAGCAACAACCACTGTCGTTGTTGGCCCTGGACCTGGACAACTTCGCCACCATCAACCAGGCCTACGGGCATGCCGAGGGTGATGCGGTGCTACAGGCGGTCAGCCATGTGCTGCTGCTCAACCTGCGCCGCCAGGACCTGTTGTGCCGCCTGGCGGGCGATCGTTTTGTGGTGCTGCTGCCCAACACCGGCGAGCGCCAGGCCCAGGGCCTGGCGCTGGAGTTGCAACACGCGGTGCAGAGCCTCGCCCACAAGAGCCGGCAACAGGGCGAACGCCTGCAACTGACGGCGACCACGGCGGTGGTGATGGCCTTGCAAGAGTCACCCCACGAGCTGCTCAAACGGCTGAATATGGGCCTGGCCCGGGCCAAGCAACCCCTTGCGAAAAGTGCCTGAAATGGCCGTGAAAACCAGCTGGTATGAAAACGACAGCCGCTTCATCCCCGGTCACTATCAACCCGCCACGTTGATCGACCTGGGCTTGTCCCGGGACATCGACAGCCATCGCCTACTGCGCGGCACCGGCCTGTTCCACGAAGACATCCTGGCCGGCAATGCGCGGTTGAGCCCGCAGCAGTTCCTGGGTTTGATCGGCAACAGCCGCAAACTGCTGGATGCCGATGACAGCAGTTTCCTGTTTGGCCAACGCCTGCTGCCCGGCTACTACGGCGCCGCCAGTCATGCGCTGGGGCATGCACAGAACCTTCATCAGGCCCTGGATATCCTGATCCAGCAACAAGTGCTGCTCAGCCCGCTGGCCACGCTGCAACTGGAGCTGGATGAGCACCACGCTTACCTGTATTGGTTGGACAGTTGCGGCGCCGGCGAACACTGGCGCTTTCTGCTCGAAGCCAGCATGACTTCACTGGTTGCCATGAGCCAATGGCTCAGCGGCCAGCGCTTGCCGTGGGTGTGCAGCTTCAGCCACGCCGAACCTCGGTATGTCGAGCAATACTGGGTGCATCTGGGCGAACACACGCGCTTCGAACGCCCTCTGAACATGATGTGCCTCCCCCGTGAATACCTCACCCACACCTGGCCGGGTGCTTCGGCCACGGCGGGCCAGGTCGCGCGCCAGCAAGCCCTTGAACAAATCGAGCAACTGGGCTTTGCCACAAGTTTTCTGGACTGCCTCGATGCCTACCTGCGCGAACACGTGCGCCAGCCACCAAGCCTGGAACAGGCCGCCCACACCTTCGCCATGAGCCCGGCCACGCTAAAGCGCAAGTTGCAACGGCACGACACCGGTTTTCAGCAACAGGTCGACCGGGTGCGCAAGCATGTGGCGTTGCACCTGTACCAGGCCAAGGGGTGGAGTAACGAGCAAGTAGCGGCGTACCTGAATTTCAACGATGCGGCGAATTTTCGGCGCTCGTTCAAGCGGTGGACGGGCAGCACGCCCAACCTGATCCGCCAACTGTTCAGCAGCCGCTAGCCAGGCGTTCGCGCAGGAACTCCACCAGCGCTTGCACCGGGCGTGAACTCTGGCGGTGCTGCGGGTACACCGCCGACAGGGTCAAGGCCTCAGGAGCGAAGTCCTCCAGTACCTTGACCAGACGCCCATCCTTCAAGGCCTCGCTGACAATGAACGTCGGTAGGTAGGTAACGCCCAAACCGGCTATCGCGGTATCGCGCAGCAGGTCACCGTTGTTGACGCGCATGCGCCCACTGACGCTCAACGCTTGCACCTTGCCTTTGAAACGCCATTGCACCTGACGGCCGTGGCCGTAAGGCAGGCAGTCGTGCGTGGCTAAATCCTCGGGTTTCAATGGCGTACCCCGCAGCGCCAGGTAGTCGGGGCTGGCGCAATACACCCGCTCGATAGCGGCGATCCGCCGGGCGATCAGGGTGGAGTCTTCCAGGGTGCCGATGCGCAGCACCAGGTCGTAGCCTTCGCCGATCAAGTCCACCGGGCGGTCGCTCAGGTCGACTTCAACGCAGACCTGCGGATGCTGGCGCAGGAACAACGGCAACAGGCAACCCAGGTGCGCCATGGCGAACGACAAGGGTGCACTGAGGCGAATGGTGCCGCGGGGTTCGCTGTTCTGGCCGGCGATGCCTTGCTCCACTTGCTCCACCTCACCGAGCAGGCGCAAGGCCGACTCGTAGTAACTCTGGCCCAGCGGCGTGACGTCCAGGCGCCGTGTGGAGCGGTTGAGCAGGCGTACGCCCAGGCGGTCTTCCAGTTGGATCAGGCGGCGGCTGACGAATTGCTTGGACAAGCCCAATTGCTCGGCGGCGGCAGTGAAACTGCCGGATTCCATGACCTGGCAGAACAGGCGCATGTCTTCGAAGGGGTTCATTGTCGCTTCTCAGGGGACGATAGGCTGTTTTATAGCCCGTCAGTGGTCACACCACAAACCAAAATGTGAACACCATCAAATGTTGGAGCTGTGTCAGGCGCTGATGTTGTGGGCAATATAAACCCATGTGGGAGCTGGCTTGCCTGCGATAGCGGTGTATCAGCCAGCAATACTGTTGACTGATGCATCGCAATCGCGGGCAAGCCCAGCTCCCACAGGGTTTTGCGGTGTTTTACAGAGCAGGTTACTTGGCAGCGAACGCCGAGTAGCTGTTCATCAGGTTGCGGTAGTTGGGAATGCGCGGCGAAAGCAGGTTGGCCAGGCCTTCCATATCGTTGCGCCAGTCCACTTGCAGCTCGCAGGCCACGGAGAACCAGTTGACCAGTTGCGCACCGGCGGCGGTCATACGCGCCCAGGCGGCTTGTTGCACGGTTTCGTTGAAGGTGCCGGAAGCGTCGGTGACCACGAAAACCTCGAAGCCTTCGTCAAGGGCACACAGGGTCGGGAATGCCACGCACACGTCGGTCACCACACCGGCAATGATGATCTGCTTGCGGCCGGTCGCCTTGACGGCCTTGACGAAATCTTCGTTGTCCCATGCGTTGATCTGGCCAGGGCGCGGAATGTACGGCGCGTCGGGGAACAGTTCTTTGAGCTCAGGCACCAGCGGGCCGTTGGGGCCGCTTTCAAAGCTGGTGGTCAGGATGGTCGGCAGGTTGAAGAACTTCGCCACGTCGGCCAGGGCCAGCACGTTGTTCTTGAACTCGTTGGGGGAGAAATCCTGCACCAGGGAGATCAGGCCGGTCTGGTGATCAACCAACAGCACAACAGCATCGTCTTTGTTCAAGCGCTTGTAAGTCATGGGTAACTCCTTTGGGGATGGGGTGTTTTTCAAAAAGCAAAGCAGGAGCAGCCGAACGCCCCCCAGAAACCCTGGAAGTCGCTGACCGGCACGCTGGAAAGGCGCGCTTTTTCATGGCTGTGGGCATGCACGCCACAGGGGCCGCTGCACTGGTGAACCTGGGCCTGCATCGGCGACGTCGGGCGCCAGTGCCCTGGCACCTTGACCACCGGCGACCAGTCGGGCAGCACCGGTACTCGTGGCGGTGCGAAATCTTCGAAGTCGCCAGCGCCGTACACGACCTTGCCGCCGACCACTGTCAGCACCGACTCGATCCACTTGATAGCTTCTTCCTCGACACTGAAAAAGTCCGCCGACAACGCGGCGACATCCGCCAATTGACCGACCTTGATCTGGCCTTTCTTGCCCTGCTCGGACGAGAACCAGGCGCTGCCGTGGGTGAACAGCTCCAATGCGGTAAGGCGCGGCAAGCCCTCGGCGTGCAGCTCCAGGCCACCGACGGTACGGCCGCTGACCATCCAGTACAGCGAGGTCCAGGGGTTGTAGCTCGACACGCGGGTGGCATCGGTGCCCGCCCCAACCGGCACGCCTTCGGCCAGCATGCGCTTGATCGGCGGTGTGGCTTCGGCGGCCTTGGCGCCGTAGCGCTCGACAAAGTATTCGCCCTGGAACGCCATGCGATCCTGAATCGCAATACCGCCACCGAGGGCACGCACACGTTCGATGTTTTTCGGGGTGATGGTTTCGGCGTGGTCGAAGAACCACGGCAAGCCATTGAACGGAATATCGCGGTTGACCTTCTCGAACACGTCAAGCATGCGCGAGATGGACTCGTCGTAAGTGGCGTGCAGACGGAACGGCCAGCGCTGTTCCACCAGGTGGCGCACCACCGGTTCCAGCTCCTGTTCCATGGTCAGCGGCAGGTCCGGGCGGGGCTCGAGGAAGTCTTCAAAGTCCGCCGCCGAGAACACCAGCATTTCGCCGGCCCCGTTATGGCGCAGGTAGTCATCGCCCTGATGCAGGGTGACGCTGCCGGTCCAGTTCTTGAAATCGCTGAGCTCTTCCTTGGGCTTCTGGGTGAACAGGTTGTAGGCGATGCGCACCGTCAACTGTTGATCCTTGGCCAGTTGCTCGATCACCGCGTAGTCATCGGGGTAGTTCTGGAAGCCGCCGCCGGCATCGATGGCGCTGGTCAGGCCCAGGCGATTGAGTTCCCGCATGAACTGGCGGGTGGAGTTGACCTGGTATTCCAAAGGCAGTTTCGGGCCCTTGGCCAAGGTCGCATACAGGATCATCGCGTTAGGCCGCGCCACCAGCATGCCGGTGGGGTTGCCGTTGCTGTCGCGCACGATCTCACCGCCCGGCGGGTTCGGCGTGTCCTTGGTGTAGCCCGCCACCCGCAGGGCTGCGCGGTTGAGCAAGGCGCGGTCGTACAAGTGCAGCACGAACACCGGGGTGTCCGGGGCGGCCTGGTTGAGTTCTTCCAGGGTGGGCATGCGCTTTTCGGCGAACTGGAATTCGTTCCAACCGCCCACCACGCGTACCCATTGCGGCGTGGGCGTGCGGTCGGCCTGGTCCTTGAGCATGCGCAAGGCATCGGCCAGGGACGGCACGCCTTCCCAGCGCAGTTCAAGGTTGTAGTTCAACCCGCCACGAATCAGGTGCAAGTGCGAGTCGTTGAGGCCGGGAATTACGGTGCGGCCCTTGAGGTCGATGACCTGGGTGCCGCTGCCGCGCAGGGCCATGGCTTCGCCGTCGGTACCCACGGCGACAAAGCGCCCTTGGTGGATGGCCACGGCGGTGGCGCGTGGGTTTTCCCGGTCCACGGTGTGGAACTGGCCATTGAACAGAATCAGATCGGCGTTCATAGGGTTTCCTTTACAGAGGCTTCAAGCCAGGGAGCGAACAGGCGGGTGGCCGCCGGCATCAGCAGGTACACCACCAGCAACACGATGGTCAGGGTGACCAGGAAGGTGGAGACCACGTAATTGGACAGAAACGGGTGCAACCGCAGGATCGGCCCCCAGATAAACGGCAGCAGCAGGGTTTGCGGCAGGATCACAAACAGGCTGACCACCGCCTGCTTCCAGCGCGGCGGCTTGGCACCACCCTCGGCCTGGGGCGTGAACCAGAATTCATTGGCCGCGCCGATTTCCGTCTGGTCGCCGTCCGCCAGCATCGGCGCGGCTTCGTCGATCAGGGCCTGGCGTTGCGGGGAGCCGAGCCACAGCTCAAGGGCGCTGGTGGAGCTATAGCGCAGCACGCAAGTGAACAGCGCCATGCCGTTTTGCTGGCTGCGCACCACGTCAACACCAAGGTGCCCAGGGCGTTCGCCCGCGATGCGCACGATGCGGCGCAACCAGGCTTCGTACTCGACTTCAAAACCGGGTTTGACCCGGTGCTTGACGACCAGGGTGACGACTTCGTCGGGGCCGGTGTTGGTGGTTGAATCCATGGCTGAGTGCTTCCCCGGAGTATTGAGCGATGGGGAGAGTCTGGCGGCTTGGCGGCTGGGGAGAATTGGATGTATGTGCTGTTTGGCTTGTTGCAGGAGCGGGCTTGCGCGCAAAAAACGTCAACGATAACCCCTACTTTCTGAATAAACGTGGCGCCTGGGAGTTTTTCGCGAGCAAGCTCGCTCCTGCAATGGCCGGCAAATCTATGTGGCCCGCGCCATATGCTCCGCAATCCTGCCCCTCAGCCACCGCTCCGCCGGGTCGTTGTCATGCACCCCGCTCCACACCATCGACAGCTCCGCAGCATCAATCGCAAACGGCGGGTCCTCGGCGCGCAGGCGTGTGCCTTCGGTCAACGCGCACGCGGCGTAATCCGGCACGGTCGCGATAATCTGCGTCCCCGCCAGCAACGCCCGTAACCCGCTGAACTGCGGCACCGCCAGTACCACGCGGCGCGAGCGGCCGATGCGGGCCAGGTCCAGGTCGATATTGCCGCTCAGGTCACCGGAGAACGACACCATTGCATGGGGCCTGGCGCAGTAATCATCCAGGGTCAGCGGCGCCTCGCCGTCATCGCCGCGCAGGACCTTGCAGGGGATATCGCGCAGTTTCTTGCGCTTGGCATTGGCCGGCAGATCGGTGGTGTAGCTGACCCCCACGGAGATTTCACCGCTGGCCAGCAGCGAAGGCATCAACAGGTAATTGGCGCGGCGCACCACCACGATGATGCCTGGCGCTTCTTCGCGCAGGCGGCTGAGTAACGACGGAAACAGCCCGAACTCCGCATCATCGGACAGGCCGATACGAAACACCGCGCAGCTGGTGGAGGGGTCGAAATCCTTGGCGCGGCTGACGGCGCCCGAGATGGTGTCCATGGCAGGTTGCAGCTCCTTGAGTATCGCCAGTGCGCGCGCCGTGGGTTCCATGGCACGGCCGTTACGCAGCAGCAACGGGTCGTCGAACAAATCGCGCAAACGGCCCAGCGCGGCGCTCACTGCCGGTTGGCCGATAAACAGTTTTTCGGCGACTCGGGTCAGGTTTTTCTCGAACATCAAGGCTTCGAAAATCACCAGCAGGTTCATATCGACGCGGCGCAGATCGTTGCGGTTCATGGGCGCTATCCAAACGTTTTCCAGGGGGCCAGGGAAGCATGCACTGCACGCCTGGGATTGCATAGCTGTGCTGTCTTTTCCGGCACCGCACCTGGCGAAATTAACAACGATTAACTCGTCAGCCAGGCGCTCCGGCAACAAGATGAAGCGCGTCTACACTGCACCCATCCACCGGGAACGTTCCCATCGACTGCGGATATTTGTCATGGCCCGACTCGAGCAATATTCCCCCCGGTTGCCCGCCACCGGTGGCCTGTGCCCCCGGCGCGAGCGCATCGCCAAGCAACTGATCCTCGCCAACCTCGGCGAAAGCCTGGCGATCGCCGACCTGGCCCAGGCCTGCGCCTTGTCGCGCAGCCATTTTTCCCGCGCCTTCAAGTGCACCACCGGGCTGTCGCCCCAGGAATGGATTCGCCAGCAACGCATCCAGCGCGCCAAGGAACTGATTACCGGCTCGTCCCTGAGCCTCACCCAGATCAGCCTGGAATGTGGCTTTTGCGACCAGGCGCACTTCTGCCATATGTTCACCCGCAGCGAAGGCGTCAACCCGATGACCTGGCGAAATCACCACTCGCGCAGCAAACCTGATGTGATCGCTGCCTAGTGGTCTGCACGTACCTGGAATATGCTGGTCGCTCCCTTCCTCCAGAACCTGGGCAGCCATGAATGACTTGAGCGACCAGGCCGTGCATTTCGGCCCCTACCGCATCCACCCGCGCCAGCGCCTGGTGCTGGAGGCCGGCCGCCCGCTGCGCCTGGGGCGGCGGGCGGTGGACATTCTGCTGATCCTGCTGGAGCACGCCGGCAATGTGGTGAGCAAACAGGAGTTGATCGCAAGGGTCTGGCCCAAAAGCGTGGTGGAAGACGGCAACCTGCGGGTGCACATGGCTGCGTTGCGCAAGGCACTGGGCGACGGCCAGGCCGGGCAGCGCTATATCGTCACGGTCGCCCAGCGCGGCTACAGTTTTGTTGCGCCACTGAGCATCGAACCCATGACGCTGCCCACCGACGGTGCGCCCCAACGCCCCAGCCATAACCTGCCCCTGCGGCGCACGCGCATGATCGGCCGCCAAGCGCTGATCGACGCCCTGGTACAACAACTGCCGCAGCAGCGCTTTATCACCCTGACCGGCGCCGGAGGCATCGGCAAGACCACCGTCGCCCTGCGGGTCGCGGAATTGCTGATCGGGCATTACCGCGACGGTATTCACCTGCTGGACCTGGCGCCGCTCAGTGCCGCGTCCATGATCCTGCCCAACCTCGCCGCCCTGCTCGGCCTGACACCGGGCGAGAATGCCTCCCTGGCCAGCCTCGCCCGCAGTCTGCAGGCACGCCAGATGCTGCTGGTGATCGACAACTGCGAGCACCTGCTCGACGACATCGCCCTGATCAGTGAAACCCTGCTGCGCCATGCACCGCACCTGCACATCCTCACCACCAGCCGCGAAGCCCTGCGCGCCGAAGGTGAATATGTGCAGCGCCTTGAGCCGCTGGCCTGCCCGCCCGCCACCGGCAACCGCGCCCAGGCCCTGGGTTACCCGGCCATGCAATTGCTGATCGAGCGCGCCATGTCCCACCAGGAGAGCTTTGCCCTCAGCGACGCTGAACTGCCCCTGGCGATTGATATCTGCCAGCGCCTGGACGGCATTCCCCTGGCGATCGAACTGGTGGCCGCGCAAATCGAACGGTTTGGTTTGCCGGGCCTGCTGGTGCAGATGGAAGACAACTTTCGGCTGCTGACCCGCGGCCGACGCAGTGCCCTGCCCCGCCAGCAGACCCTGCGCGCCACGCTCGACTGGAGCTTTGACCTGCTAACGGCGTGCGAGCAAATCTGCCTGCGCCGCCTGGCGGTCTTCCGTGGCGGCTTCAGCCTGGTCAGCGCAGCGGCGGTGATCGCCGGGGAGCAAGTGGCCCCCGCCGAAGTGCTGGGCTCCATTACGCAACTGGTGGCCAAGTCGTTGTTGAACGTGGAAGCAAGCGATGACGAGATGGTCTATCGCCTGCTGGACATCACCCGCACCTACGCCCTGGAAAAGCTCAGCCAGGCCTGCGAACTGCATGCCACACGAGAGCGCCACGCTGCACGCTGCCTGGCGCTGATGGAACAGGCCCAAGGCGACTGGGACCTGATCGCCACACAGCCGTGGATCGACCGTTACGCACCGCTGCGCGAAGACGTGCGTGCCGCCCTCGACTGGGGCTTTGCTGACGACGGTGCGCAGCTGCTGGCTATCCGCCTGACGGTCAGCGCGATGCCGCTGTGGCAAGAGTTGTCGTTGCTGCGTGAGCACGGCGGCTATGTGGACCAGGCGCTGGCGCTGATCGGCCAGGTCACCGCGCCCTGCACGCAATTGACCCTGCAACTGCAATTGGCCCTGGGCAGCCTCTCCTACCACGCCATGGGCGCCGCACCTCGGACCATTGCGGCATTCGAGGGTGCCGCACGCCTGGCCGAGACAACCCAGGACCTTGGCGGCCAGTTGCGGGCGGTCTCCGGGCTGATGGCGGTGAACCTGTGCGCCGGGCGCTACGGCCCAGCGCAGGCGCTGAGTGTGCAGTTTGAACGCCTCGACCCACGCACCGAGCCGTTGCTGGGCCTTAGCGCGCAGCGGCTGCGTGCGCTGGGTCAGCATTACACCGGCAACCAGACGCTCGCCCGGCACCACGCCGAGCAGGTGCTGCAGCGCATGTCCCAAAGCGGTCACGTGAACCGCTTTGCCTTCGGGGTTGGCGTGCAGTACGACCAGGGCGTCGCCTCCTTGACCGTGCTGGCGCGAATCCTGTGGTTGCAGGGCTTTCCCGAGCGCGCCTGGCGCACCGCCAGTCAGGCTTTGGAGTTGGCGCTACAGATCAACCACGGCACCTCGATTTGCTACACCCTGGCCCTGGCTGGGGTGGTGATCGCCCGCTACAACGGCGCCGAAGACGACGCCCAAGCCCTGCAAAGGCTGCTGCTGGAGCAGTCGCACAAGCATTCTGTGCAGTTGTTCCAGACCTGGGCCGGACATTACGCCGGTATTCTTGGCCAACCGGATTGGCAGGGCCTGGGTCTGATCCAAGACACCTTGATCACCTTCGGCACCCATGCCGTGGATGCACCAACCCTGGAACGTGCGCGCAGTGGCGCTGCGGGCTGGTGCGCCCCGGAGATTCTGCGGGTGTACGCCTTGCAGCTAGAGGATGAGCACACCACTGAAACCCTGCTGCTGGAGGCGCTGGGCCTGGCGCACCAGCAAGGCGCCCTGGCCTGGGAGCTGCGCTGCGGCGCAGCCCTGGCGCAACTGTGGCAACAGCAGGGGCGCATTCAGCTCGCCAGGGACTTGCTCAGTTCAATCCACGCACGTTTCAGCGAAGGCTTCGCCACTCAGGATCTACTGCGCGTGCGCTGCCTGCTCGACGAGTTGCAGGACAAACGGCCGGCCTGAGAACGCCCCCAGGCAAGGCGCGTAGCCCTGCTGCAAACGCGCGACCTGACGCGGGTCGCGCAGTTGCCCCAGGGCGTAGCTGCGCACACAGTTGAGCAGCCGATAGCGCGCCGGGCCCAGGCCGGGCTCGACGCTCAGCAGCGAGACGTTGACCAGGCGCGCCAGCAGGTAAGACAGGTCGGCATGTTCGAGCTCGGTACCGGTCACCAGGTCACTCAGGGTGGGTAAGGTGACTGCCATCTTGAACAGACTCAATTGCAGAAACAGCCAGCACTCCGGCAGGCTCAAGCGCTCGTAGCTCCAATCCAGGGCCGCGGTCAGTGAGCGATGGCGCTCCACTGCCGTGCGGCGCCCACGGGCCAGCACTTGCAAGCCTGTGCGTACTTGCATCTGCACACCGCCGATGCCCAACGCATCCACCTGGGCGGCCGCCAATTCCAGGGCCAACGGCAGGCCGTCCAGACGCCGACACAGGTCGCCCAGCGGCGCCAGGTCCTGGGGCCGCAAATCAAACCCCTGCTGATTGGCACGCGCGCGCGCCACGAACAGTTGCACCGCAGGACAGGCCATCGCCTGCTCGACATTGGCCAACGCCTTTGGCGACGGCACTGCCAGCCGAGGCACACGTACTATCCACTCGCCAGGGGCCAGCAAGGCTTCGCGACTGGTGATCAGCACGCTGATGCCCGGCGCCGCCTCGCGCAGCGCACGCATCAGTTGTCGACACGCGCCCAGCAGCAGGTCAGCGCCGTCGAGTACCAGCAACACGTGGCGCGAGGCCAGGCGCCGGCCCAGTTCGTTGAGGCTCGCGGGCGTCGAATGCAACTGCAACACCCTGGCCAGGCTACCGAGCAGTTCGCTCGGGGTTTGCACAACGGCCATGTCGACCCACCATACGCCGTCGCGATAACGCGGCAATACCCGCTCGGCCAGGGCCAGGGCCAGCGTGCTCTTGCCAATGCCGGCCACGCCGGTGAGGGTCAATAACCGCTGCACAGGCAACCGTCGCGCCAGCACGCCCACCAGTTCATCTCGCCCCCACACCGGGCTGAGCCGTGCAGCCAGGTTGTGCTGAGGCAGCAGCGTCGGCAGCGCGTCCTGCGCAGGCGCAGCGAAGCAGTAACCGCGCTGGGGGTGATTGAGGATCCAGCGTTGGCCGTCAAGGGCACGACGCAGCGCGGCGATATGCACACGCAGGTTGCTGTCTTCAACGACGCTGTTGGGCCACACCCGTTCGATCAGGGTCGCCTTGCTGACGAAGTGCCCGGGCGCTTCGAGCAGTACCGCGAGAATATCCAAGGCTCGCCCGCCCAGTGGCACCGGCCAGCCCGCCTTGCTGACCAGGCGCTGCTGCCGATGAAAGGTGTAGGGGCCAAAGCTCACCGCCGTAGCATTTTGCATGTCCGTCACAGCGCTGAAACACCCGTGCTTGAGTGCCTGCGCATCCTTTTTCCATGGGCTCGACGCTATCTTGCCAGTTGGCGATGACAGGACAATGCTGGCACGGGGAGCGATACGGACAATCGGGTGCCTGAGACGGACATGGTGTCGTTAACTGAACTGTTGTCGGTATTGGGTAGGGTTCAGCCCGAGCTTTTCGCTGAACAGAAAACGCATATGCCGCACGCTGCCAAAGCCTGCGTGGAAGGCCACGGTCTTGAGCGGCAGGTCGGTGGTTTCCAGCAGGTGCCGGGCCCGGTCGATGCGCGCGCCCTGCAGGAACGCCATGGGCGTCATCTGCACGTCCTTGGCGAACAGCCGCGCGAAGTGGCGTGCGCTCATTCCGGCCAACTCAGCCATGGACTCGATGGTAAAGGGTTGATCCAGATGCGCCAGGACGTGGTTCTGCACGCGGGTGATCGGAGTTTCCTGAGGCGCCACGGCGGCAGTCATCGGGCTGAACTGGGCCTGGCCGCCCTGGCGCTTCATCACCACCAGCAGCACTTTGGCCACATCCACCGCCACTTGCTTGCCATGGTCCTGGGCCACGACCGACAGGGCCAGGTCGATACCCGCAGTGACGCCGCCAGAGGTAATCAGCCGCCCGTCCTGCAAATAGATGCGATCGGTCTCGACGATGGCGCCGGGAAACGCCTTGATCAACCGCTCGGTGTAGTGCCAATGGGTGGTCACGCGGTGCCCGTCGAGCAAACCTGCGTGGCCGAGCACAAAAGCGCCGGTGCAGATCGAGCCAAAACGCCGAGCCCGTGGCGCCGCAGCTTTGAGCCAGGGCAACAACGCGGGGTGGCATTCGTTATAGGCGCCGGGGCCGCCCGGCACCAACAGCAGGTCATAAGCCGCCTGGGCCTGTTCCAACAGCAGGTCGGTCTGCACGCTCACGCCATTGGAGGCCTGCAACGGACCGGGCTCAGTGCCGATGGTCAGGATCTGGTAGTGGTCGGCCGCCGGCAGGTAGCGGTTGGCAATCGAAAACACTTCCAGCGGCCCGGCCATGTCGAGCAGCAGGAAGTCCGGGAACAGCGCCATGGCCACGGTTTTCATAAGCGGGAAATGTCCATCGAGAAGGAGTGCGACGGGCATTATGGCACGACTTTGACTGTCAACTTCAAAGAGACAGTTATTCTATTTTCATCTTCTTAATCAATCATTCGTTAACCATTAACCTTCTTCTCAACGCAAGCGCTCTGCATCTCGCAGCCCGCGCTCACTTGAGGACTGGACCATGCTGACCCTTCGCAAAGCTTCCGAACGCGGCGCCGCCAATCACGGTTGGTTGAAGTCGTTCCACACCTTCTCTTTCGCCAACTACTGGAACCCCAAGGAACAGGGTTTTTCCGACCTGCTGGTGATCAACGACGACCGCGTCGCCGCAGGCAAAGGCTTCGGCCAGCACCCGCACCGTGACATGGAGATCTTCTCCTACGTGCTCGAAGGCGCGCTGGAACACAAGGACACCCTGGGCACCGGCTCGGTGATCCGCCCCGGCGATGTGCAACTGATGAGCGCGGGCAGCGGCGTAGCCCACAGTGAGTTCAACCACAGCCAGCGTCATGGCGTGCACTTCCTGCAAATCTGGATCGTGCCCAACGAAGCAGGCGCCAAGCCGCGCTATCAGCAGGAGCACTTCACAGAAGCGCAAAAACGCGGGCGTTTGCAGTTGATCATCTCGCCGGAGGGCGCCAACGGTTCGCTGAAAGTGCGCCAGGACGCACGGGTGTATGCCGGGCTGTTCGACGCTGACGAAAGTGCCCGCCTGGAGCTGGCACCGGATCGCTACGCCTACATCCATGTGGCGCGCGGCAGCGTTGAACTCAACGGCCAGCGCTTGCAGGAAGGCGACGGTGTACGCGTACGGGACGAACGCCAGATCCGCCTGAGCCACGGCGAAGACGCTGAAGTACTGGTGTTTGACCTGCGCCCCAACGAACTGCCGCAAATGCCATGACGGCCGCAGTGATGGTCCCGCCAGCGGGACCATCGTTGGCATCGATAGTCACCATCAGCGCAATGAAGTTCTCTAAAAAAATGCAACGCGTAACATCAAACCCATGCCAAACGGCACCCAACTAAAACACTCGGAGCACATCATCATGAAACGCCAACTCTTGCTTAGCCTCGCTTTCTCGGTACTCGCTGCAAACGCTTTTGCCCACCCGGTTGTCGCTGAAGGCGGCGCGGATCGCCTGATAGAAACCCGTGTTGCCGAAGGTGGCGCGGATCGTCTGCAAGAACGTGGTTTGGCTGAAGGTGGTGCTGATCGCTTGCAGGAAAGTGGTCTGGCTGAAGGCGGTGCTGATCGCTTGCAGGAACGTGGCCTGGCTGAAGGCGGTGCCGATCGCCTGCAGGAACGTGGCCTGGCTGAAGGCGGTGCTGATCGTCTGCAGGAACGTGGCCTGGCTGAAGGCGGTGCCGAGCGTCTGCTGAGCACCCACGTATAACCCCGCACTGTTGGCGGCCCCCCCCAAACCGGCCTGATCAGCCGGTTTTTTTTCGTCTTCGATTTGCCTGGGTATCCACACGATGTCGACTGAAGCGCTAAGCCGTGCCTCAACCCGGCAGCGGAATTACCCGCAGCGGCCTTACCGACTTGTAGGAAAAACTCGAATAGATCTCCTTGACGCAAGGCAAGGTCTGCAAGACCTCTCGGGCAAATTCACCGAACGATTCCAGGTCCTTGGCCACCACTTCCAGCAAAAAATCATAGCGCCCAGAGACGTTATGGCACGCCACAATTTCTGGGATGGCCAACAGACGTTGCTCGAACGCCCGGGCAATTTCCTGGGTGTGGCTTTCCATCATGATGCTGACGAACGCGGTCACCCCGTAGCCCAGTGCCTTGGGCGAGAGAATCGCCTGGTAGCCACTGATCACCCCACTTTCTTCCAGGGTGCGCACCCGACGCCAGCACGGTGAAGTGGTGAGCGCCACCCGCTCGGCCAACTCGGCCACGGTCAGGCGGGCATTGCCCTGCAACGCGTTCAAAAGGGCTTTATCGGTGCGGTCCAGCTTGATGGGCATAACGTGCCTCTAATCATTATTTTTATCGGTGTTTGATCCACAAACGCAGGTTTTTCCGGGCTTTTTTGCAAGGTTCATCCGTGGTTATGAGCATAGCATTGTAGGAAATAAGGAGCGCCCGACATGCACAATAAACACACCACATTCGGCTTTTCCACCCGTGCCATACACCACGGCTATGACGCCCAGGACCACCACGGCGCACTCGTCCCGCCGATCTATCTGTCTGCGACCTTCGCCTTTCCCACCGTCGAATACGGCGCCGCCTGCTTTGCCGGCGAAGCCAGCGGCCACTTCTATACGCGCATTTCCAACCCGACCCTGGCCCTGCTGGAGTCACGCATGGCCAGCCTGGAAAACGGCGAGGCCGCCGTGGCGTTCAGCTCCGGCATGGGCGCGATTGCCGCGACGTTCTGGACTCTGTTGCGCCCGGGCGACGAGATCATCGTCAGCCAGACGCTCTATGGTTGTACGTTCGCCCTGCTGCACCACGGCCTGAGCGAATTCGGCATCAAGGTGCGGCATGTCGACCTGACCGACCTCACCGCCCTGCAAGCAGCGTTCTCCCCGGCCACCCGCATGCTCTACTGCGAGACCCCGGCCAACCCCAACCTGCGCCTGATCGACATCGCCGCCGTGGCCGAACTGGCCCATCAGCAGCCAAATGTCACCGTGGTGGTCGATAACACTTATTGCACCCCCTATCTGCAACGTCCCCTGGAACTGGGTGCCGATGTGGTGGTGCACTCGGCCACCAAATACCTCAGTGGCCACGGCGACATTACCGCAGGCATCGCGGTGAGCAACCAGGCCCTGGCGCAGCGCATTCGCCTGCAAGGGCTCAAGGACCTGACCGGCGCGGTGATGTCGCCCCAGGACGCCGCATTGCTGATGCGCGGCCTCAAGACCCTGGGCCTGCGCATGGACCGCCATTGCAGCAACGCCCAAGCGGTGGCCGAGGCGCTGCAGGCGCACCCTGCGGTGCAGTGGGTAACCTACCCCGGTCTGCGTTCTTTCCCACAATACGAACTGGCAAACCGGCAAATGAAACTGCCCGGCGGCATGATCGCCTTTGAACTCAAGGGCGGCCTCGAAACCGGCCAGCGCTTCATGAACGCACTGCAACTGTTCACCCGCGCAGTCAGCCTGGGGGATGCCGAATCACTGGCCCAACACCCGGCGAGCATGACCCACTCCACCTACACGCCCGAACAACGGGCGCAGCACGGTATCAGCGAGGGGCTGGTGCGTTTGTCGGTGGGGCTTGAAGACGTTGCCGACCTGCTGGCCGATATCCATCAGGCCCTGGCCAAGTGCAGCGCTGCCAACCTGCGGCCCATTGCGACAGCGGCGTATGCGATGAAATAGCGTCCAACCCCATGGGTTATGCGGTGCCTGGGCGGCGGTCGGAAGGATCCGACTGCCGCTCTGCCTGTTTAATGTTTTTTTTCGCAGATTGGATCCCCCTCCTTTAGCCAGGCTGTACTAGCATGTCAGCGGCGGGACGCACTATCACTGCAGGTTATTCACATTAGTTACCTTCTTAACCCCCGTCGCTATAAGGCCCAATACCTGCACGAAACTCATGGACGAATTGATGAACTCACACCTGTTCCCACAGATAGGCAAGGTCATCGCCAGCACCGGCAGCCGCCATTTCCCACGCATGCTGCATGACCTGATCCTTACCCAATTGGCAGTGGACGCCACCCATATCACCCAATTGCAAGTCAGCCGCGAAGGCCTTGGCCGCCGCAAGATCAGCCCGGTGTACACCGATTCGGTGGCGGCTCTGGGCAGCGAGCAACTCGCCGCACAACTGCACCTCACGCGCCGCAAGGACGATGTGCGCTATGTACTGTCGGTGTATCGCTCGCACCCGTCCGACAGCTTTTCCGCGCAAGAGCGCAGCATGCTCCAGGACTTCTCCACGCTGTTGCTGCCCATGGTGGAAAAACACATCACCGCGCTGCAGCCATCGCTCCCGGACAGCCCGTGCGCAGTGCCTCAACCCCAGGGCATCGACACCTTGCGCCGACGCATCCAGGAGCGCCTGCTGCAATCGGGGCTGACCTTGTCCAACCGTGAACTGGAAGTGTGCGTAGGCCTGCTGGCCGGGCGCACCGCGCCGGAGTTGGCCGAGCAATTGGCGTTGAAGGTCAACACTATCGAGAGCTACCTCAAGCGTGCGGCGATCAAGTTGGGGATCAGCGGACGGCACTCGTTGTTGCGGTGGATGTACTCGACCGAAGACTAAGATCGTTCCCACGCTCCGCGTGGGAATGGATCCCGTG